>NZ_JBEXYU010000006.1:0-443447 GCF_040631115.1 Nonomuraea sp. NPDC005692 | reverse complement strand
TCGCTGATCGACATGATCAGCATCAGCCCCCGCTGCATCTCCACGATCGTCTGGTTGACCGCACCACCCTCGAACACCCTGGCCGCACCCTGCGTGAGACTCACCAGTCCCGACGCGATGGCAGCCAGCTGATCAGCCCGGTCAGCCGGAAAACCCGACGACGCCGCGAGCGGCAACCCGTCGGATGACACGACCACCGCGTGCGCGACCCCCGGGACGGTACTGACGAAGTCGGTGATCAACCAGTCGACTCCGCGTGCCGCGTGGCTCAGGTCATTCACGCGCCCTCCTCCCTACTGTCGTTCCTAGGACCGGATTGGTATGTCCTGCCCTCGCTGATGTCGTCACGCGCTGCTCGGAAACCCTGCTGGAAGCTCGACAACCTGCTGCGCACCCGGTCCGGCGAGACCGACGGCATGGGAGCCACGCCCTTGGGCGCGGACGCCGTGTCCGCCGATCCGGGCACCAGGTTGGCCTTGGGCACCCGCTTGGGCAGCCCGGCCGCCGTCGAGCCGTCGCGTACGGGCTCCACCACGGACGCCGCCGCGTTCCAGCCGGCGTCGGCCTTGGCCGAGCCCCAGGTGGCGCTCGGCTCGCCTTGGTCGAACCAGGCCGACTCCACCGCGGCGAATATCGGCAGATACTCGTCCCCGCCGGAGGCGGGCTTGACGACGGGGATCGGGCCGGTCGCCGCCGACTCGGTCTCGGGGTAGTCGTACGGGGACGCGGACGGCGTCTCCTGCGGCGGAGCCGACCAGGGGCGGGGCTCCTCGGGGGGCAGGCCGCGCTGCGGCGGCGCGTGCTCCCCGGTGACCGGCCCGCGCGAGGACACCCAGACGTCGGACGACGAGTCCGGCAGCCAGTCGGAGCCGGTGTTCGTCGACTCCGTCGAGGGCCACTGCGGCATCGCGGACGGCATGGAGGACGACATCGAGGACGGCAGCGAGCTCGGCACCGACGGCCACGACCCGCCGGCCGGCTCGGACGGGTACGACGGGTAGGACGGGTGCCCGGGGGCGAGCCCGAAGCCCGACGCGCTGGGCCACTGCTGGGCCCCGGCGGCGGGCTGGGAGGCGGCGAAGGCGTCCTCGCGGGAGGTCGTGGCGGCGGTGTTGCCGCCCGCGCCGGCGACCGCGACGGGCTGCGCGCCGAGCAGCGTCTCAGGGATGAGGACCATGGCGGTCAGGCCGCCGGAGCCGTGCGGGCGCAGCTGCACCCTGATGCCGTGCCGGTGGGCCAGCCTGGCGACCACGAACAGGCCCATGCGGCGGGAGACCGACACGTCCACGGTGGGGGCGTCGGTCAGGCGCTCGTTGGCCTGGACCAGTTCGTCGCCGGTCATGCCGATGCCGGAGTCGCTGATGGAGAGCATGATCCCGCCGCCGTCGATCCTGCTGCCGGAGACGGGGACGCGGGTCTCGCGCGGGGAGAACGACAGCGCGTTCTCGATGAGCTCGGCCAGCAGGTGGATGACGTCGTTGACGGCCTGGCCGGCGATGGAGACGCCCTCGGGGACCTCCAGGACGACGCGCTCGTAGTTCTCGACCTCCGACAGGGAGGCGCGGGCGACGTCGACCAGCTTGACCGGCTGGCTCCAGCGCCGCGGCGGGTCCTGACCGGCCAGCACCAGCAGGTTCTCACTGTTGCGCCGCATACGCGTGGCCAGATGGTCCAGCTTGAACAGGTTGCCGAGCCGCTGCTCGTCCTGCTCGCCCTGCTCCAGACCGTCGATCAGGGTGATCTGCCGCTCCACCAGCGTCTGACTGCGCCGCGACAGGTTCACGAACATCGCGTTGACGTTCGAGCGGAGCCTGGACTCCTCACCGGCCAGCCGGACGGCTTCGCGGTGGACCTCGTCGAAGGCGCGGGCGACTTCACCGATCTCGTCCTTGGAGTTGACCTCGATCGGCGGGACCTGGAGCTGTTCCGGGCTGACGTCGGTGTTGCGCAGCTGCCTGACCAGGTCGGGCAGCGTCTGGCCGGCGATCTTCAGGGCGTCCGAGCGCAGGCGGCGCAGCGGGCGTACCAGCGAGCCGGCCATCAGGGCGGTGATCGCGAGCACCAGGACGAGCAGACCCACCACGACGCCGATGTTGATCGCGGCGAGCTGCCGGTCGCTGCTGGCGATGTCGGCGCTTCGGGTGGCGATCTGCTCCGACAGCGACTTCTGCACGGTGTGCAGGCGCTCGACGGTCTCCGTGATGGACTGGAACCACTGGTCGGTGTCGTCCCTGGTCGAGGTGTCGAGCCGGCGCAGTGACTGGTTGGCGTTGTGCAGCAGCACCGCGCGGCTGGCGTAGAACTCGGCGCGGCCGATCTTCAGGCTGGCGACGGTGTTGTCGTAGAACTGGCGCTGCGCGGGCGTGGCGACGGCGCGGAAGGAGTCGCGCTCGCTGCTGCGGCGGGAGCGGGCGTCGAGGAAGGCGTTGTACTCCGGCTCCTCGAACGAGCCTCTGATCAGGGCGCTGGTCAGCAGGCCGCGCTGCTTGGAGGCCTCCTCCTCGGCGCGGGCGACGGCGCGCAGGGCCGCGCTGGTGGCGATGATCTCCTCGTCCGTGGAGCCCTGGCCGAGCTCGTCGTAGAGCTGCAGCAGCTCGGCGATGACCTCGGAGTACTTCTCGCTGGTGGGCAGCGGGCCGAGCTTGGTCTCGGCGACGGCCTTGCGCATCGTGGGGATCTGGCCGAGCCGGATCCGGATGTGGTCGAGGGACTTCCTGCCGAGGTCGGACAGCGCCGTTTCGGACTTCTTGCCCGCCTCCAGGGTGCCGGCGATGCGCTTGTCGACGATCTCGTGCTGGCTCTTCAACCGCTGCTCGTCGGAGGATCCGCGGTTGGTGGCGACGTGGCGGGTGGCCAGGTCGCGTTCGAGCCCGAGGTCGCGGGAGAGCTCGCCGAGCTGTGCGACCAGGGTCCCCACGCTGCTGATGTCCTGGTACTGCTGGGCGCTGCTGATCGACGTCGTGACCCGCAGGGCGCCGAGGACGACGGCTACGAGCGTGGGAATGGCGATGAGGGCGATGAGGCGGGTACGCACGCGCCAGTTGCGCAGGGCGAACGGGCTGCCCGCCTTGGGCGCGTGGGCCTGCTGCACCTCGCCGTCCGCGGCCTTTTCCGGGGCGTCCGGAGCCCTGCCACGACCGGAGCCGGTCGTTGTTGTCCTCACTGGTGGCAACCTCTCGCCATGGCCTGCTTCAGGGGGGAATCAGCGGCTTCGTCACGCGGACGAGTGATCGCAGGCAAGTTCGAGGCCCAATTTGAGCACAAACCTCATACTTAGGCCAACGTTTCGGTGGTTTTCAACCGTTCCACATCGCACTCCCTTCACGTCGCATGCCACCGCACACGGAGCGCAACCACCGTCCCAATACGGACAAATCACCACTAAACGTACTTAATCTCTAGATTTACATCTATAACGCTGATTTGTCATATTTTCGCGATAAACCTACATATACGCGGCATAGCGCTGTAGATCCGAAGACGGCTCCGGTACGCTTCACGCCCGGCATCCCGTGCCGATCTCCGGAACTTCCCCCTGGTAGGAGAACCCCCCCATGACACGCACTATGCGCGGTCACGCCATTGTCGTCGGCGTGGCTCTGGCGCTCACCCTTGCCGGCTGCGGCGGAGGCGGCGGCGAGACCGCGAAGAGCTCGGCCAACAGCAAGGGCCTGGAGAAGACCACCATCAAGGTCGGCGCCCTCCCCGTGCCCGACGTTGTGTCGGTCTATCTTGCCAACGAGAAGGGCTTCTTCAAGGAAGAGGGACTGACCGTCGAGCCGGTCACCATCACCGGCGGCGCGGCGGCGTTGCCGCAGATCGAGAGCGGCGCGCTCGACATCTCCCAGACCAACTACGTCTCGACCTTCCTCGCGGTGAGCAAGGGCAAGAAGATCAAGCTGGTCGCGGACATGTACCAGGCCGCGCCGAACACGTTCAACATCATGGTGCCCAAGGACTCCCCCATCAAGACGGTGGCGGACCTGAAGGGCAAGACGGTCTACGTCAACAACGTCAAGAACATCGCCACCCTGGCCGTGGAGACGCAGCTCAAGGTCGCCGGTCTGGCCGAGACCGACGTCAAGTTCATGGAGAAGCCGTTCCCGGAACAGGGCAACGCGATCAACACCGGGCAGGCGGACGCGGGCTGGATGACCGAGCCCTTCATCACCGCCAACCAGAGCGCCTTCGGCTTCCGCAAGCTCGCCGACACCATGACCGGCCAGACGGAGGACTTCCCCATCGCCGGCTGGATGGCCACCGAGGACTGGGTGCAGAAGTACCCGAAGACGCTGGCCGCCTTCCAGCGGGCCATCGCCAAGGCGCAGCAGCTCGCCTCCAGTGACCGCAAGGTCATCGAGGAGACGCTGCCGAAGTACACCAAGATCGACGCCAAGACGGCCTCGGTGATCACGCTCGGCACGTACCCGAGCGAGCTGAACGAGAACCGGCTGCAGAAGGTCGCCGACCTGATGCTGGAGTACAAGTACCTCACCAGCCCGGTCGACGTGAAGTCGGTCATCGCCGCCCCTGCCAGCTGATGAACACCGCGCGTCTGCTCCGCGGCGCCGCCGGCGCCGCGGGGTTCCTCATCGCCGGTGAGCTGGTCATCCGCTTCGCGCTGAGCGACGGCGTGATCTTCCCGGCGCCCTCCGTCATCCTGTACGAAGCCGTGCGCCTGCTCGCCGACCCGGTGTTCGTGGACGGCCTGGTCACCACCCTCACCAACTGGGCGCTCGGCCTGCTCGCCGCCATCGTCGTGGCCGTGCCGCTGGGCGTGCTGCTGGGGGCGGTGCCGCCGGTGGAGCGGGCGATCCGGCCGCTGCTGGAGTTCATGCGCCCGATCCCCTCGGTGGCGATCATCCCGCTGGCGATCCTGCTGATCCCGGTGGACGGCCTGATGAAGGTCTCGGTCATCGTGTACGCGTCCATGTGGCCGATCCTGATCAACACCCTGTACGGCATGCAGGACGTGGACCCGCTGGCCAAGGAGTCGCTGCGCAGCTTCGGCTTCGGCCGCCTGGCCGTGCTGGCCCGGGTCAGTCTGCCGAGCGCCGCGCCCTTCGTCGCGACCGGCGTCAGGATCGCGGCCGGCATCGCGCTCGTGCTCGCTGTGAGCGCCGAGCTGCTGGCCGGCGGCACGGCCGGGATCGGCGTCTACACGATCCAGGCGGGCAGCGGCAACCGGATGGACCTGATCATGGCGGCGACGTTCTGGGCCGGGGCGTTCGGGGTGTTCGCGAACCTCGTCCTGCTGGCCGGCGAGCGGCGGCTGTTCCGCTGGCACCGCGTCCGGATGGGAGCGTCGGAATCGTGAGGCGGCTGTCGAGGCTGTGGGTGGTGCCGGTCGTGCTGGTCGTCTGGGAGCTGCTCGGGCGGCTCATCGACGACAGCGACTTCCCGCCGCCGCTCACCATCGTCACCAGCATGTACCAGATGTGGTTCTCCGGGCCCGTCTCCCATCTCTTCCTCACCGAAGAGGCGATCGGCAACATCCTGCCCAGCCTCGGCCGCATGTTCAGCGGCTGGATCCTGGCCTCGCTGCTCGGGGTGCTGCTCGGCGTGGCGCTCGGCCGTTCCAAGGCGGCCACCGACTACGTGGACGCGCTGTTCGAGTTCGGCCGGGCGATCCCGCCGCCGCTGCTGCTGCCGCTGTTCGTCGCGCTGTTCGCGCGCACCGAGTACGCGCAGCTCAGCATGCAGCTCGCCACGATCGTGTTCGGCGTGATCTGGCCGGTGCTGCTCAACACGATCGAGGGCGTCCGGGCCGTGGACCGCACCTACACCGAGACCGCCACCGTGTTCGGCCTGTCCAAGGCGCAGCGCCTGCGCGTGGTCGTGCTCCCCGCCGCCTCGCCGAAGATCTTCGCCGGGCTGCGGCTGAGCCTGTCGCTGGCGCTGATCCTCATGGTGATCTCGGAGCTGTTCGGCAGCACGGACGGCATCGGCTACCAGCTCCTGCAGGCCCAGCGCAGCTTCGACGGGCCCGGCGTGTGGGCCGCGATCGCCCTGCTCGGCATCCTCGGCTACCTGGTGAACTCGCTGTTCGTGCTGGCCGAGCGCCGCCTGCTGGTGTGGCACCGGCAGGCCAACCGCAACGTCTGACTTCTGGAAGGACCCCATGCCCCACTCGGATGACCTCCTTTGGGGGGCCGTGGCCGACATCTCGCGCTTCGCCGCTCTGCTGACCATGGCGGAGCTCGGCCTGGCCGACCATCTCGCCCACGGTCCGCTCAGCACCACCGACCTGGCCGCCCGCTGCGAGGCCGACGCCCCCAGGCTGCGCCGCGTGCTGCGCGAGCTGGCCGGGATGGGCGTCGTCCGCGGCGCCGGGCCGGACATCTACGACCTGACCGAGCGCGGCACGGCGCTGCGGTCGGACGTGCCCGACTCGGTGCGCTCGTCGATCCGGATGCTCGGCGAGGAGGGCTTCTGGCACGCCATGGGCAACCTGCCCGCGACCGTCCGCGACGGCGGCTCGGCCTTCGCCGCCCGCTACGGCCACCTGTACGAGTACCTGGCGGCCAACCCGGGAGCGGGCAAGCTGTTCGACGACTACATGACCGCCCGCGCGATCCCCTTCACCGAGGGCCTGGCCAAGCGGTACGACTTCCCGGCCACCGCGACCATGGTGGACGTGGCCGGCGGCAAGGGCCACATCCTGGCCACGGTCCTGCACGCCAACCCGGACATGCGCGGCATCCTGTTCGACCTGGAGCACGTGGCGGACCGGGCCAGGGAGCTGCTGGCCGCCGAGGGGCTGGGTGCGCGGAGCGAGGTCGTCACCGGCGACTTCTTCACCGAGGTCCCGGCCGGCGGCGACGTCTACCTGCTGGCCAGCGTCCTGCACAACTGGGACGACGAGGACGCGGTCACCATCCTGCGCAACGTCCGCCGGGCGATGAACCCCGGCGGCCGCGTCCTGGTGCTGGAGGTGGTGCTGCCCGACGACGAGGCGCCGCACCTGGGCAAGGACATCGACATGCGGATGCTGGCGATCTTCGACGGCGGCGCCGAGCGCAGCCGGGAGCAGTACACGGCACTGCTCGACCGGGCGGACCTGCGCCTGGCCGAGGTCGTCGAGCTGGGCGCGGGAGCCAGCCTCATCGAGGCCCGGCCCCGCTGAGCGCGAGGGGCGGCGGCGTGCCGGATCAGCTGCCGCCGCTCCAGCCCGGCACCGCCATCCTGATCGACAGGGCGTGCTCGACCAGGTGGATCAGCGCGCTCTTGACCGAGTCCTTGGAGCGCGCGTCCAGCCGGACGAGCGGGATGTGGGGGGCCAGCGTGAGGGCGTCGCGGACCTCGGCGTCGCTGTGCGGGTACTGGCCGTCCCAGCCGTTGACGCCCACCACGAACGGCAGTTGCGCCTCCTCGAAGTAGTCGAGCGCGGGAAAGCTGTCGGCCAGGCGGCGGGTGTCCACCAGCACGACCGCGCCGATCGCGCCGCGCACCAGGTCGTCCCACATGAACCAGAACCGGTGCTGGCCCGGCGTGCCGAACAGATAGAGGATCAGGTCACGGTCGAGCGAGACGCGGCCGAAGTCCATCGCGACGGTCGTCGTCGACTTCAGCGGCGTCATGCCCAGGTCGTCGATCCCCGCGGAGGCGTCGGTCATCACCGCCTCGGTGGTCAACGGCATGATCTCCGAGACCGCGCCGACGAACGTCGTCTTGCCCACCCCGAAACCGCCGGCCACCACGATCTTCGTTGAAGTCAAGCCGGGGCTAGAGCCTGCGAAGTCCACTGAGCACCCTTTCGAGCAGATTAACGTCCGGCCTGCCGGCGTCCAGCTGTGGCTGATGCACGCGGACCAGGCCCTCGGCCGCCATGTCGGCGATCAGAACACGCACCACGCCCAGCGGGATCCGCAGCAGCGCCGACACCTCGGCCACGGACCGGACCTGCCTGCACAGCTGGCTGATCGCCTGGTACTCCGGCGTGATGTGGGAGAACTCCCGGTGCTCGGCGGTCGCCGACGACACCAGGGCCTCCATCGCCAGCTTGACCCTGGGCGCCGTCCGCCCACCCGTCACCGCGTACGGGCGGACGGGTGAGGCGGGGTCGGGCTGCAGCTGCGACTGGGGCTGTGGCTTGGGCGGAGGCGCCCAGCCGCCGCTGTTCCATCTCTGGTCCGTCACCTACATCACCTGGTCTGGCTGGCGCGCAGCTCGGCCCGCACCGCCGGGGTCAGCACCTGACCGGCGCGATCCACCATCAAGGTCATCTGGTACGCCACCAGCCCCATGTCACAGTCCGGAGCCGCCAGGACCGCCAGACACGAGCCGTCGCTGATCGACATGATCAGCATCAGCCCCCGCTGCATCTCCACGATCGTCTGGTTGACCGCACCACCCTCGAACACCCTGGCCGCACCCTGCGTCAGGCTCACCAGTCCCGACGCGATCGCAGCCAGCTGGTCAGCCCGGTCAGCCGGAAAACCCGACGAGGCCGCAAGCGGCAACCCGTCGGACGAGACGACCACCGCATGTGCCACACCGGGGACCGTGCTGACGAAGTCGGTGATCAACCAGTCGACTCCGCGCGCCGCGTGGCTCAGGTCGTTCATGCGCCCTCCTCTCTTTCACTGTTGTGGGGTTCACCGTTGTAGGAGCCGCGAGGGCCCGGCTGGAACGCCTTGCCCTCGGTGATGTCGTCGCGGGCCGCCCGGAAGCCCTGCTGGAAGCTGGACAACCTGTTCCGC
Source organism: Nonomuraea sp. NPDC005692 (assembly GCF_040631115.1). NCBI lineage: Bacteria > Bacillati > Actinomycetota > Actinomycetes > Streptosporangiales > Streptosporangiaceae > Nonomuraea > Nonomuraea sp. NPDC005692. The sequence goes on along the minus strand of NZ_JBEXYU010000006.1, from coordinate 434,745 downwards.
ACCCGGTCCGGCGAGACCGAGGGCATCGGGGACACGCCCTTGGGCGAGGCGGCGGTGTCGGCCGAGCCCGGCACCAGGTTCGCCTTGGGCACCCGTTTGGGCAGGCCGGCCGCGGTCGTGCCGTCGCGGGCCGGTTCGGCCACCGCCTCGGCCGCGCTCCAGCCGGCGTCGGCCTTCGTCGAGCCCCAGCCGCCCTCGTTACGCCCGAACCAGGCCGACTCGACGGCGGCGAAGATCGGCAGGTAGTCGTCCCCGGCGGAGGCGGGCGGCACGGGCGGGATCGGGCCGGTGGCCGCCGACTCGGTCTCGGGGAAGTCGGGCCGCCGGCGCTGGAGGCCGTCCTGCTTCCAGGGGGGCGGCGGCTCGGCCGCTGGACGCTTGGGCAGCCCGCGATCGCCGTTGTTGCGCGGCGGCGACCAGATGTCGTGGCTGTCGAAGCCGCCGCCGTGCGGGTCGGAGGGCCAGCCGTCGGACGGCCACTGCGGCCAGTTGCCCCCCGCCTCCGGGTTCGACGGGTACGACGGGTGCGCGGGGCCCATCTGGTAGGTGGGCCGCGGCCAGTCCTGTCCGGCGGCCGGCGGCGCCTGCGGCCAGTCGGCCGCCGGCGTGAGCGGCGCCTGCGGCCAGTCGGCTCCCGGCGCGGGCGGCGCGGGCGGCCAGTCGGCCCCGGCGGAGGCGGCGGCGGGCCAGTCGGCCTCGGGAGGAGCCGAGACCGGCGGCCAGTCGGTGGCCGGGGGCGCCGCGTGCGGCCCCACGTACGGCTCGCTGCCGGACGTGCTCTCGGCCGCCGCCGGCTGCATGCCCCCGAACCCGGGCGGCTGCGTGCCGAGCATGTTCTCCGGGACGAGCACCATGGCGGTCAGCCCGCCCGAGCTGTGCGGGCGCAGCTGCACCCTGATGCCGTGCCGGTGGGCCAGCCTGGCGACCACGAACAGGCCCATCCGCCGCGAGACCGACACGTCGACGCTGGGCGAGTCGGTGAGGCGGTCATTGGCCTGGGCCAGCTCCTCGGGGGTCATGCCGATGCCGGAGTCGGTGATCGACAACATCACGCCGCCGCCGTCGATCCTGCTGCCCGACACCGCCACCCTGGTCTCGCGCGGCGAGAACGACAGCGCGTTCTCCACCAGCTCGGCCAGCAGGTGGATGACGTCGTTGACGGCCTGGCCGGCCACCGACACGCCGTCGGGCACCTGGAGCACGACGCGCTCGTAGCTCTCGACCTCCGACAGGGAGGCGCGGGCGACGTCGACCATCTTGACCGGCTGGCTCCAGCGCCGCGGCGGATCCTGACCGGCCAGCACCAGCAGGTTCTCACTGTTGCGCCGCATACGCGTGGCCAGATGGTCCAGCTTGAACAGGTTGCCGAGCCGCTGCTCGTCCTGCTCACCCTGCTCCAGACCGTCGATCAGGGTGATCTGCCGCTCCACCAGCGTCTGACTGCGCCGCGACAGGTTCACGAACATCGCGTTGACGTTCGAGCGCAGCCGCGCCTCCTCACCGGCCAGCCGCACCGCCTCGCGGTGGACCTCGTCGAAGGCGCGGGCCACCTCGCCGATCTCGTCGTGGGTGTCCACCCCGATCGGCGGGACGGGCCCGACCTTGCCGTCCCCCGCCTCGCGGAGCTGCCGCACGGTCTCCGGCAGGCGTTTGCCGGCGATGTCCAGGGCCTCGCCGCGCAGCCTGCGCAGCGGCCTGATGAGCGAGCGGGCGATGAAGGTGATGATGATCAGCACCACGATCAGCAGGATCATGATGAGCACGCCGGAGATCAGCGCCGACCGGTTGGCCGCCTCCTCCAGGGCACGGGCCCGCAGGATGACCGAGGAGGCCAGCGACTTCTCCACGCTGCGCAGGGCGTCGATCTTGCCCGTGCTGACGTCGAACCAGGTGCCGACGTCCTTGTCCGGACGTACGCCGATGCTCAGGGGTTTGGCCTCGACGGACTGGGCCATGGCGCGCAGCCGGAACAGGTCGGTCTGGTCGACGTCCCTGCCCACCACGGTGTCGCGGTAGAGCTCCAGCTGGTCGAGGCTGGCGAGGGTGGCGAACAGGGTCTCCTCGCTCTCCTCGCGCGCCTTGGCGTCGGAGAGCGCGTCGAGCTCGCCGCTGTCGAAGCTCTTCTTGTCCAGGGCGCTGGCCAGGATGCCGCGCTGTTTGGACGCCTGCTCCTTCGCGCGCGCGATGGCCGCCATGGAGCTGGCGCTGTGGGAGATGTCGTCGTCCACCGCGACCTGTCCCACCTGGTCGTGGAACTGCAGGAGGGTGGCGATGATCTGGGAGTACTTCTGGATCATCGGCAGGGGCTGGATCTTGCCCTTGACGGCGGTGTCGCGCAGGGTCTGGATCTCCTCCAGGCGGCGCAGCACCGGGCGTACGGAGTCGGCGTGGGTGTCGGTGAGGGCGCCGGCCCGCACCTTGGCCTCGTCGATGAGGTTGTCGACCCCGCTGTAGGTGGTGCGGAGCTGGGCCGCGCGGCTCTCCGGACGGCCTTGGGCGATGTAGAGAGCGGTCTCGTCCCGTTCGAAGGCCAGTTCGTGCGTGACGGCGCCGAGCTGCTCGCTGAGCTCGGCCACCTCTCTGAGTGTCTGGTAGGTGTTGGCGTCCCTGAGGGAGGTGATCACGTTCAGCCCGCCCAGACCCACCGCGACAGCCGTGGGCACGACGATCAACGCAACGAGGCGCGATCGTACGTGCCAATTGCCCAATCCGAACCTGTTAGAAGCAGGTTTGGGCAGCCGTCGCTTCTGGTGCCCGTGCGGCTCGCGGTCAGCGGAAGCTTCAGCGCTCTGCGTTCTCACTTGCCTCGCAACCTCTCGCCCCGGAGGGGAATTCTCGAAGACCATGCAGGTAAATGCACGTGGGGCAATATGTACAATCGAGATGAGGGCCATTTGAGCACAGGTGCCGGTCAGGACCAACCACCTATAGTGCTCCTCTGAGGCATATATCCCGGATTGTCCAAAAATTGTGACAAAATTGGTAGACCGCCGTTTACCTGCAAAAACGGGCAGCCGAAACGTGTTCCGCAAGCCCCCTTCCGCCCGCGGAACGATCCAGGTCAGCTAGTCCCACCAGTAACAGATGCCCCGGTCGCCACCCTCTTTCCCAAAACGGACAAAGACATCTCACGCCTCTATTTACGATAGAGCGGCAAACGGACATTGCAACCACAAGAGTCATTTTCTTGATAATGACTGCCAATGTGGTGCTACGGTCGTTTCCTGCTTGTTCGTCAGGCACTCAGCCCCGGGGGCAGTTCAGCCACCCGGTCCCCCCGGCTCCACGTCTTGAAGGGAGTCCCTGACATGAGGCTTGGCCGCTCCGCCAAGGCCGCCATCATCGGGTTCGCTGTGACTTTAGGCGCCGTAGCGTGCAGCACCGGCGGCTCAACCACCGCCAGCGCACCACCCTCCGCCTCCGCGAACGGCGGCGGCGGCGCCTTGGAGAAGACGAAGCTCAAGATCGCCACCCTGCCCGCCATCGACAGTGCCGCCATCTACGTCGCCATCGACCAGAAGCTCTTCGAGCAGGAAGGGCTGGACGTCACCCCGCAGGTCGTCCAGGCCGCCCCCGAGGCGATCCCCATGCTGGTCAACGGCGAGATCGACGCCATGTTCGGCAACTACGTGTCGATGTTCCAGGCGCACGACAAGGGGGCGATCAAGATCCACGTGCTCGCCGAGGGCTCGCGGGCCGCCCCCGACTCGCTCAGCATCATGGCGCTGCCCAACTCCCCCATCAAGACGCCGAAGGACCTCGCGGGCAAGACGATCAACGTCAACGTCCTGCACAACTTCCAGGAGCTCGCACTCACCCAGGTGCTCAAGGCCAACAACATCGACCCCGGCACGATCAAGTACGTCCCCGTGACGTTCCAGAACATCATGGCCTCGTGGAAGAGCGGCCAGATCGACGCCGCCTACCTGGGCGAGCCGCAGGTCACCGCGGCGACCTCGTCGATGGGCGCGCGCAAGATCCTCGACCCGGCCTCCGGGCCGGCGGCGGAGTTCCCGATCTCGGGATACATCAGCACCCAGGACTGGTACGACAAGAACCCGAAGACGGCGGCGGCCTTCCAGCGGGCCATCCACAACGCGGCCAAGCTGATGGAGAACAACCGTGAGGTGGTGGCCAAGGTGCTGCCGAACTTCACGCAGATCGACGCGTCCACGGCGGCGACGGTCACCTTCCCCTACTTCTCCAGCTCCGACAACCCGGTGCGGCTGCAGCGGGTGGCCGACTGGATGTGGGAGGCCAAGTGGCTGGGCAAGGAGATCGACGTCAAGACGTTGATGTCGCCGACGACGTCGGGGTGAGCAGCACTGCCACGGGCGTCGTCCGCCGTCCGGCCGGCGCCGCCACGCGGTGGTCGCGCCGGGCGGCGGGGGCGGCCGGCTTCGCCGTCCTCGTCGAGCTGCTGAGCCGGTCGGGGCTGGTGGACGCCGAGGTGCTGCCGCCGGCCACGCGGATCGTCGGGCGCGGCGTGGCGCTGCTCGCCGATCCCGCCTTCCTGACCCACGCCCGCACCAGCCTGCTGGCCTGGGCCCTCGGGCTCGGCCTCGCGGTGCTGGTGGCGGTGCCGCTCGGCCTGCTGCTCGGCAGCGTGCCGGTGATCGACGCGGCCACCCGCTCGGTGGTGGAGTTACTGCGGCCGATCCCGTCGGTGGCGCTGATCCCGCTGGTCGCCCTCGTGATCGGCACCGGCCTGCAACTCCGCGTCACGCTCGTGCTCTACGCCGCCGTGTGGCCCATCCTCTACAACACCATGTACGGCCTGCGCGGCGTCGACCCCGTCGCCAAGGAGACCCTGCGCTCCTACGGCTTCGGCCCGCTGTCGGTGCTGCTGCGCGTCAGCCTGCCGTCGGCGGCGCCGTTCATCACCACGGGCGTGCGGCTGGCGGCGTCCGTGGCGCTCATCCTGACCGTCAGCACCGAGATCGTGGCCGGGCGCGGGGAGGGCATCGGCGTGTTCATCTTCTTCGCCGGGATCGCGGTGCCGGCCAGGATGACCGACATCCTGGCCGGGGTGTTCTGGGTGGGGCTGTTCGGCGTGCTGGTCAACGCGCTGCTGGTGGCGGCCGAGCAGCGCGCCTTCCGCTGGCACCACGCCCGGCTGACGGAGGGGTCGTGACCGGGGCCGGGCGCGGGCCGTCGGCGCGCGACCGCACGCGCGGCACGGCGTTCCGGGTGGCCGTGCTGGTCGTGCTGGTCCTGGCCTGGGAGGCGGGCACGCGGCTGGCGGGCAGCTCGTTCTTCCCGCCGCCGACGACGATCGTGGCCCGGATGCACCAGATGTGGTTCTCCGGCCCGCCCGGCAGCCTGTTCCTGACCGGCGCGGCGGTGGACGACGTCCTGCCGAGCCTGGGTCGGATGGCGGGCGGGTTCGCGGGCGGTGTGGTGGCCGGGGTGGTGCTCGGGCTGGCGTTCGGGCTGTCGGCGCGGGTCTACGACTATCTCGACGGCGTCCTGCAGTTCCTGCGCGCGATCCCGCCGCCCGCGCTGGTCACCGTGTTCCTGGTGGTGTTCGGCTTCGGGCTGCGCATGCAGCTGGCGTTCATCATGTTCAGCGTCGTGTGGCCGGTGCTGCTCAACACCGCCGACGGCGCGCGGGCGGTCGATCCGCTGCACCTGGACACCGGGCGGGTGTTCCGGCTGTCGAGGACCGAACGCCTGCTGCGGGTCGTCCTGCCGTCGGCGCTGCCGAAGATGTTCGCCGGGCTGCGGCTGTCGCTGTCGTTGTCGCTGATCGTCATGGTCTTCGCCGAGCTGCTGCCGGGGGCCTCCAACGGCATCGGGTTCCAGCTCACCACCGCGTACTCCACGTTCGACCTGCCCGCGATGTGGGCCGGGATCGTGCTGCTGGGCGTGCTGGGCTACCTGCTCAACGAGCTGTTCCTGGTGGCCGAGCGGCGGGTGCTGGCCTGGCATCTCGGCGCGCAGCGGCTCACGGAGCAGTGAACGTGCCGGCGGCGACCGGGCGGCTGCGCGGCGGTTCGTAGGCGCCCGAGTCGATGCCCCACGACGCGACGGCCAGCGGCATGATCTCCACCCATACGGGCTCGTACCCGGGTTTCAGCCGTTCGCCGCCCTTGGCATGGACCCGCCCGACCCCCTGGACGAGGACGCCGCGCGGCCCGTCCTCGGTGAAGTCGTCCACGACGAGCGACACCTCGGGGTTGTCCCTGACGTCACGGCGGTACCGCCGCGGACGCACGCCGCCGGGCAGCAGGCGGGAGCCGACCGCGATCATGCCGCGGTCCGGCTGGAGATGGATGCGCACGGGCACGACGTGCGGCGTTCCCCCGGGCCCCGCCGTGGCGAGCCGCGCCAGGTCGTGCTCGAGCAGGTAGGCGAACTCCCCGTCACTGAATCCGCGCATCACACACCTCACACCCAGATAGGAACGAGGTTAGTGGGATAAGTCTGGTCTTCGGCCTGCAAAGGGCGAGAAACTTATCGTCATGTTCCCCGTCAGGGACACGTGGGACCGGATCGAGACCACTGGGGGCGACGTGAGGACGATGGTCGTGGGCGCCGGGATCGGCGGGCTCACCACCGCGCTCAGCCTGGCGGCGGCCGGGCTGGAGTGCGTGGTCGTGGAGGCGGCCGCCACGCTGAGGCCGCTCGGCGTCGGGATCAACCTGCAACCGCACGCCGTACGGGAGCTGACCGAGCTGGGGCTGGCCGGCGAGCTGGCCGCGCTGGGCGTGGAGACGACCTTCATGACCTTCGCCGACCGGCACGGCAACGTGATCCTGGCGCTGCCGCGCGGGCGCTCGGCCGGCTACCGCTGGCCGCAGTACAGCATCCACCGGGGCGAGCTGCAGATGGCGCTGCTGGCCGCGGTCGAGGAGCGGGCCGGCCCGGTGCGGACGGGCGTCCGCCTGGAGGGCTTCGAACAGGACGGCGAGGAGGTCCTCGTCCGGCTCCGGCAGGGCGGCGAGCTCGTGGAGGAACGGGTTGACGTGCTCGTCGGCGCGGACGGCGTGCAGTCCACGGTACGGGCGCTGCTGCACCCGTCGGGCGACCCGCTGCTGTGGTCGGGCATCAGGATGTGGCGCGGGGTGGCCGAGGCCGACCCCATCCTGGACGGCGCCACCGTGCTGGTGGGCGGCTCCAACCGGGCCGGGAAGTTCGTCACCTACCACGTCTCGGCCAGGAACCCCCGGCTGGTCAACTGGGTGGCCGAGGTCAAGGTGGCCGAGCCGGGCGTCGCCGCGGAGGCCGACTGGTCGCGCGCGGGCCGGCTGGAGGAGGTGGCCGCGCACTTCGCGGACTGGCGGTACCGGCCGGCCGACGTCCAGGGGTTGCTCGCGGCCTCCCCGCGCATCCTGGAGTACCCGATGGTGGACCGGGACCCGCTGCCCGTCTGGGGAGAGGGCCGGGTGACGTTGCTGGGCGACGCCGCGCACCCGATGTACCCGATCGGCTCGAACGGCGGCTCGCAGGCGGTGCTCGACGCGCGGGTGCTGGCCCGGTGCCTGGCGACGTCCGGCGACCCGGTCACGGCGCTCAAGGCGTACGAGGAGGAACGGCGTCCGCCCACGTCGGCGCTAGTGGTGGCGCATCGGGCGCTGCCCATCGAGGATACGATCGGGCTGGTGACCGAGCGCGCGCCCGACGGGTTCGCCGACATCGCCGACGTGCTGACGGAGGCCGAGCTGGCCGCCATGGCCGGGGCGCAGCGGCGCATCTCCGACGCCGACGTCCGGGCGCTGAACGAGCGGGAGTCGTGGAGCGTACGCATCCCATGACAGCCGTGAAGACTCAAGGGTAAGATCCGACACCGTAGAGCCATACCGACATTTCCGGCTTCCCGAGTCGGTCCTCCGCTCGCGGCCTCGCCCCCTAGGACATCCATGCTCGAGATAGAGAACCTCTCCCACGTGTACGGCGGCGGTGGCCCCAACGCTCACCACGCCATCGAAGGGCTGAACCTGAGCGTCGCCGCGGGCGAGCTGCTGTGCATCGTCGGGCCGTCGGGGGCCGGGAAGTCGACCCTGCTGCGATCCATCGCCGGGCTGATCAGGCCGACGGGCGGTGAGGTGAGGGTCGAGGGCGAGCTGGTGCGGCAGACCCCCGACAACCTGGCGGTGGTCTTCCAGGACTACAGCCGTTCGCTGTTCCCGTGGATGTCGGTGGCCGACAACGTGGCCCTGCCGCTGCGCCGCAGGGGCATGGACAAGCAGCAGCGCCGCGAGGCCGCCCAGGAGGCGCTGGAGTCGGTCGGGCTCCAGGGCGCCGAGAAGAAGTACCCGTTTCAGCTCTCGGGCGGCATGCAGCAGCGGGTGGCGATCGCGCGGGCGCTGGCCTACCGGCCCTCGCTCATGCTCATGGACGAGCCGTTCGGCTCGGTCGACGCCCAGACCCGCGAAGACCTGGAAGACCTCGTGCTCAAGGTGCGCGGCCACCACCAGATGACGATCGTGCTCATCACCCACGACATCGACGAGAGCGTCTACGTCGGCGACCGCGTCGTGGTGTTGTCGAAGGCGCCCGCACACGTGGTCGGCGACCTCAAGGTCGACCTGCCCGAGCCGCGCGACCAGATCACCACCCGCGAGCACCCCGACTTCGTGCACCTTCGCGCCGAGGTCGGCCGTCTGGTGCGCGGCCACGCCGCCACCGTCTGACGCGCGGGCGGGCCGGCCTCAGCCGCGGGCCACGGGCAGGGCGATGTCGCCCTCGCGGCCGCCGTCACGTCGACGGGCGCGCGCGGATCGGGATGCGCGCGCCCGGTGCGCGTCCGGCTATACCGGCGTGTGGGAGTGGCGGGTGAGCGCGTGCTCCACCAGCGTGATCAGGGTGGATTTCACCATGTCGCGCTGGCGGGCGTCGAGGCGGACGATCGGGATGTGACCGCCGACGGACAGGGCCTCGCGGATCTCGTCCTCCGCGTGGGCGAACTGGCCGTCCCAGCCGTTGATGCCGATCACGAAGGGCAGCTTGGCCTCTTCGAAGTAGTCGATGGCGGGGAAGCTGTCCGCGAGACGGCGCGTGTCCACCAGGACGACGGCGCCGATCGCGCCGCGCACGAGGTCGTCCCACATGAACCAGAACCGGTGCTGTCCGGGGGTGCCGAACAGGTAGAGGATCAGGTCGCGATCCAGCGACACACGTCCGAAGTCCATCGCCACGGTGGTGGTCGTCTTGTTCGGCGTGAGCGAGACGTCGTCGACGTGGGCCGAGGCGTCCGTCATGACCGCTTCCGTGGTGAGCGGCAGGATCTCCGAGACCGCTCCCACGAACGTCGTCTTCCCCACGCCGAAGCCCCCGGCCACGACGATCTTCGTCGAGGTCAGACCGGGGCTAGAGCCTGCGAAGTCCACTGAGCACCCTTTCGAGCAAGTTGAGGTCCGGCTTTCCCGCGTCCAGCGCAGGCTGGTGCACGCGGATCAGGCCCTCCGACGCCATGTCGGCGATCAGCACCCGGACCACACCAAGGGGCTGGCGTAAAAGGGCGGAGATCTCGGCAACCGACCGGACGTTCCGGGTCAGCTGAATGATCGCCTGATACTCCGGACTCAGTAGGGAAATGTCTTGGTATTCCGACGTCACGGAGGACACCAAAGCCTCCATGGCGAACTTCATCCGCGGCGCGGTGCGCCCCCCGGTCACGGCATAAGGCCGTACCAGGGAGCTCGGCTTCTGCGGACGAGGGGCCGCCGGATGCGGCGGAGTGCTATCACCAGCCCAACCCTGACCTGACACCATGATCTCCTGTCACCGCCCGCTAGCGGGGGCGGGCCGCTTGCAGCTCAGCGCGTACGGCCGGGGTGAGCACCTGACCGGCCCGCTCGACCAGCAGCGTCATCTGGTACGCCACGAGGCCCATGTCACAGTCGGGAGCCGCCAGGACGGCCAGACAGGACCCGTCGCTGATGGACATGATCATCAACAGCCCGCGCTGCATCTCGATGACGGTCTGGGTCACCATGCCGCCCTCGAAGACCCGCGCGGCGCCCTGCGTCAAACTGATCACGCCCGAGGCGACCGCGGCGAGCTGGTCGGCCCGGTCCTTGGGGAAACCCTCCGAGAAGGCCAGCGGCAGGCCGTCGGACGACACCACGACGGTGTGCGCGACGCCCGGCACGTTGTTCACGAAGTCGGTGATCAGCCAGCTGATGCCACGCGCTCCCTGGCTCATCTCTCTCATTTGTCCTCCTCATTCTCTTCGCCGCGGGTGAACGCGCGGCCTTGCCGCACTCCCTGCTGGAAGCTGGAGAGCCTGCTGCGCAACCGCTCGGGCGAGATCTGCGGCGGCGGTGACGTGGGCTGCGGCTCGGCGAGACTGGCCGTACCGGGCACGAGGTTGGCCTTCGGCACCCGGCGCGGCAGGCCCGAGGACGTCGTGCCGGCCTGGGCGGGCTGCGCGGCGGCCTGGGCCGCCTGGAAACCGGAGTCGGCGGGCGAGGACCACGACGCGCCGGCGCCCGACTGGCCGGGCTTGCGCTGCGGCAGCCCGGACCGGCCCACCGCCGGGGCGGCGGGCGGCGCGGCCGCCGGAGGCTCGGCGGGCACGGCCGGGTGCACGGCGGTGATCTCGTGCTCGGGCTCCTGCTCCAGCTGGCGCAGCTGCTCGGGGTCGGGCCTGCGGAACCAGTCCGAGCCGACGGACGAGAAGATCGGCAGGAACTCCTCGCTCTGCTCCTCCAGGGGCGAGGTGCGCACCACGGGGAGCGGGCCGGTCAGGTCCTGGGAGGAGTAGTCGCCCTGGCCGAACGGGCCGTAGGCGCCCGGACGGCTCTGCTCGAACTGGTCGGCGGGCTTGGGCTCCTCCGCGCCGAACCCCGGAAGGTCGCCGAACGCCGCCCGGTAGGGCTCCTCGCCGAACGCCGAGGGGCCCGGCCGGTCGACCGACTCGAACAGGGACCGTCGCGGCGGCTCGTCGCCGAAGGCCGACTGGCCGAGCGAGGTGTCGCCGAAGGACGGCGAGCCGAAGGAGGACCAGCGGGGCTCCTCCGTCCCGCTCTGCGGCGGCTCGGTGGCGAAGGACGGCCAGCGGGGCTCGTCGTCCTGCAGCGGCGGCGGCTGCTCGGCGAAGGAGGGCCAGCGCTGCTCGCCCCACGGGGACTGGGCCTGCGGCTGCGGCTCGGGCTGGGCCGCGGGCGGCTCATCGGCGAAGAAGGGCTTGGGCGCGTCGCCGAAGGACGGCTTCGGCTCCTCGCCGAAGAACGGCTTGGGCTCGTCGGCGAAGAAGGGCTTCGGCTCCTCGCCGAAGGACGGCTTGGGCTCCTCGGCGAACGACGGCCAGCGCGGCTCGTCCCGGCCCGGCTCCTCGCCGAAGGATCCCCAGCGGGTCTCCTCCTGGGCCGACTCGTCGGCGAAGGACGGCCAGTTGCCGGTGCCCGGCGCGGGCAGCGAGCCCGGCCACTGCGTGTCCAGCACCCGGTCGGCCGCGTCCGGCGCGGAGACGGGGGCGCCGTTCTGGCTCGCCTCGGCAGGCGGCGGGGCGACGCCGAACTGGCTCGGGTCGAACGTGGTGAACGCCTCGTACTGGCTGCCGGGCTGCTGCGGCATGCCGGCGCCGCCGCTGATGAGCATGTCAGGCATCATCACCAGCGCGCTCAGGCCGCCGGTCTCCCGCATGCTGAGCTGGACGCGGATGCCGTGGCGCAGCGCCAGGCGGCCGACCACGAACAGGCCCATGCGGCGGGAGACGCCGACGTCCACGACGGGCGGGTTGGCCAGGCGCCAGTTGGCCTCGGCGAGCTCCTCTGGGCTCATGCCGATGCCCAGGTCGTTGATGGAGATCATGACGCCGCCGTCGGCGGCCACGCTGGAGACCTCGACCTTGCTCTCGCGCGGCGAGAAGGAGATCGCGTTCTCGATCAGCTCGGCAAGCAGGTGGACGGCGTCGGTGACGGCCGGGCCGACGATCAGCGTGCCGGACGGGATCTTGATCTGGACCCGCTCGTAGTTCTCGACCTCGGACAGCGAGGCGCGGGCGATGTCGACCAGCGGCACCGGCTCGCTCCACTTGCGCGCGGCCTCCTGGCCGGCGAGGACCAGGAGGTTCTCGCTGTTGCGGCGCATGCGGGTGGCCAGGTGGTCGAGGCGGAAGAGGTTCGCGAGCCGCTGCTCGTCCTCCTCGCCCTGCTCCAGGCCCTCGATGAGCTGGAGCTGCCGTTCGACCAGCGTCTGGCTGCGGCGGGAGAGGTTGACGAACATGGCGTTGACGTTGGCGCGCAGCTTGGCCTCGTCGCCGGCCAGCCGGAGCGCCTCGCGGTGGACCTCGTCGAAGGCCCGCGCCACTTCACCGATCTCGTCACGGGTGTTGACGCCGACCGAGGGCACTTCGGGCACCTGCGCGCCCTCGCCGGACTCGCGCAGGATGCGGACGGTCTCCGGCAGCCGGGTGGTGGCCACCTGGAGCGCCTCGGCGCGCAGCCGGCGCAGCGGGCGGACCAGCGAACCGGCCACCCGGGTGGTGATGATCAGGACGAGCAGCAGCAGGACAAGGATGGTCGCGCCGCTGATGATCGCGTTGCGCTGCTCGGTGTCGCTCAGCTCGCGGGCCCTGGTCACGATCTTGGTGGCCAGCGCGTCCTCGACCTTGCGCATGGTGTTGCCGGCCAGGGTGGTGCTGTCGTACCAGCGGCTCAGGTCGCGGGCGGAGGTGACGTCGAGGTCCCGGATCCGGTTGTACTCGCGGACCTGGGCCAGGGCGCGCTGCCGCATGGCGTCGGCGCGGTCGATGTCCGGGCCGCGCATGCCCTTCTGGTACGCCCGCAGGTCCGCCGGGGCGGCCTCCCGCTCGAAGGCGGTCAGCTCGGCCTGCTGGCGGCTCCACGAGCCGAGGAACTCCGACAGGTCGTCGTAGTCCAGCTCACGCTCAATGAGCGCGATCATGAGAATGGCCTGCTGCCTGGAGACTTCTTCCTTGACCCGCTGCAGCGAGCCGAGGGCGGCCACGTCACCCTGGAGGTCGTCGTCGTTCACGCCGTCGCCCAGGTCGCCCTGGATCGCGGAGAAGACGCCGATCATCGTGGTGTACGTGGTGATCGCGGCTCGCGGGGGCACGCCCTCGGCCACCATCGACGTGCGGAGGCTGTCGAGGCCGGTGAGCCACCGGCGCATGTTGTCCACACCGTCGCGGATACGGGCCGAGTGCGCGGCGTCGATGGCGTTCGCCGAGGCCAGCACCTTCTTCTTGGCCGCGTCGACGGCCGCGCGCTGGGTCTTGAGCTGGACGAACCGCCCCGCCTTCGACTGGTCGGTGACGTACCACGCGGTGAGCGTGCGCTCCTTGGCCAGCTCGTGGTTGAGCCCGCCGATGCGCTGCACCAGCTCGGCGACCTGGGTCAGCCGGCGGTACTCGGAGCTCGTCCCGATGGCGTTGGCGAGCTGCACGCCCGCGAGGAGCACGCCCACGATGGTGGGGATGAGGATCAGCGCGATCAACCTCGAGCGCACACGCCAGTTCCCCAGCCGGAACCTTCCGCCTGTGTACTCCCCTGACCTCGTGTGCCTGGGGTTTTCCGTCCTCACTGACTCTCGCTACCTCTCGCCGGTACGTGCTCGAAAGAAATCAGACACGCGTGTGGCGCATGGGATTCTGTCCGGCTGGGTAATTGGAACACAGTCCGTACCAGACGGCCAACCGTACATTTCCCACTAAATGCACCCAAAGCGACACTTTGGGCGTCATATCGCCGTACACGTTTTCAGGCGGGCCGGAACGAATCCCGCTCCACGGGTGCCGCGTGCTTGACCATCAGGTGACGTGTCACCGAATACTCCTGCACCGCCTCCTGGCTCATGTCCTTGCCGAACCCGCTGCCCTTCACGCCGCCGTGCGGAGCCTCGCTGGCGATCGGCAGATGATCGTTCACCCAGGTCACGCCCACGTCGAGCCGGTGGGACACGCGCATGGCCCGCGCGACGTCGCGCGACCACACCGACGAGGCGAGCCCGTATGGGGTGTCGTTGGCCAGCCGGACGGCCTCGTCCTCGCCGTCGAACGGCAGCGCCACAAGGACCGGTCCGAAAAGTTCACCTTGGACGATCTCGCTGTCCTGTGCGACATCGGTCACAAGCGTCGGCGGGTAGTAGAACCCGGGCCCCTCGACGGGCGCGCCGCCGTGCACGATCCGACCGCCCGAGCGCGACACGAAGCCGTGCACGCGCTCGCGGTGGGCGGCCGAGATCAGCGGGCCGATGTCCGTCGCCGGGTCCCAGGGGTCGCCCACGGTGATCCCGGCGAGAGTCGCCCGGATGGCCTCCACGGCGTCGTCGTAGATCTCGCGCGCGACGTAGACGCGGGTGGCCGCGGTGCAGTCCTGGCCGGTGTTGTACGTGGCGCCCATGGCCACGCCGCGGGCCATCTCGGCCAGGTCGGCGTCCTGGAAGACCAGGGCGGGCGCCTTGCCGCCGAGTTCGAGGTGCACCCGCTTGAGCGTGGCCGCCGCGCCGGTCATGACCGCCCGGCCGGTGCCGGTCGAGCCGGTGACGCTGACCATGTCCACGCCCGGGTCGGTGACCAGCGCCTGGCCCACCTCGGCGTCGCCGGTGACCGCCTGGACCAGCCCTTCGGGCGCGCCCGCCTCGGCGAACAGCTCGGCCAGGCGCAGCGTCGTGCGCGGCGTCTGCGGCGCCGGCTTGATGACCACGGCGTTCCCGGCGGCCACGGCCGGGCCGACCTTCCACACCGCCATGACGAACGGGAAGTTCCACGGCGCGATCGACCCCACCACCCCGACCGGACGGCGCAGCAGCACCGAGGTGTAACCGGCGCTGAACACCCCGGCGCCCGACCCTTCGAGCGAGCGGGCGGCGCCGGCGAAGAAGCGCAGGTTGTCGACGGCGAAGGGCAGCTCGCCGTCCCTGAACACGGCCGCCGGCTTGCCGGTCTCCTCCACCTCCAGCCGGGTCAGCTCCTCGGCGTCGGCCTCCACCAGGTCGGCCAGGCGCAGCAGCAGCCGCTGGCGCTCGGCGGGGGTGGTCTGCGCCCACTCCTCGAACGCGCCCCGGGCGGTCCGGACGGCCGCCGCCACGTCCGCCACCGGTGTGTCCGGGATCTCGGCGCACGGGAGGCCGGTGGCGGGGTTGATCAGTTCACGCATGGAAAGTCCTCGAAATCCCTACTGGCCGAGCTGTTCGATCAGGTCGGCGGCCTTGCGCAGGCCGTCGCGGCGGCGGATCTCCTCGCCCGCCGCGGCGAGCCTCGCGCGCATCTCGGTGTCGCCGAGCAGGCGCTCCACCGCGCCGGTCAGCTCCTCGTCGGTGAAGGTGTAGGTCGAAAGCCTGACACCGTAGCCCAGTTCATCCACCCGCTGGGCGTTGTCGTACTGGTCCCAGAACAGCGGCAGCACGATCATCGGCTTGCCGAAGTGCGCCGCCTCGGTGGTGGTGTTGTTGCCGCCGTGCGTGATGACCAGGTCGCACAGGGGGATGATCTTCGTCTGCGGCAGGAACTCGGCGCCGTACATGTTGTCGGCGAGCTTGATCTCCTCGTGCAGCGGGCCCTTGGAGACGATGTACTGGTGCCGCGTGCCGGCCAGGATGTCGATCACGCGCTGCATCAGCTCCACGTCGGAGGAGCCGAGCGAGCCGAGCGAGAAGTAGATCAGCGAGCCGTCGTTGCGCTCGAAGGGCAGCGTGAAGTCCTCGTCGGTCTCGCGCACCGAGGAGTCGAGCCGGTGCCAGCTCGGGCCGAGCGGGCGGGCGTCGGTGTAGTCGAGGATCTCGGGGAAGACGTAGAGGTTCAGGTCGCCCTCGTGGATGAAGTCCAGGTCGGGCAGCGGGGCGGTGCCCTGCTCGACGCACCACTCGTTGAAGGCGGTCCAGATCTCGCGGTGGGTGCGCTCGTACTCGGCGCGGAAGGCGGCCCAGTCGGAGCGGTCGCCCGCGGGCAGGCCGGAGAAGACCGGCGCGACGTTCTCGCCGCGCACCTCCAGCGGGTTGCAGGAGACGATCCGGACGAACTTCTTGCCCGCCGTGAGCAGCGCCGGGAACGTGATCACGTTGTCCTCGACGATCACGTCCGGGTTCACGCGCTCGATGATGGCCTTGAGCTGCGGCTCGCAGTACTTGGCGCCGTCGATGAGGGAGTCCCAGATGGGCTTGGTGACGGTGTCGAGCTGCTCCAGCGTGCTCTTGCGGTACTCCGGCGCGGTCTCGCGGATGAAGTCCTTCCAGAACTGGCCGGCGTCCTGCTCCTCGGCGTTCTCGGGCGGCGGGGCCAGGTCGACGAGGTCCTCCTCGAAACCGAGCGCTTCGAGCTTGCCCTTCCAGGACGACTCCGCGGCGAAGACGACGCGGTGCCCGCGACGGCGGAGAATGTCGCCGACGCCGATGCAGTTGTTCGTGGGGCCGTACGCGCTCTCTGGCATGAACAGGATGGTGAGGGACATCGTGAACTCCGGGGGAACTCGTCAAATTGAAGAGGAATTCAAATACTCATCTAGCGTGAAGCGCAAGTTAAGTGCACTATGGTCACGGCCGATCTGAATGGTGACCAAACGCACGGGGGGTGGTGGTCGTGGCCCAGCGCAAAAGCCGTAGTGACCGGCGCATCGACTTGATCGAGGCCGCGCGCCGGGCCATCATCCGCCATGGCATCGACGGTGTACAGCTCTCGCACGTCGCCGAGGAGGCCGGTCTGACCTCCGGAGCCGTGCTCTACCACTACCCCGACCTGGGCGAACTGCTGGTCGAGGCGCAGCACGCGGGCATGGAGCGGTTCTACGAGCTGCGCATGCGCCGCCTGGCCGACTTCACCGACCCGGTCGAGAAGCTGGTCGTCACGATCCGGTCGGGGTTGCCGACCGGGCCGCTCGACCCCGACGTCCGCCTGCTCAACGAGCTGGGCGGCGCCGCGGGCCGCAACCGGGTCTACGGCGTGCTGCTCACCTCGCTGTACGACCGCCAGGTGTCGATGTACCAGGCGATCCTGGACACCGGGGCCGCGCTCGGGGTCTTCCGGCTGACGGCCGACTCCGTGACCATCGCGCGCAACCTGGTGGCCCTGGAGGACGCCTACGGCTACCGCATCACCGCCAGGCACCCGCTGATCGGCCCCGACGAGGCGGCCGAGCTGATCCTGTCGTACGCGCGGGCGGCGACGGGCAACGACCTGGCTCATTGATCGACCGCCATGATGACGGCGTCCTGGGCCTCCCAGCGCACCTTCACCTTGGCGCCCGGCTGCACCGTGCTCGCCCCCTGCACCGCGGCGAGCACGGGCTTGGCCCGTCCCGGCACGTCCACCGAGATGTGCGAGACGCCGCCGTAGAAGCTCACGTCCAGGACGCTGCCCTTCAGGCCCCTCGCCGCGCTCTCGTCGGCCAGCTCGATCTTCTCGGGCCGCACCGCGAGCAGCGCCTTGGAGTCGGCGGCCAGGTCTTCGAGCGGCGTGCCGGCCAGCATGCCGAACTCCTCGCTCTTGATCCCGTCCAGGCCGGTGCAGACGCCCTCGAAGAGGTTGTTCGCCCCGACGAAGTCGGCCACGAACGGCGAGCGCGGGCGCTCGTACAGGGCCACGGGGGCGTCCACCTGGCGCACGCTGCCGCTGTCGAAGACCGCGATGCGGTCGGCCAGCGACATGGCCTCCTCCTGGTCGTGCGTGACGACCACGAAGGTGATGCCGACCTCGCTCTGCAGCCGCTTGAGCTCCAGCTGCATGTCCGCGCGGACCTTCTTGTCCAGGGCCGACAGCGGCTCGTCGAGCAGCAGCAGCCGCGGCCGCTTGACGATGGAACGGGCCAGCGCGACCCGCTGCCGCTGGCCGCCGGACAGCTGCGCGGGCTTGCGGGAGGCGTGCGCCGACAGGCCCACGGTCTCCAGCACCTCGCCGACCCGCTGCTTGATCTCCTGCCGGGGCAGCTTCTCCCGCTCCAGGCCGTAGGCCACGTTCTTGGCCACGGTCATGTGCGGGAACAGCGCGTACGACTGGAACATGAGGCTGATCGGCCGCCGGTTGGGCTGCTTGGACAGCAGGTCCTCGCCGTCGAGCGTGACCGTGCCGGCGTCCGGCGACTCGAACCCGGCGATGATGCGCAGCAGCGTGGTCTTGCCGCAGCCGGAGGGCCCGAGCAGGGCGAAGAACTCGCCCTGCTCGATCTCCAGCGAGACGCCGTCGAGCGCGGTGACGTCACCGAACCTGCGGGTGACCCCGTCAATCCTGAGCACGTGATTTCCCGATCTTGGTCATCCGCTGCCCGGCGATCACCGCCGTGAAGCTCACGAGGAGCAGGATCGCGGCCAGCGCGTTGATCTTCGGGGTCACCCCGAAACGAACCATTGAGTAGATGACGATCGGCAGCGTCGGCTCGGCGTTGCCGATCGTGAAGAAGGCGATCACGAACTCGTCCAGCGACAGCGTGAACGCCAGCAGCGCCCCGGCGACGATCCCGGGCACCAGCTGCGGCAGCGTGACCTTCATGAACGTGACCACCGGCCCGGCCCCCAGGTCACGCGAGGCCTCCTCAAGCGAGGTGTCGGCGTTGGTGAGCCGGGTGCGCACCACCGCCGCGACGAACGCCATCGAGAACACGGCGTGCGCGATGGTCACCGTGGGCAGGCCGAGCGCGAACTGGGCGTCCCACTGGGCCAGGAAGGTGTTGATCAGGGCGTACAGGACCAGCAGCCCGATCCCGAGCACCAGGTCGGGCAGCACGGCCGGCATGAGCGAGATCGCGTCGAGGAGCTTCGACTTGGTGTACCGGGCCAGGCCGACGGCCAGCAGCGTGCCCAGCACGGTGGCGATCGCCGTCGAGCCGAGGGCCACGATCAGCGTGTTGACCAGGCCCTCCCGGATCTTCTCGTCGGCGGCCAGCTCGCCGTACCACTTGAGGCTGAAGCCCTCGTAGGTGTAGGCCGACTTGCCGGAGTTGAAGGACATGACGACCAGGACGATGATCGGCACGTACAGGAAGGCGTAGGTCGCCCAGAAGGGCACGTACAGCAGCTTGGGTCTACGCACGGCGGGCCGCCCACGCCTGCACCAGCAGCAGCAGGATCAGCACCGCGATCAGCGCCAGCACCAGCGCCGAGCCGAACGGCCAGTCGCGCGCGACCAGGAACTGGTTGCGGATCAGGTTCCCCACCATGATGGACTTGTTGCCGCCGAGCATCTCGGGGATGACGAAGTTGCCGAAGCTCGGCACGAACACGAACATCGCCCCGGTCAGCGCGCCGGGCAGGGTGAGCGGCAGCGTCACCTTCCGGAACGTGGTGAACGCCGAGGCCCCGAGGTTCGCCGACGCCTCGCGCAACTGCGGGTCGAGCTTCTCGATCGAGGAGAACAACGGCAGCACCATGAGCGGCAGGTACGAGTAGAGCAGCCCGGTGACGATCGCGCCCTGGGTGTACAGCAGCTCCATTTCCTTGCCCAGCAGGTTGCTGAGCAGTCCCTGGCTGCTGAGCATGATGATCCAGGCGTAGACGCGGATGATGAAGTTCGTCCAGAAGGGCAGCACGATCGCCACCAGGGCGATCGTCTTCCACTTCGACGGGAGCTGGGCGATCAGGTACGCCGTCGGGTAGCCGAGCAGCAACGCGATCAGCGTGGCGATCGTCGCCATCTTCAGCGAGTCGCCGACGACGTTCAGGTAGAGGGAGTCGAACAGACGCTGGAAGTTCTCCAGCGTGAACTCGTAGACGATGCCCCCGAAGCGCCCCCGCTGGAAGACGGTGTAGCTGAGCACCAGCGCCAGCGGCACGAGGAGGAGCACGACCAGGTACGTCAGACCTGGCGACAGGAAAACGAACGCGCCCAGCCGGCGACCCCGCGTACGGGACACCGGCCGGGCCTTGACCTCGGATCTCACTGCACCAACGACTATCCGGCCGTGACTTCCTGCGACAGGCGGCTGAACTTGGTCGACGCCTGCCCCAGGTCGATGATCGACTCACCGTTGAGCAGTTCCGCCGGCTTGATGTCCAGCAGCGAGCCCTTGGGGATGGTCACCTTGTCCATGGCGGCCTTGTTGGGGACCTTGTAGTTGATGTTCTCGGCCGCCCAGCGGTGGATCTCCGGGTCGAGGATCATGTTGATGAAGGCGTGGGCCGCCTCCTTGTTCTTGGAGGACTTCATGATCACCATGGTGTCCACCCAGAGGTCGCTGCCCTCCTTCGGCACCACGAACTTGATGTTCTGCTTCTCGTCCGTGGTCGGGCACCAGCCGTCCCACGCCTCGACCATGATGGCCTCGCCGGACTTCAGCCGGTCGCCGAAGGTGGTGTCGTCGTAGCGCAGCAGGTGCGGCTTCTGCGAGACCAGGAGCTCCTTGGCCTTGGCGATCTCCTCGTCCTTCTCGGTGTTGACCGAGTAGCCGAGCGCCTTGAGCGCGGGCAGGACCAGCCAGCGCTCGGTGGTCATCATGGTGACCTTCTTCTCGGCCCAGGAGGCGGGCTTGAGGATGTCGTTCCAGCTGGTCGGCGGCGTCTTCACCAGGTCGCTGCGGTAGCAGATGCCGGTGGTGCCCCAGGTGTAGGGCACCGAGTACTTGTTGCCCTTGTCGTAGGAGAGCTGGGTGGCCTCGGGGTAGAGATTGGCCAGGTTGGGGATCAGCTCGGCGTGGATGGGCTCCAGCAGGCCCTGGGCGTTGAGCGCCTGGGCGTACTGGCCGGACACGAACGCCACGTCGATGCCGCTGTCGCCGGAGGCGGTCAGCTTGGCCATCGCCAGCTCGTTGGTGTCGTGGTTGGTGATCCCCATCTCCTTGACCTTGAGCTGCTGCTTGACCTTCTCGGGCAGCTCCTCCGGGGTGTACCCCGGCCAGACGGTCACCTGGAGCGACTGCTTGGTCAGGTCGGCGTTGGGCTGGAGCTGTTCGGCCTTTGCCGCGGTCGTGCCGTCTGAGCTGCTCGACGACCCACCGCCGCACGCCGCGACGGCTAGCGCGAGGCCGGCCACCGCCACGGCGGCCGGAAGACGACGGGTGAACCGGTTACGGGACACGGCCGCTACTCCTTCTGGTGCTGAGGATTGAGGGGTCGCGCGACCTTACTGGACACGGCAGACCAGAGCAGGAGTGTTGCAGCAGAAATCAACATGAGCAAGACTTTTCCCGACATTGCTACCAGGAAGTTTGATCAGAGTGTTGAATCGAGATTCAATAACGGAGTCGCCTCATCCCGGTCCGTGAGGGACCTCTCACCTCGCGTACGGACCGCCTTTGGGCCGCGCTCTTCGCGCCATCTCTCCCAGCCGTAATCTATCGGCTCGGGAGCGCGCAATCCCTGGCGGGTGCTCAGCGAACGGGCGAACGATCCGGATCCGCCCAGAGCGGGTCATCGCTCGCGGTGACACCGCGCGGACCGTGCTCGCGCACGGAGACAGGGGCGGCCCGGAGCGAGCACCGGGGGCGTGACCGTACCCTCCTGACCGGCGCAGGCGCTTTTTCCCTAATGCGATGACGGGCCCCGAAGAGGGCGAAGTTGCAGCGGTAATCAACATGAGCGAGACTTCCTTCCACACGTCGATCGGGAACCATGGTCAATCTGTTGAACTGGGATTCAATTGCGCCCCGGCTCGCCGCCCTCGCGGCGGAGCCCGTCTCCGACCGGGATCACGGCCTGTCCACGAGCCTGCTGCGGGCGCTGGCGCACGACCCGCCGCACCCGTTCGCCGTCCGCCGGTTCCATGACCTTCCCGTCCTCGCGGCGACGGCCGCCGAGCGCGGGTTCGGGCCGCACGTCGACCAGACCAACCACTCGGTCGTGGTGGACGAGCGGATGGTGGTGAAGTGGCTGGCCCCGCCGGTCCCGCTCCCCCACCCGACGCCCGAGATCTTCGCCCACCTCGTCGAGGTCGGCTTCACCGGCACCGCGCCCCCGTACCTGGCCCTGACCCGCGCGTCGGACACCGGCGAGGAGCTGCTCGCGCTGGTGACGGGCTACCTGCCCGAGGCGCGCGACGGCTGGGAGTGGTGCGTGGACGAGGCCGAGTCGGGCGGCACGGAGTTCGCCGGCGAGCTCGGCCGGCTGGCCGCCGACCTGCACGTCGCGCTGTCCACGCTGCCCGGCGGCTCGTCCGCGCGGCAGGCCGACCCGGCGGCGCGGGCCGCGGACGCGCTGGCCGAGGCGCTGGCCCTCACCGGCGGCGAGGACGGCGAGTGGCTGGCCGCGCGGGCCGGCGCCCTGGCCGGCGAGCTGGAGCCGCTGCGCGCGGGCTTCGCGGGCCCGGTGATCAGGATCCACGGCGACCTGCACGTGGGCCAGGTCCTGCGGTGGCGCGACGGGTACGCCGTGATCGACTTCGACGGCAACCCGACCGTGGCCGACACCGTCGTGCGCCAGCCGGCCGCCAGGGACGTCGCCCAGCTCACCACGAGCCTGGAGCACGTGGCCCAGGTCGCCGTCAAGCGCCGGGGCACCCCGCCCGCCCACGCCGCGGCCTGGGCGGCGCGGGCCCGCACCGGCCTGCTGGACGCCTACCGCGGCCGCCTGTCCGGCCTCGGCCGGTCCGACCTGCTGGACGAGACCCTGATCCGCCCGTTCGAGGTCGAGCAGGAGTGCCGCGAGCTGATCTACGCCGCCCGCCACCTGCCCCGCTGGCGCTACGCCCCCATGGGCGTGCTGCGCACCTGGTACCCCGAGGAGAACCTGCCGTGAATCCCGAGCTCTACCTGGCCGACCTGGAGGCCAAGCCCGCCGCCCTGGCCGCCCTCGCCGACGGGCTGCGCGCCGCCGATCCCTTCGCCGGGCTGCCCGAGGGCGTGCGCCGGGTGCTGTTCCTCGGCATGGGCAGCTCCCGGTACGCCGCCGGGGTGGCGGCCCTGCGCCTGCGCGCGGCCGGCGTGGACGCCTACGCCGACTACGCCTCGGCCGCGGCGACCTACCCGGCCGGGCCGGACACGCTGGTCGTGCCGATCTCGGCCACCGGCGGCAGCCGCGAGACCCTCGACGCCCTCGCCCGCTACGCCGGGGGCCCGTCGTACGTGGCCGCGATCACCAACGTGCCCGGCTCGCCCGTCACCGAGGCGGCCGACCTGGTCGTCCCCATGGGCGCGGGCGAGGAGCGCGGCGGCGTGGCCTGCCGGACGTTCCAGCACACGCTGGCGCTGCTGCTGGCGCTCGAAGCCCGGCTCACCGGCGCGGGAGGCGACCTGCCCGCGCTGCTCACCCGGGCCGCCGAGGCCACCCGCGACCTCCTGGACCGCCGGGACGAATGGCTCCCGCTGACCATGGAGCTCCTGGACGGGCCCGACGGCGTCCACACGATCGCCCCCGTCGAGCGGCTGTCGTCGGCCGAGCAGTCGGCGCTGATGTTCCGCGAGGGCCCGCGCCGCGCGGCCGACGCCTGCGAAGCGGGCGACTGGTCGCACGTGGACGTCTACCTCACCAAGACCCTCGACTACCGGGCGCTGCTCTTCCCCGGCTCCCGCTACGACGAGCAGGCCATGGACTGGGTGCGCGAGCGCGGCTCCACGGTGATCTCCGTGGGCGGCGAGGTGAAGGACGCCGCGGCGGCGATCCGCTACGCGCACGACGACGACCCCGACGTGGCACTGCTCACCGAGACGCTGGTGGCCGAGCTGGTGGCCGCGTACTGGTGGAACGCTCAGTAGGGGCGGGCGCCGATCACGTGCTCGACCAGGGTGATCAGGGTGTTCTTGACCGACTGGCGGGCACGCGCGTCCGTGCGCACGATGGGCACCTGCGGTGAGAGCGTGAGCGCCTCGCGCACCTCGCTCTCCATGTGCGGGAACCGTCCGTCCCAGCCGTTCAGGCCGACGACGAACGGCAGCCCGGCCTCCTCGAAGTAGTCGACGGCGGGGAAGCTGTCGGCCAGGCGGCGGGTGTCGACCAGGACGACCGCGCCGATGGCGCCGCGCACCAGGTCGTCCCACATGAACCAGAACCGGTGCTGGCCCGGCGTGCCGAAGAGATAGAGGATCAGGTCGCGTTCGAGGGAGACGCGGCCGAAGTCCATCGCGACCGTGGTGGTGGACTTGCCCGGCGTGTGCGCGAGGTCGTCGATGCCGGCCGAGGCGTCCGTCATCACCGCCTCGGTCGTCAGCGGCACGATCTCCGACACCGCGCCGACGAACGTGGTCTTCCCCACGCCGAACCCGCCCGCCACGACGATCTTCGTCGAGGTGAGCGCTGGGCTAGAGCCGGCGAAGTCCACTCAGGACCCTTTCGAGCAGCCTGCGGTCCGGCAGCCCGGCCTCCAGCTGCGGCTGGTAGACCTTGACCAGCCCGTCGCCCTCCATGTCGGCGACCAGCACCCGCGCGACGCCGAGCGGCACGGCCAGCAGCGCGGAGATCTCGGCCACCGAGCGCACCTGGCGGCACAGCTCGCTGATCGCGCGGTACTCGCGGGTATAGGTCATGCCGAGCCGGGCCGAGGTCGCCGACGAGACCAGCGCCTCCATGGCCAGGCCGGTGCGCGGCGCCGTCCTGCCGCCGGTGACGGCGTACATGCGCACCAGCGAGCTGCGCTGGGGCTCCGGCTCCCCGTCATGCCACGATGCCAACGTCCACTCCCATCACCAGGGGCGCGCGGATGACAACTCTGCCCGTACGGCAGGGGTCAGCACCTGCCCCGTGCGTTCCACCAGAATCGTCATCTGGTACGCCACCAGGCCCATGTCACAGTCCGGCGCGGCCAGCACCGCCAGACACGAACCGTCGCTGATCGACATCACCAGCATCAGCCCGCGTTCCATCTCCACCAGGGTCTGCGTGACGCCGCCGCCCTCGAAGACCCGCGCCGACCCCTGCGTGAGGCTGACCAGCCCGGCCGCGATGGCGGCGAGCTGGTCGGCGCGGTCCTTGGGGAAGCCGCGGGAGAAGGCCATCGGCAGGCCGTCGGCGGAGACGACCACGGCGTGGGCCACGCCGGGCACCTCCTCGACGAACGCGCTCACCAGCCAGTTGATGTCCCTGGCCCCCTGGCTCAGTTCCTTCATCAGTCCTCCTCTAGCTCGGCTCGGCCCTTGCGCACGCCCTGCTGGTAGCTGGCCAGCCGGCTGCGCAGCCGGTCGGGGGACGGCGGCGGAACCGGCGCGGGCGGCGGCTGGGGAACCGCGGTACCCGGCACCAGATTCGCTCGCGGCGTGCGCTTGGGCAGGCCGGAGTTCGTGGTGCCGCCTCTGGCGGGCTCGGCGGTCGTGTTCGCCGCCTGCCAGCCCTGGTCGGCGGGCGATGACCAGGCCGGGTCCCGCCGGTCGGCGGTCGGCGCGGCCTTGCTGAACCAGCTGCTCTCCTCGACCGAGGCGAAGATCGGCAGGAACTCGTTCCCGGCCGCCGGCTCGGCCCCGGCCGGCTCGGGCCCCGTGGCGAACGACGGGTACGACGCGCCGGACGCGGACGGCTGCGGCTGCGGCTGCTCGACCGACTGCGAGGAGGACGAGGTGAACCAGGACGACTCGGACGCGGACGGCATGGGGTCGAACGACGGGTGCCCGTAGGCGGGCATCGGTGCCGTGGGCGGCGCGTACGGCTCGGCGCCCTGGAAGGGCTCGGCACTGTGGAAGGGCTCGGCGCTGTGGAAGGGCTCGGCGCTCTGGAAGGTGTCGGCACTTCGGAAGGGCTCGGCGCTTCGGAAGGGCTCGGCGTTCGGGAAGGACTCGGCGCGGGCCTGGTCCGGGCGGCCCATGGCGGTCATGGCCGGGGTGTGCGCGGCCGCGGCCATCGAGCCGTGCAGGTGCCCGGCCATCGAGCCGGGGACGGCGGCGAGCAGCATCTCCGGGATCAGCACCATCGCGGTCAGCCCGCCGATGTCCTGGCGGCGGAGCTGCACCTTGATGCTGTGCCGCAGCGCGAGCCGCCCGACCACGAACAGGCCCATCCGCCGCGACACGGACACGTCCACGACCGGCGGGTTGGCCAGCCGCCAGTTGGCCTCGGCCAGCTCCTCGGGGGTCATGCCGATGCCGTTGTCGGTCACCGAGACCATCAGCCCGCCGCCGTCGATGCGGCTGCTGGAGATGATCACCTTGGTGTCCTTGGAGGAGAACGAGACCGAGTTCTCGACCAGCTCGGCCAGCAGGTGCACCACGTCGGTGACGGCCTGCCCGGCGATGGCGACGTCCGACTGCGCCTGGACGCTGACCCGGTCGTAGCTCTCGACCTCGCCGAGCGCCGCGCGCACGATGTCCATGAGCTCGACCGGCTCGCTCCACTTGCGCGCGGCCTCCTGACCG
Source organism: Nonomuraea sp. NPDC005692 (assembly GCF_040631115.1). Lineage (NCBI taxonomy): Bacteria > Bacillati > Actinomycetota > Actinomycetes > Streptosporangiales > Streptosporangiaceae > Nonomuraea > Nonomuraea sp. NPDC005692. Next base: position 408,643 of record NZ_JBEXYU010000006.1, on the reverse strand, counting down.
GCCAGCACCAGCAGGTTCTCGCTGTTGCGGCGCATGCGGGTGGCCAGGTGGTCGAGCTTGAACAGGTCGCCGAGGCGCTCGTCGTCGCGCTCGCCGCGCTCCAGGCGCTCGATCAGGGTGAGCTGCCGTTCGACCAGGGTCTGGCTGCGCCGCGACAGGTTCACGAACATGGCGTTGACGTTGGAGCGCAGCCGCGCCTCGTCGCCGGCCAGCCGGACGGCCTCGCGGTGCACCTCGTCGAAGGCGCGGGCGACCTCGCCGACCTCGTCCTTGGAGAAGATGCCGATGGGCGGCACCTCGGCGTCGACCGCGCCGTCGCGCGACTCGCGCAGGTGCTGGACGAAGTCCGGCAGGCGGCGCCCGGCGATCTCCAGCGCCTCGCCGCGCAGCCTGCGCAGCGGCCGGACCAGCGACCGGGCCACGCCGGTGGTGATCAGCAGGACGGCGACGAGCAGCGCGAGCACCGCACCCGCGATGACCAGCGCCCGCCGTTGCTCCTCGGCGCTGAGCGTGCCGCTGCGCGCCACGATCCCGGCGGCCTGGCGCTGCTCGACCTTGCGCATGGAGTCCACGACGACGTTGGAGGCGTCGAACCACTCCTTGGCGTCGTCGCGCTTGGCCAGGTCCAGCCCGCGCAGCGGCAGCGAGGCCGAGGCCCTGATGAGCACCAGCTCGCGCAGGAACAACATGCGGTCGGCGCTGCGGCCGTTGACGGTCTCGTCGAAGAAGCGGCGCTCGTCGGCGGTTGCCTCGGAAGCGAAACCCCTGCGGTCGGCGGTCTCGGCGGACAGCTCACCGAGGAAACGTTTGAGCTGGTCCTGGCCGAAGGCGCCCTCGACGAGGACGGTGGTGAGCAGCGCCTGCTGGTAGGAGACGCTCTCCTTCGCCCTGGCCAGGCCGTCCAGCATGCGGGTCTGGCGGAACAGCTCGTCGTCGGAGCTGCCCTTGATCAGTTCGGTGTGGATGGAGAGAAGTTCGCCGATCACCGTGGTGTAGAGGTCGACCGCGGGGCCGGGCAGCAGGTCGGCGTCCATCGCCTGCTCGCGCAGCGAGGTCAGGTCGTCCAGGCGGCTGAGCATGTTCTCGATCTGGTCGGCGGTACGGCCCTCGACGTCGGCCAGGATCTGCTGGGCGGTGCCGCGTACCTCCCTGATGGCGACGTCCACCTGGTCCATCTGGGACCGGACGCCGCCGAGCCCGGTCATGGGCCGGTTCCTGGCGATGTACCAGGCGGTCTTGGCCCGCTCACCGGCGAGCTGGTGGGTCAGGTCGCCCACCTGCTCCGACAGCACGGCTAATCGGTTCGTCCGGTCGTAGTCGGCGGCGGCGCCCGTCGAGGACAGCACCTGGACGCCGCCCAGCAGCACGGCGGCGGCGGTCGGCACCAGGATGAGGGCGACCAGGCGCGCACGTACGCGCCAATTGCGCAGGCGCCAGTTGCCTTCGACGGCCTGTCGCTCGCCCAGCTGTGTTGTCACCGAACGCACCTCGCCCGAATCGGCGTATTTGTCAGGGCTGTGGCCCTTGAGAGAAATCAGCAAGTGCGGGTAATTGGAACACATCCTAAGCGGAGGTGGCCACCCGCACATATCGGTGCGAAATTCAACTTCTGTGCCCAGTGGGACGAAAGCTGGAGCCCCATCTCGCCGTCTGTCCAACCAGAAATAACCCCCTATACCTTCATATGTCCGGGTATGGGCGTTTAGCGCGTTCCAGGCGCATAACACGGGAGGAGCAGCCAGGTCTCTCCCAGGTCACAGCGTTGAGATTTGCGTTATTCACCGCATATGTTGAGCCCCGGCAATCGAGGAGGCGAGGGTGCGGGATTCTCCCGACAGCGCGGCTATCAGCGTCGAAGGGCTTTGGAAGATCTTCGGATCCAGGGCGCAAAAGGTGCTGGACAGCGAGGACAGACACCTCGACCCCGCCGCTCTGCGAGAGAAGACCGGTTGCACCGCCGCCGTCCGTGACGTGAGCTTCGAGGTGCGCCCCGGCGAGGTCTTCGTCGTCATGGGCCTGTCGGGAAGCGGCAAGTCCACCCTCGTACGCTGCCTGACCAGGCTCGTCGAGCCCACCGCCGGCCGCATCAGCATCGGCGGCGAGGACGTCGGCCGCGCCTCCCCCGCCAAGCTGCGCGAGCTGCGCCGCCACCGGGTCAGCATGGTCTTCCAGCACTTCGGCCTGCTGCCGCACCGCAAGGTCATCGACAACGTCGCCTACGGCCTGGAGATCCAGGGCACCCCCAGGGCCGAAAGGCACGCGCGGGCCGCCGAGATCCTCACCCTCGTCGGCCTCGACGAGTACGCCGGCTCCTACCCCGACCAGCTCTCCGGCGGCATGCAGCAACGCGTCGGCCTGGCCCGCGCGCTGGCCGTCGATCCCCAGGTCATGCTGTTCGACGAGCCGTTCAGCGCGCTCGACCCGCTGATCCGGCGCGACATGCAGACCGAGGTGATCCGGCTCCACCGCGAGGTCGGCAAGACGATGGTGTTCATCACCCACGACCTGTCCGAGGCGCTCAAGCTGGGCGAGCGCATCGCCATCATGCGGGCCGGCTCGATCGTGCAGCTCGGCACGGCCGAGGAGCTGGTGGGCGCGCCGGCCGACGACTACGTGGCCGACTTCGTCCGCGACGTGCCGCGCAGCCATGTGCTGACGCTGCGCTGGATCCGCCGCGCGCCCGAGCCCGGCGAGCCGCTGGACGGCCCCCAGCTCCCCGCCACCACCCTGGTCAAGGACGCCATCGCCGCGGCCTCGGCCTCCTCCCGCCCGATCCGGGTGATGGACGGCGACGAGCTGACCGGCGTCGTGGACCGCGTGGACCTGCTGTCCTTCCTCGCCGGCGCGGACGCCGCGGTAAGGGCAGGCGCGTGAGCACCACCGCGGTCAGCGCCCCCACCAGGCTCAAGATCCCCAGATGGGCCGGTCCCGCCGGGGTCGCAATCCTGTTCGCCGTGGCGTACCTGGTCTTCCGCGGCACCGGCACGTTGCCGCACGACAAGGAGGCGCCGCAGTTCCTGGCGGTCACCGAGCTGCGTGAATGGATCGACGACCACCGCAACGAGAGCCCGCTCTTCCTGTACTTCCTCAACTACGTCCGGCTGTTCGTCGACGGCGTCTACACCTTCTTCCAGGCCGTGCTCACCGCGCTGAACTGGCCCGGTCTCATCGGCGTCCTGGCCGCGCTGGCCTGGCTCGCGGGCGGCTGGCGCATCGCGCTGCTCGCGGCGGCGGGCGTGGGCGCGTTCGGGGTGCTCGGCCTGTGGCAGTCGAGCGTGGACACGCTGGCGCTGGTCGCGGCCTCGGTGCTGCTGTCGCTGGCGGTCGGCGTGCCGCTCGGCGTCTGGGCCGGGCTGTCGGCACGGGTGCGCCGGGTGCTGACGCCGGTGCTCGACGTCATGCAGATCATGCCGACGTTCGCCTACCTGGCGCCGCTCGTGCTGTTCTTCCACATCGGCGCCCCGGCCGGGGCGATCGCGACGATGATCTACTCGATCCCGCCCGCGATCCGGATCACGGCGCTGGCCGTCGAGGGGGTCTCCGCCACGGCGGTCGAGGCGTCGGCGTCGCTCGGCGCGACCCGCCGTCAGACGCTGTTCAAGGTGCACCTGCCGCTGGCCCGCCCGACGATGGCGCTGGCGGTGAACCAGACCATCATGATGGCGCTGTCCATGGTCGTGATCGCCAACCTGATCTCGGCCCCCGGCCTCGGCGGCGACATCATCCGCGGCCTGTCGCGGGCCCAGGTCGGCATCATGCTCCCGGCGGGCCTGGCCATCGTGGTCATGGCCGTCGTGCTCGACCGCATGCTCATGTCGGTGGCCCGCCGCGAGGCACACGCGGCGCTCGGCCGGCCGGACCTGGTGGTCGCGGCGGCGCTGGCGGGCGCGGGAGTGGCGGCCGGGCTCGCGCTGCCGGCCGGCTGGCCCGACGGCCTGACGGTCACCTTCGCCGGCGCGGTGAACGACGCCGTCCGCTGGGCGGAGACGACCTGGTACCCGGTCACGACGTTCGTCAAGGATCTGACCTCGGCCTTCCTGCTCAACCCGCTGGAGGGCCTGCTCACCTCCGCCCCGTGGTGGCTGGTCGCCCTCGCGGTGCTGGCCCTGGCCTGGCGGGTGAGCGGGGTACGCCCGGCGCTGACCGCGCTCGGCTGCCTGCTGGCGATCGCGCTGCTCGGCGTGTGGGAGCACGCCATGCAGACGATGACCACGGTCGCGGTGGCGGTGCTCGTCACCCTGGTCGTCGGCCTGGTGCTGGGGGTGGCCGCGGCCCGCTCGCCGCGTTACTCGGCCGTCCAGCGCCCGCTGCTGGACGCCGCCCAGACCATGCCCGCGTTCGTCTACCTGCTGCCGGCGCTGGCCCTGTTCGAGACGACCCGGTTCACCGCGATCTTCGCCTCGGTCATCTACGCGGTGCCGCCCGTGGTGCGCCTGGTCGAGGACGGCATCAGAGGGGTGCCCGGCACGGTCGTCGAGGCGGCCGCGTCGGCCGGCTCGACCCCGGGCCAGCTCCTGTGGAAGGTGCAGCTCCCGATGGCGCGGCGGGCCATCCTGCTCGCCGCCAACCAGGGCATCGTGATGACGCTGGCCATGGTCGTCGTCGGCGGCCTGGTCGGGGCGGGCGCGCTCGGCTACGACGTGGTCGTCGGCTTCTCCCAGCGCACGGATTTCGGCATGGGCTTCGTGGCGGGCATCGCGACCGTCCTGCTCGGAGTCATGCTCGACCGCATCACGCAGGGCGCCGACAGGCGCCCTTCCCCCCGAAAGAGGAAGCGCACATGAAGATTCGCCTGCTCGCAGGCCTGCTCGTTGTCGGCCTCACCGCCGTGGGTTGCGGCGGTGGCGCCAAGGTGGAGACCTCCCCCAGCTCCGCCGCCCCGTCGGCCGGCGCCGCCTCCGGCGCGGCGACGACGGGCACCGTCAAGATCGCGATCAACCCGTGGGTCGGCTACGAGGCCAGCGCGAACGTCGTCGCCTACCTGCTCAAGAACGAGCTCAAGTACGACGTGCAACTGCCCGAGATCAAGGAGCAGGTCGCCTGGGAGGGCTTCGAGACGGGCGACGTGGACGTCATCATCGAGAACTGGGGTCATCCGGACCTGAAGAAGAAGTTCATCGACGAGAAGAAGGTCGCGCTCGCGGCGGGCTCCACCGGCAACAAGGGCGTCATCGGCTGGTACGTGCCCAAGTGGATGGCCGACAAGTACCCGGACATCACCGACTACAAGAACCTGAACAAGTACGCCGACCTGTTCAAGACGTCGGAGTCCGGCGGCAAGGGCCAGCTCCTCGACGGCGACCCCAGCTACGTCACCAACGACGAGGCCCTGGTCAAGAACCTGAAGCTGAACTTCAAGGTGGTGACCGGCGGCAGCGAGGCGGCCCTGCTCAAGGCGGCCGAGCAGGCGCAGGCGCAGAAGAAGGCGCTGCTGTTCTACTTCTGGACGCCCCACTGGCTGTTCGACAAGGTCGAGCTGACCCGGGTGAACCTCCCCCCGTACACCGAGGGCTGCGACGCCGACGCCAAGAAGGTCGCCTGCGACTACGCCGAGCTCGATCTCGACAAGATCGTCAGCAAGAAGTTCGCCGACACCGGCGGCAAGGCGTACGAGCTGGTCAAGAACTTCAGCTGGACCAACGAGGACCAGAACGCGGTCGCCAACGACATGACCAACAACGGCCTGACCGGCGAGCAGGCCGCCAAGAAGTGGGTCGAGGCCAACACCGCCAAGTGGCAGGCCTGGCTCCCCAAGTGACCCCTCTTGACCGCGTCTTCGCCGGCCGCCCGCCGGCTGGGCCGGCGAAGACGCGGTCGCGGAGACCTCTCATGCGAACCAAGAAGCTGGCCGGGCCGCTGCTCGCGGCCCTGCTCCTGACGTCCTGCTCCGGCGGCGCCCCCGAGACCGGGGTCGCGGCCAAGGGCACGGTCAACATCGACGTGCACGCCTGGGTCGGGTACGAGGCCCAGGCCGCCGTGCTGGCCTACCTGCTCGAACACGAGCTGGGCTACAAGGTCAACACGCGCAAGAACAACGAGAGCGATTCCTGGCGCGATTTCGAATCCGGCAAGGTCGACGTGATCGTCGAGAACTGGGGACACAACGACCTGAAGAAGGAGTACATCGAGCAGAAGAAGGTGGCGCTGTCGGCCGGCCTCACCGGTAACAAAGGCGTGATCGGTTGGTACGTCCCCGAGTGGATGGCCAAGAAATATCCCGACATAACCGACTACCGGAACCTGAACAAGTACGCGCACCTATTCCGGACCTCCAAAACCGGGAATTTGGGTCAGGTGCTCGACGGGGACCCGACATTCGTCACCAACGACGAGGTTCTCATCAAGAACCTCGGCCTCGATTACAAGGTCGTCTACTCCGGCAGCGAGGACGCGCTGATCAAGGCCGCCCAGTCGGCGGCCCGCACTCGCACGCCCCTGCTCATGTATTTCTACGAGCCGCAATGGCTGTTCACCAAGGTCAAACTGGTCAAGGTCAACCTGCCCCCGTACGCGGTCGGGTGCGACGACGTGCCCGCCAAGGTCGCCTGCGACTACCCGCCGTACCTGCTGGACAAGATCGTCAGCAGGCGGTTCGCCGAGCGCGGCGGGAAGGCGTACGAGCTGGTGCGCAACTTCACCTGGACCAACGACCACCAGAACGCCGTGGCCGCCGAGATGATCAACGGGAAGAAGTCCGCCGAGCAGGCCGCCCGGCAGTGGGTGGAGGAGAACAAGATCGTGTGGAAGGACTGGATCCCGCGTTGAGCTTCGACTTCGTCATCGTGGGCGGCGGCTCGGCCGGCTGCGCCCTGGCCAACCGGCTGAGCGCCGACCCGTCGGTGTCCGTGCTGGTGCTGGAGGCGGGCCGGCCGGACTACCTCTGGGACGTCTTCATCCACATGCCGGCCGCGCTGATGTTCCCCATCGGCAGCCGGTTCTACGACTGGAAGTACGAGTCCGAGCCGGAGCCGCACATGAACGGCCGGCGCATCTACCACGCGCGCGGCAAGGTCCTGGGCGGCTCCAGCAGCATCAACGGGATGATCTTCCAGCGCGGCAACCCGCTCGACTACGAGCGCTGGGCCGCCGATCCCGGCATGGAGAGCTGGGACTACGCCCACTGCCTGCCCTACTTCAGGCGCATGGAGAACTGCCTGGCCGACCCCGGCTCGCCCTTCCGGGGCGGCGACGGCCCGCTGAAGCTGGAGCGCGGCCCGGCCCGCGGCCCGCTGTTCGAGGCGTTCTTCGAGGCCGTCCAGCAGGCCGGCCATCCGCTCACCGACGACGTGAACGGCTACCGCCAGGAAGGCTTCGCCGCCTTCGACCGCAACGTCCACCGGGGCCGCCGGCTCAGCGCGGCCCGCGCCTACCTGCATCCGGTGCGCCGCCGTCCCAACCTCACGGTCAGGACGCGGGCCCACGTGGAGAAGGTGCTCTTCGAGGGGACGCGGGCGGTGGGCGTCCAGTGCGGCGGCGAGCGCATCGAGGCGCGCGAGGTCGTGCTGTGCGGCGGGGCGATCAACACCCCGCAGCTCCTCCAGCTCTCCGGGGTCGGGCCGAAGGCGCTCCTGGAGTCCGTGGGTGTCCAGGTGGTCCACGACCTGCCGGGCGTCGGCGAGAACCTCCAGGACCACCTGGAGGTCTACGTCCAGCACGCCTGCACGCAACCGGTCTCGCAGCAGCCGTCGCTGGCGATGTGGCGGCGGCCGTTCATCGGCGCCGACTGGCTGTTCCTGCGGCGCGGCCCCGGCGCCACGAACCACTTCGAGGCGGGCGGGTTCATCCGCTCGAACGACGACGTCGCGTACCCGAACCTGATGTTCCACTTCCTGCCGATCGCCGTGCGCTACGACGGCTCGGCCCCGGCCGGCGGCCACGGCTACCAGGTGCACATCGGCCCGATGTACTCCGACGCCCGCGGCTCGGTGCGGATCCGGTCGGCCGACCCGCGCGACAAGCCCGCGCTGCGCTTCAACTACCTCTCGACCGAGCAGGACCGCCGCGAGTGGGTGGAGGCCGTCAGGCACGCCCGCGCCATTCTGTCCCAGCCCGCCTGGGCCGGCCTGGACGGCGGCGAGATCTCCCCCGGCCCGGACGTACGGACCGACGAGGAGATCCTGGCCTGGGTGGCCAAGGACGGCGAGACCGCCCTGCACCCGTCGTGCACCTGCAAGATGGGCGTGGACGACCTGGCCGTGGTCGACCCCGGCACCATGCGCGTGCACGGCCTGGACGGCCTGCGCGTCGTGGACGCCTCCGCCATGCCGTACGTCACCAACGGCAACATCTACGCCCCGGTCATGATGCTCGCCGAGAAGTCCGCCGACCTGATCCTCGGCAACACCCCCCTCGCCCCCGACACCACGGCCTTCCACCGCCACGCCTGAGCCGGTCTCACCGGTCCAGGCGCTGGTACAGGCGGACGGACAGCACGAAGAAGACGACGGTGATCGCCACCGGCCACAGCACCGCCATCGGCACGGCGTGCTGGGCCACCCACGAGTCGCCGCCCCAGCCCGGGTTGCCGAACAGCTGCCTGGCGGCGGCGACCGTGGAGGAGAGCGGGTTCCACTCCGAGATCGCGCCCAGCCAGCCGGGCATGGTGCCGGGCGCGACGAAGGCGTTGGACAGGAACCCGATCGGGAACTCCAGCGTCTGGATCGCGACCACCGCGCCCGGCTCGCGGGTGAGCAGGCCGAGGTACATGCCCGCCCACAGCAGGGCGAAGCGCAGGAGCAGCAGCAGGCCGATCGCACCCAGCGCGCCCCCGGCCGACGCGGGCCGCCAGCCCACCGCCAGGCCGCACAGCAGCAGCCCGCCCAGGATCAGGACCGAGTTGAGCAGGTCGGCCACGGCCCGCCCGATCAGCACGGCCGAGGGCGCCATGGGCATCGACCGGAAACGGTCCGTGACGCCCTTGGAGACGTCCGAGGACACGGCGATCATGGTGGAGCTCAGGCCGAAGAGCATCGTCATGCCGTACATGCCGGGCATCAGGAAGGCGAAGTAGTCGGCCCCCGCGGGCACCTCGACCGCGCCGCCGAACAGGTAGCCGAAGGCCAGGGTGATCACCACGGGGAAGAGCACCCCGAAGACCACCGTCATGGGCTGGTTGGCCCAGTGGATCAGGTCGCGGCGGGTGACGGTCCAGCCGTCGGCCAGCGCCCATCTGAGTGCGGTCATCGATCGCCTCCCGCGGTCGTCAGGTTCAGGAAGACCTCGTCGAGGGTCGGACGGCGCAGCGCGACGTCCGCGGCCTCGATGCCGGCCGCCGAGAGCGCGGGCAGGACCCGGGTGAGCGCGCTCACGCGGTCGGCCACCGGGGCGCTGACGTGCCGGGTGTCCCGGTCGATCTCGGCGGGGCCCGCCGACGCCCCCGAGAGGATCGCTGCCGCCTCGTCGAGCCGCGCCGGGTCGTTGATCACCACGTCGAGCCGGTCGCCGCCGAGCTTGGACTTCAGCTCCTCCGGCGTGCCCTCGGCCACCAGCCGGCCGGAGTCGATCACCGCGACGCGGTCGGCGAGCTGGTCGGCCTCCTCCAGGTACTGGGTGGTCAGCAGCACGGTCGTGCCGCCCGCGACCAGCTCGCGCACCGCGTTCCAGATCCCGGCGCGGCTGCGCGGGTCGAGACCGGTGGTGGGCTCGTCGAGGAAGAGCACGGGCGGCGCCAGGATCATGCTCGCGGCCAGGTCGAGCCGGCGGCGCAGGCCGCCGGACAGCTCCTTGGCCGGGCCGTCGTGCCCGGTCAGGCCGAAGCGCTCCAGCAGCTCGGCGGCCCGGGCGCGGGCGGCCGACGCGCTCAGGTGGTAGAGGCGGCCGAACAGCTCCAGGTTCTGCCTGCCGGTCAGGATCTCGTCCACGGCCGTCTGCTGGCCGACCAGGCCGATGGCGGCGCGGACCCGGCGGGGCTCGGCCGTCACGTCGAACCCGGCCACCTCCGCCCGGCCGGCCGAGGGACGGAGGAGCGTGGTGAGGATGCGGACGGCGGTGGTCTTCCCGGCGCCGTTGGGCCCGAGCAGGCCGTAGACGGTGCCCGCGGGCACGTCGAGATCGATGCCGTCCAGCGCCGTCTTGGAGCCGTACGTCTTGCGCAGGCCCTGGGCGAGCACTGCGGACATGGCCACCTCCCTGTCGAATCGTACGGTGTACCGTACAACATACGATCGACGCGTGCAACCGTACGGTGTACCGTACGAGGGTGACTGTTGAGTACCCGGGTAAAGGCGACCCGGCCCGCAGCCTCGCGCTGCTGTGGCGGACGAGCGAACGGGCCAGCCGCAAGGGCAAGCCGGAGCTGAGCGTCGAGCGCGTCGTCCGCGCCGCCATCGACGTGGCCGACGCCGAGGGGCTGGCGGCGCTGTCCATGCGCCGGGTGGCGGAGAAGCTGGGCGTGGGCACGATGTCGCTCTACACGTACGTGCCGGGCAAACCCGAGCTGCTCGACGTCATGCTCGACACCGTCTACGGCGAGACCGCCCGCCCCGAGGACGTGCCGGGCGGCTGGCGGGCCCGGCTGGAGCTGATCGCCCGCGAGAACTTCGCCCTCTACCTGCGCCACCCATGGCTGCTCCAGGTGGCGTCGAGCCGCCCGGTCCTCGGCCCCAACGTCACCGCCAAGTACGACTACGAGCTGCGCGCCGTCGACGGCATCGGCCTGACCGACCTGGAGATGGACTCGGTGATCACGCTGGTCACCGGCTTCGTGCACGGCACCGCCAGGGGCGCGGTGGAGGCGGCCCAGGCCGAGAGCCTGACCGGCATGACGGACATGCAGTGGTGGGCCGCGCACGCGCCCTTCCTCAGCCGGATCTCCGACCCCGCCATGTTCCCCACGGCCTCGCGCGTCGGCCAGGCCGCCGGGGAGGCGCTGCAGGCCGCCTACAGCCCGGAGCACGCCTTCGAGTTCGGCCTCCAGCGCGTGCTCGACGGCGTCGAGGTGCTGGTCAACAGCCGGTCAGCGGGCTGACAGCGCCTGCTCGTAGGCCAGCAGGGTGCGCACGAACGTCTGCCGCTCCTGCGGCGTCAGCGGAGCGAGCGCGGCCCGCCAGGCCGTGGCGCCGTAGCCGAGCCATTCGGTGATCGCCTCCTGGTGGGCCGGGGCGATGCTGACGATCGTGCGGCGCCGGTCGGCGTCGTCCTCGCGACGTTCCAGCACGCCCTTCCTGCTCAGCTCGCCCACCATCAGGCTCACCGTGGCCGGCGCCACCTCCAGGCGCCCGGCCAGCTCGTTGACCGTCGTCGGGCCGTCGAACAGCAGGTAGGCCAGCAACGACAGGTGCCGGGGAGCCAGCGACAACGACTGCAGCGCCTCGGGCACCTTGAGCCGCTTGGCCCGGCCCACCATGCGCGGCATCAGGAGCAGCAGCGTCCTGATGCCTTCGTCCACGCTCAAGCCGTCGGTTGACATCGCCAATACCTTGCTGTCTAAATTAGCTTTGTTCACAAAGCTAATTTGTCGTCGTCTGGGCAAAGGATAGTGACATGGACGAGCGGGTGCGGGCCTTCGGGGACGAGCTGGTCAAGGTGCACGACTGGTTCAGGGGCGAGCTGGCGGCACTGCGCGCCGGCGGGGCGGTCACCGACGACCTGCGGGCACACTGCCTGACCTTCTGCGACGCGCTGAGCTTCCACCACTCCGGCGAGGACCGGGTGGCGTTCCCGTACCTGGAGGGCACGCGCCCGGAGCTGAAGGAGGCGCTCGACCGGCTGCGCCGCGAGCACGAGGTGATCGCGGCGCTGGTCGAGGAGCTGCGCGCGGCGAGCGACCCGGCGACGATCGAACGCGTCGCCGCCGAGCTGGAGAGCCACTTCGACTATGAGGAGCGGGCGCTGGTGCCCGTGCTCAACTCGCTGGAGAGCGTCCCGTGGGCGGTCGGCGGCTAGCGGACGGGGGCCGCGCGCAGCCGTACGACGTGCTCGACCAGCGAGATCAGCGTCGTCTTGACCGACTCGCGGTTGCGCGCGTCGGTGCGCACGATCGGCACGTGCGAGCCCAGCGCGAGCGCCTCGCGCACCTCGTCGTCGGTGTGCGGGAACTGCCCGTCCCAGCCGTTGATGCCCACCACGAACGGCAGCTTGGCCTCTTCGAAGTAGTCGATCGCGGGGAAGCTGTCGGCCAGGCGGCGGGTGTCGAGCAGCACGACCGCGCCGATGGCGCCGCGGACCAGGTCGTCCCACATGAACCAGAACCGGTGCTGTCCGGGCGTGCCGAACAGGTACAGGATCAGGTCGCGGTCGAGCGAGAGCCGGCCGAAGTCCATGGCGACGGTCGTGGTCTGCTTGTTCGGCGTCAACCCGAGGTCGTCGATGCCCGCGGACGCGTCGGTCATCACCGCTTCCGTGGTGAGCGGGAGGATCTCGGACACCGCCCCCACGAACGTCGTCTTGCCGACGCCGAACCCACCAGCGACGACGATCTTCGTCGAAGTGAGCCCGGGGCTAGAGCCTGCGAAGTCCACTGAGCACCCTTTCGAGCATGTTGAGGTCTGGCTGTCCCTGGCTGAGGCGCGGCTGGTGCAGGCGGACGAGACCTTCGTCTGACATGTCCGCCACAAGCACCCTCGCCACGCCCAGCGGGACGCGGAGCAGGGCCGAGATCTCGGCGACCGACCGGAACGTCCTGCAGAGCTGCATGATGGCCTCCTGCTCGGGGGTGAGCATGGCCATCTCGTCGTCCGGGATCGACATCGACGAGATCAGCGTCTCCATCGCGAGGTGATACCGCGGCTCGGAACGGCCGCCGGTCACCGCGTAAGGACGGAACAGGGGCTCGTCGTCCCCGGTCCCGTCACTGCCGTACACGGCCCTCTCCCATCAGTTCCATCACATCACCGGGTCCTGGCGGCCTGGAGCTCCGCGCGCAGGGCCGGCGTGAGCGCCTGTCCCGCTCTGTCTACCAGCAGCGTCATCTGGTACGCCACCAGCCCCATGTCACAATCAGGACCCGCCAGCACCGTGAGCACGGAGCCGTCGCTGATCGCCATGACCAGGAGCAGCCCGCGCTGCATCTCGACGACGGTCTGCGACACCGCGCCACCCTCGAACACCCTGGACGCGCCCACCGTCAGGCTCAGCAGACCGGCGGAGACCGCCGCGAGCTGGTCGGCCCGGTCCGGCGGGAAACCCTCGGAGGCGGCCAGGCACAGGCCGTCCGCCGAGACGACCACGGCGTGCGCGACCCCCGGAGTGTTGCGCACGAAGTCGGTGATCAGCCAGTCGAAGCGGTTGGCCTCATGGCTCAGCGTTGTCACGCATCCTCCCCAGCGGGACGCTTACTCACTCTGTTCCTCCTGTCCACGTACTTCCTGGCGGCCCCGTTGCACACCCTTCTGGTAGCTGGCCATGCGGCTGCGCATCCGGTCTGCTGAGACCGGTGGCGCCGGCGGCGGCGACTGCTGAGCCTGCTGCTGAGCGGGCTGGCTGGCCGTGCCGGGGACCAGATTGGCCTTGGGGGTGCGCTTGGGGAGCCCCGCGGCGGTCACGCCGCCGAGGCTGGGCTCGCTGGCTTTGGCCGCCGCACGCCAACCGGCGTCCGCGGCCGTCTGCCACGCTTCCTCCCCAGAGGGTACGGCTTGCGCGGGCCTCGCCTCACCGCCGTTCTCACCGGACGAGGGCGCCTCGGGCGCCGACTCCCCCGGCGGCCTGCGGAACCACGCGGACTCCACCGACGCGAAGATCGGCAGAAACTCCTCCTGCTCCGGCTCCATCGGCGAGACGTCCACCGAGGGCGCCGGATCGGGACGGCGTACGTCGTTCGTCCCGTAGTTCGTCGCGTACGGCGGCGGCGTCGGGAACGTCCCGCCGCTCGCCGGGTACGACGGGAACGAGCCGGTGCCCGACGACAGCGACGGGTAGCCCCCGGAGTCGAACGAGGACGGCTGCCGCCGGTAGGAACCGCCGTCGGTGTCGGCCGTGAAACCGTTGACCGGACGGCCCGGGTCGGAGTTGAACGCCCCGAGCCCGTGCCTGGGCGCCGGCGGTGGCGGTGGCGGTGGCGGGTTGTCGAAGGACGGCGGCCCGGCGGGGGCGCTGTCGAAGGCACCCGAGGGCGCCGAGGGCGCCGAGGGTCCGGTGCCGAACCTGGCCGGGTCGCCCGGAGCCGGCCTGGCCCCGTTCGCCTCGACCGAGTCGAAGCTGCCGAACGACCGGAACGAGCCGTTCGGCGTCGGCGGCGGCACGGTGCCGCCGCCGAACGCCGGGCGTTGCGGCAGCGGCTGCTGCATGTTGTCGGCGATCAGCGTGGGCGGCAGCAGCACCATGGCGATCAGGCCGGCGCCCTCGCCCTTGCGCAGCTGCACCCGGATGCCGTGGCGCAGCGCCAGCCGGCCGACCACGAACAGGCCCATGCGGCGGGAGACCGACACGTCCACGACCGGCGGCTCGGCCAGGCGGCGGTTGGCCTCGGCCAGCTCCTCCTCGGTCATGCTGATGCCGGAGTCGCTCACCGACAGCAGCGCGCCGCCGCCCTCGATGAGGCTGCTGGAGACCAGGACCTGGGAGTTGCTCGGGGAGAACTGGATGGCGTTCTCGACCAGCTCGGCCACCAGGTGGACGAGGTCGTTGGCGGCGCTGCCCTGCACGGACGTGGCCCGGTGGACCTTGACCTGGACGCGCTCGTAACCCTCGACCTCCGACAGCGCGGCGCGCACGACGTCGACCAGCTTGGCCGGCTGGCTGCGCCGGCGGGTGGCCTCGTGGCCGGCGAGGACCAGCAGGTTCTCGGAGTTGCGGCGCATGCGGGTGGCCAGGTGGTCGAGCTTGAACAGGTCGGCCAGCCGGCCGCCGTCCTGCTCGCCCTTCTCCAGGCCGTCGATCAGCGAGATCTGCCGCTCGACCAGCGTCTGGGTGCGGCGCGAGAGGTTGACGAACATCGAGCTGATGTTGCTGCGGAGCTCGGCCTCCTCGCCGGCCAGGCGCACGGCCTGGCGGTGGACCTGGTCGAAGGCCCGCGCGACCTCGCCGATCTCGTCCTGGCCCTCGACCTCGATCGGGCGCACCTCGGTGCTGGCCTCGCCCGAGACGCGGAGCTGGCGGACCACGTCGGGGAGCCGGAAGCCGGCGATCTCCAGGGCCTCCGTGCGCAGCCGGCGCAGCGGGCCGACCATCGAACGGGCGATGGCCACGGTGAGCAGCAGCACGATCAGCAGCAGCGCCAGGATCAGCACGCCGGCGATGATGGCGTTGCGGATCTCGGACTCGCGCAGCTCCTGGCTGCGCAGGTTCACCTTGTCGGCGAGGTCCTTCTCGATCTCGTGCAGGACGCCGATCGCGACCTTGTTGTCGTTGAACCACTGCTCGCGGGCGTTGGACCGGGAGGAGATCAGGTTGTCGGCGATCCGCACGCCCGGCGCCCGGCCGCTGGCCAGGGTGACCGCGCGGGCCTTGGTGAGCTGGACGTTGACGTACTCGTTCTTGCCGGTCAGCAGCTTGGACAGCTGCAGGCCGATCTCGACGCCGGCCTCGGCGCCCACGGTGGTGATGTCGCTCTGCTCACGGGCGTTGGAGGCGATGAACCGCTCGACCTCCTTGGCGTCGACGCGCTCGACGTTGTAGGAGTTCTTCAGCAGCTGCACGCGCTGGCGGGACATCTCCTCCTTGGCCTGCGCGAGCGCGCTCAGGGCGCGGAAGTGGCCGATGATCTGGGAGTCGTCCGACAGCAGCGAGAGCTCGTCGTGCAGCTTGAGCAGGGTGTCGGTCAGGAAGTCGTACCGGATGGTGTCGGCCTGGCCCTCGGCGCGGATCTTGGCCAGCCGGTTGAGGTCGTACTTGGCCTGGCCGGCGGCCTTGACGACGCGTTCGCCGTAGGACTCGTCCATGGTGTCGAGGTCCGCGCGGACGCTGGTGACCAGCTTGTCGACCGCGGCCTTGTACTCGCCGAGCTCGCCGGCCTTGGACTTGCGCAACTTGGGATAGGCGCCGATCCAGCCCCCCGTGTCACGCTCCAGACCGAGTGCCTGGACCAGGTCCCGGATCCGGCCGGCCTGCTCGGCCGCGGTGGCCGTGCGGTCGTAGTCGCCGATGCTCTGGACCGAGCCGACCACACGTGCTCCCCCGAGCACGACGCCGGCGATGGTGGGCACGAGGATGAGCGCCGTCAGACGCCATCTCACGCGCCAGTTCCGCAGGCCGATGCGAGGCAGCGACCGCTTCCCGCGGTCCCGCCTCGCGGCATGGCCGCTGTCGGAGTTCCCCGTGATCACTGCTTTCGCTACCCCTCAATCGTCCCGTTCAACGACGGGTGTTCAAGCCGTCCACAAGGTATCCGCAGCATCCGACTTAACAGGCATTTCGGACACAATCGTTACATATGTGACCGACAGTTGTTCACTGTTGGTTATCGCAGTGCGGCCAGCACCTGATCGCGGACTTGAACTCGCTGCGCGCTGTCGCTGAGGGGGCGACCGGCGCGGTCCACGACATAGAAGACGTCCACCGCCTCCGCGCCGAGAGTCTCCACGCGGGCGGCCCTCACGTCAAGACCGCACTCACCGAACGCCCGTCCGATGCGCCACAGGAGCCCCGGCCTGTCATGGGCCCTGACTTCCACCACGGTGGCCGTCGCGGAGGCGTCGTCGACCAGTGTCACCCGAGGTGGAGCCACAGGTACCCGCGGCGGCCGCACGGACCGGCTCCGGCGGGCCAGCCGCTGCTCGATGTCAAGACGGCCGGCAAGGACGAGACGAAGGTCGGCCTCCAGGGTGGCGGGGTCGGGCGGCGAGCCGTACTCGGGCACGACGGCGAACTCGATGACCGCCGTGCCGCCCGCCGAGGCGGCCGACGCCGAGCGCACGACCATCCGGTGGGCGGCCAGTACCCCGGCGGCGCTCCACAACAGCCCGGCCCGGTCGGGCGCGACGACGGTGACCGCCCCGCCGTTGACGCGGACCGCGCCGCCGCCGTGCCGGGCCAGCGCCGCCTGCTCGGGCGGGATCGAGGGCGCCCTGGGCGGCGGCGAGCCCGACAACACGGACCTGACGCGGCGGACGAGGTCGGCGACCAGCCCGGCCTTCCAGGCGTTCCAGGCGGCCGGCCCGGTCGCGTTGCCGTCGGCGACGGCCAGCGCGGCCAGCAGGTCGAGCACCTCGCGGGAGCCGACCGTGGCGGCGACCTTCTCGATCGTGACCGGGTCGTCGAGGTCCCTGCGGGTGGCGGTCTCGGGCAGCAGCAGGTGGTGGCGTACGACGGTGGCCAGCGTCTCGACGTCACGGGCGGGCAGCCCCATGCGCCGGGCGATGTCGCGGACCACGACCTCACCCGTCGCCGAGTGGTCGCCCGGCCAGCCCTTGCCGATGTCGTGCAGGAGCGCGCCGATCAGCAGCAGGTCGGGACGGGAGACCTCGCGGGCGTGGCCGGCGGCGTTCGCGGCGGCCTCGATCAGGTGCCGGTCGACGGTGAAGCGGTGGATGGGGTTGCGCTGCGGACGGTGCCGTACGCGTTCCCAGTCAGGAAGCAGCTTGACAATGACGCCCGCCTGGTCGAGCTCCTCCCACACCGGCACGGCGGCCCGTCCCGCGCCGAGGATCGACACCAGCGCGTCGCGCGCCTCCTCGGGCCACGGCACCGGCATCGAAGCCGACTGAGCAGCCAGGACGGACACCGTGGCGGGCGCCAGCGGCAGCCCCGAGTCGGCCGCCGCGGCGGCGGCGCGCAGCACCAGGACGGGGTCCTTGCGCGGGTCGGCGCCCCTGGCCAGCACCACCTCGCCGCCGTGCTCGACCACGCCGTCGGCCAGCGGGCGACGCCCTCGCGGGACCGGCCCTGACAGCAGCCTGTCAACGGTGCGCCAGGTGGCGTCGAAGGCGTGGGAGACGGTCCGGCCCGCCTCGGCGAGCCGGCGCATGAGGGCCTCGGCGTCCAGCAGGCCGAGCAGCCCGGCCACCGCGTCCTGCTCCTGGAGCACCAGCCGGTCGGCGCCGCGCGCGGTGACGACGTGCAGCGCGTGCCGCACGTCGAGGATGAACTCGTGGGCCTCGCGCGCCCGCGGTCCCGGCGCCGAGGCGACCCACGCCGCCGCCACGGCCTGCATCGCCTGGACGTCGCGCAGCCCGCCGCGGCCGTCCTTGAGGTCGGGTTCGAGGAGGAAGGCCAGCTCGCCGCTGACCTGCGCCCGCTGGTCGGCCGACGCGCGCAGCTCGCCCAGCCTGCGCCGCGAGTCGGCCCGCCACTCGGCCAGCACCGCCTCCCTGGCCCTCCTGGTCAGCTCGGGGTCGCCGGCGACGTGCCTGGCCTGGATGAGGCCGAGCACGGCCTTGAGGTCCTGCCTGGCCACGGCCACGGCCTCCGTCACGGTCCGCACGGAGTGGTCGAGGCCGACGCTGGAGTCCCAGATGGGGTACCAGATGCGCTCGGCGATCCGCGCCACGTCGGCCCGCCCGTCGTGCAGCAGGACCAGGTCCAGGTCGCTGCCGGGGGCCGGCTCGCCGCGGCCGAGGCTGCCGACGGCGACCAGGGAGACCTGGTCGCCGTCGCTCGCCGTCCTGAAGAGGTCCTTGAGCCAGCGGTCGGTGTCCGCGGTCCGCTCCTTGCGGGCCGCGGCGTACGAGCGCGCCTCTCCTCTCACAGGGCCTCCGGCCCTCGCTCTCCGGTGCGTACGCGCACGGCCGTGTCGACGGGCACGGACCAGACCTTGCCGTCGCCGATCTTGCCGGTGTGCGCCGCCTTGACGATGACGTCGATGACGTCCTCGGCGTCGTCCTCCTCGGTCAGCACCTCCAGGCGCACCTTCGGCACCAGGTCCACCTGGTACTCGGCGCCGCGGTAGACCTCGGTGTGGCCGCGCTGGCGGCCGTAGCCGCTGGCCTCGCTGACCGTCATGCCCTTGATGCCGAACTGCTCCAGCGCCGCCTTGACGTCGTCGAGCTTGAACGGCTTGATGATCGCGGTGATGAGCCTCATGCCTCCACCTTCTTGGGAGCCGGAGCCGGGGTGAGCGGACCGTTCGGGGTGGTCACGCCGGAGGCGTAGACCGTGCCGAGGTCGTACCCGGTCTCGGCGTGCGTGGTGACGTCGATGCCGGTGAGCTCGTCCTCGGCGGAGATGCGGAAGCCCATGGTCCTGTCGATGAGCTTGCCGA
The DNA here is from genome assembly GCF_040631115.1 of Nonomuraea sp. NPDC005692. Taxonomy (NCBI): domain Bacteria; kingdom Bacillati; phylum Actinomycetota; class Actinomycetes; order Streptosporangiales; family Streptosporangiaceae; genus Nonomuraea; species Nonomuraea sp. NPDC005692. The sequence continues at coordinate 389,571 of NZ_JBEXYU010000006.1, read as the reverse complement.
CGATCCAGGTGGCGGCGAACGAGTAGCCGCCGACGGCGACCGGGCCGAGCACCTGCAGCCCGAGCTGACCGAGGCCGCCGCCGTAGAACAGGCCCTTGCTCTGCTGGTCGAGGAAGGGATAGGCGGCCAGGAAGCCGAGCGAGACGGCGCCGATGACGCCGCCGACCAGGTGCACGCCGACCACGTCGAGCGAGTCGTCGAAGCCCAGCCGGTACTTCAGGCCCACGGCGTAGGCGCAGACGGCCCCGGCGGCCAGGCCGATGACCATCGCGGCCCACGGGTCCACGAAGCCGCAGGCCGGCGTGATGGCGACCAGGCCGGCGACCGCGCCGGAGGCGACGCCGAGGCTGGTGGCGTGGCCGTCGCGCATCTTCTCCACGACGAGCCAGGCCCCCGCGGCGACCGCCGTGGCGATCTGGGTGTTCATGAACGCCAGCCCGGCGGTGCCGTCCACGGCCAGCTCCGAGCCGGCGTTGAAGCCGAACCAGCCGAACCACAGCAGGCCCGCGCCGAGCAGGACCAGCGTGAGGTTGTGCGGCCGCATCGGCTCCTTGCGCCAGCCCTGGCGCTTGCCGAGCACGAGGGCCAGGGCCAGCGCCGCGGCGCCGGCGTTGATGTGGACGACGGTGCCGCCGGCGAAGTCCTCGATGCCCATGGTGTTGAGCCAGCCGGTGCCCCACACCCAGTGGGCGACCGGGAAGTAGACGACGGTGGCCCAGACCACGCTGAACAGGATCCACGCGCCGAACTTCGCCCGGTCGGCGATCGCGCCGCTGATCAGGGCGACGGTGATGATGGCGAACGTCAGCTGGAAGGCCGAGAAGACCAGGCTCGGCATGCCGGTGCCGTCGTCCTTGGTGGCCGTCTCCACCAGGCTCTGCAGGCCCAGGGCGTCGAAGCCGCCGACGACGTTGTTCAGCAGCGAGCTGCCGTTGTCGGTGAAGGCGAGCGAGTGCCCGAACAGCACCCAGGCCACGGTGACCGTGATGATGGCGCCGAAGGACATCATCATCATGTTCAGGACGCTCTTGGCCCTGGTCATGCCCCCGTAGAAGAACGCGAGACCCGGAGTCATCAGCAACACCAGCGCGGTGGCCGCGAGCATCCAGGCTGTGGTGCCGCTATCGATCTTCACGACGCGACCCTCCTTACGTGTGACGTGTTGCCACAGCGTGTTCGGCCGGGGTTTCGTGGCTCGACCTGCAGTGTTTCGCGCCGGTGAATCTCGCCGGCACGGTGTTTCGGGTAGGTTTCGGCCCCTTCACACGCGCCGATCCGGCCATGAGATACTTAGGGTTGCCTAACCTAATAGATCAAGGAATCCCTCATGCGTCTCCGGCTTCTGGCCCTGCTCCCCGTCCTCGCCCTGGCCGCCTGCGGCACCTCGACCGGCACGGAGGACGCCGGCCCCACCCGGACCGTCAAGCACGCCATGGGCGAGACCAAGGTGCCGATGACCCCCAAGCGGGTCGTCGTGCTCGACACCGACAAGCTGGACACGATGGTCTCCCTCGGCATGGCCCCCGTCGGCGCGGCCCAGGCGGGCGAGAACCAGACCTGGCCGGAGTACCTCGGCTCGGCGTTGTCGGCCACCAAGCCGGTCGGCACGCTCCAGCAGCCCAACATCGAGGCGATCATGGCGCTCAAGCCGGACCTCATCCTCGGCTCGAAGTTCCGCCAGGCCGCCTTCTACGACAAGCTCAGCAAGATCGCGCCGACCGTGTTCACCGAGAAGGTGGGCATCACCTGGAAGGAGAACTTCCTGCTGGACGCCGAGGCCCTGGGCAAGAAGGAGCAGGCGTCCGGGCTGCTGTCGGCGTACGAGCAGCGGGCCGAGGCGCTCGGCGGGAAGTTCTCGAAGCTCTCGGTGAGCATCGTGCGCTTCATGCCCACCGAGATCCGCATGTACGGCCCCGAGTCGTTCAGCGGCATCGTGGTCGCCGACGCCGGCGTCCAGCGGCCCGAGGCCCAGCGCCTGGCCGACCAGGACGACAAGCGCTTCGGCAAGCTGAGCCAGGAGAACATCGCCAAGGCCGACGGCGACGCCGTCTTCTACAGCGCCTACGGCGAGGCCGCCGCCAAGTCGCAGGCCACGGTGACCGGCGGCCCGCTGTGGAAGAACCTGGCCGCGGTGAAGGCCGGCCACGCCCACGACGTCGACGACGAGATCTGGATGACCGGCATCGGCGTCACCGCCGCCGGCAAGATCCTCGACGACCTGGAGAAGTACCTCAGCCCGCTGGCCTGACCCGGTCGCCCTGGGCGATCCGGCCGGGGCGCAACACCCGCGCGTAGACGCCCGCACACGCCTGGAGCCCGGCCTCCAGCACCTGGACCCTGTTGTGCCGGGCCACCACGCGCAGCGCCTCGGTGTCGCGGCCGAGCGTGCCGTGGGCGAGCGTCGGCACCGCGCAGCGCGGGCTGGCCACGATGACCTGGAGCACGACCTCGTCCCCGACGTGCAGCTCGCGCCCCACCCAGTCGTTCTCGGCGAAGCCCGCCGCCTCCGTCCTGATGATCAGGTTGGGCCGGTAGCGGAGGGCTTCGACGTGCCCGCGCGGGCTGAGCTCGCCGATGCGGTCGATCGTCGAGGTGGAGATCAGGTGCAGGGGCGCGAAGTCGAAGAAGGTTCCCTCCGGCGAGGCCCCGCCGAGCGTGCCCACCGTGTACGGCACCTCCGCCTCGATGCCCTCGGCCAGCACCCGCTCGGGCACCGACCGCTCCAGCTCGGCCCCCTCCGGCGGCACGTCGATCAGCCGCACCTCGCGGCCGAGCAGCTTCGACAGCTCCTCATCGCCCGGCACGGCGGCGCCTTCGAGGGTCAGCAGGTCGCGCCAGAGCCGCGGGTTCTTGGCGCTGGCGATCTTCCCCGTGGCGACGTCGAGCACCGCCCGGGCCCGGTCGCCGGCCAGGCCGCGCTCGGTCACCTCGCTCTCGGCGATCTCCTCGCCCAGCATCGACTTCACCGGATAGCGGCGCAACGTCTCGACATACATGATCGAGAGCTTAGGGCCGGCCCCAGAAACGGCGCAGGTGGGGGACCAGCTCGGCGGCCCGCTCGTCGGGGAAGAACAGCCGCCCGCCCTCGATCTCGACGACCTCCCGCACGCCGGGGATCGTGTCGCGCAGCCAGCGGGCCCAGCTCACGTCGAAGAACACGTCGCCGGTGCCCCACACGACCAGCGTCGGCACGGTGAGCACGGTGAGCTGCGGCTCGATGGCGACCATGTCCGCGGCGTCGATCGAGGCCAGCAGGCGTTCGAAGGCGCGGCCGCCGCCCGGCTTGGCCAGGATCGGGCGCAGGTAGGCGTCCACCAGCTCGGCGGGGTCGTCGATGTGCTCGTAGCCGGCGCCCAGGGCGGTCCCGGCCAGCAGCTCCGGGTGGTCCAGCACGGCGGCCACCAGCCCGGCCAGCTCGCCCCTCGCGGCCAGCTCCACGGTGTCCTTGAACGCCTCCGGCGGGGTGTTGGTGTGCACGTCGCAGTTGGTGAGGGTGAGCGAGCGCAGCCGTCCGGGGTGGCGTACCGCGAAGACCTGGGCGACGGCGCCGCCGGTGTCGTTGGCCACGAGGTCCACCTCGGCCAGGCCGAGCCCTGCGCACAGCTCCTCCACGGCCTCGGCCAGCGCGGGGATGGACAGGTCTTCGCGCGGCTCGCTGCCGCCGTGCGCGGGCAGGTCCAGGGCCACGCAGCGGCGCTCGTCGCGCAGCTCGGCGATGACGTTGCGCCACAGGTACGAGCTGGTGCCCACGCCGTGCACGAACAGGGTCACCGGGCCCTGGCCCACGTCCACGTAGTTGATGCCGTCCATGCCGACTCCCTCTCGATTACAGACCGACTGTCGGTCTAGAAAATTACCGACCGTTGGTCGGTTTGTCTAGAGTGAGGGCATGAACCTCAAGGCGGAGCGCGGCGCGGCCACCCGCGACAAGGTCCTGGCCATCGCCACGCGGCTGTTCGCCGAGCGGGGCTACGACGACACGTCGATCGAGACCGTGCTCCAGGAGTCGGGGCTGAGCCGCGGGGCCCTGTACCACCACTACGCGGGCAAGGACGCGCTGTTCGAGGCGGTGCTGGAGGCCACGGAGTCGGCCATCGGCGTCAAGATCGCCAAGGCGGTGCGCGGCATCGCCGACCCGGCGGCGGCGCTGCTGGCGGGCGCGCTGGCCTGGGTCAGACTGGCGGGCGATCCGGTGATCCGGCGCATCGTGCTCATCGACGCGCCCGCGGTGCTGGGGTGGGAGAGCTGGCGGGCGATGGAGGAGCGGTACTCCTTCGGCATGCTGAAGGCGGCCCTCCAGGCGACCGGCGCGGTCCCCGACGACTACGTCGACCTGCACGCCCACATGCTGCTGGCCGCCGTCAACGAGAGCGCCCTGCTGGTCGCCAGGGGCGGCGACACGGAGACGGCCGAGGCCGCCGTGGAGGAGTTCCTGCGCCGCGTCCTCAGGCCGTAGAAGGCCCTCAGAGCCCGGAAACGGCGCCGCCGCCCGGAAGGCCGGGCGGCGGGGCCGAAGAAGTGGAGAAAGGTCAGGCGGCGGCGTTGGCCATGCGGCGCAGCCGGGCCAGGGCGTCGCGCTCGATGCGGCGGGCGCGGTCGCGGCCGATGCCGTAGCGCTCCCCCACCTCGGTCAGCGTGTGCTCGCGCCCGTCGACCAGCCCGTAGCGCCAGCGCAGCATCTCGCTGGTGTCGCCCTCCAGGCCGGTGAGCCACTGGTCGAGCCGCTCGCGCTCGAGGATGTCGATGGCCTGCTGCTCGGGATCGGCCCACGTCTCGTCGGCGATCATGTCACCGAGCTCGGTCTCGTCCTCGTCACCCACGCCGAGCTGCAGCGACACCGGGTCGGAGGCCCAGCGGCGCAGCTCGCGCACCCGCTCGATCGGCAGGTCGAGGATCTCGGCGAGGTCGCCGTCGGTCGGCTCGGCGTCGAACTCGGCCAGCAGGTCGCGGCGCACCCGCATCAGCCGGGTCATCTGCTCGCCGGCGTGCGTCGGCAGCCGGACCGGACGGGCCTGCTCGTGGATGGCCCGTCCGACCGACTGCCTGATCCACCATGTCGCGTAGGTGGAGAACTTGTACCCCCGGCGGTAGTCGAACTTCTCGACCGCTCGAACCAGGCCCAGGTTCCCCTCCTGGACCAGGTCGATGAGCGGCATCCCCCGGCCCGAGTACTTCCGGGCCACCGCCACCACCAGGCGCAGGTTGGCCTGGATGAACTCGTCCTTCGCGCGCTGGCCGGAGACGGCCAGGCGCTCCAGCTCCTCGTCGGCCGCGTCCCCGATGCGCGGCTCGGAGCCTCCGCTGTCAAGGAGCTGCTCGGCGAACAGGCCCGCCTCGATCCGCTTGGCGAGCTCCACCTCTTCCTCCGCCGTGAGCAGCGGGACCCGGCCGATCTCGGCCAGATACGTCCCCAGCAGGTCGCGATCAGCGACGTGCTGCTCCTGCGTGCGACTCCCCGTAGGCCTTGCCATCCCCTGGCACCTCGTTCCGCAGCTGCGTCCTATATCCGGCCAACGTCCGGCCGGAAGCAAAGATTCCCTAAACAGCTACGTCAGAGGGAGGGTCTTGGACGTCCTCCTAAAGGAGGAGACCGGCCTGAAACACCTGGTGGACAAGGGGAACACCGGGTCGGTACGCCAGGTGGACATAGGAGGGGGCGTCGAGCACGACCAGGTCCGCCCTGGCCCCCTGCCGCAGCCACCCTACGTCCGTGCGGCGCAGCGCGCGGGCCCCGCCGTACGTGGCCGCGCGCACCGCCTCCAGCGGCGTCATCCCCATCTCGCGCACCGCCAGCGCCACGCAGAACGGCATGGACGAGGTGAACGACGAGCCCGGGTTGCAGTCGGTGGCCAGCGCGACCGTGACGCCCGCGTCGAGGAGCCGCCGGGCGTCGGGATAGGGCGAGCGCGTGGAGAACTCGGCCCCCGGCAGCAGCGTCGCCACCGTCCCGCTCGATGCGAGGGCGTCGACGTCGGCCGCCGACAGGTGGGTGCAGTGGTCGGCCGAGGCCGCGCCCAGCTCGCAGGCGATGCGCACGCCGGGCCCCTCGGTGAGCTGGTTGGCGTGCACCCGGGGCTGGAGCCCGGCCTTGATCCCGGCGTTCAGGATCTCCCTGGTCTGGTCGCCGTCGAACGCACCGCGCTCGCAGAAGACGTCGACCCATTTGGCGTAGGGGGCGCAGGCGTCGAGCATCTCGCCCGTCACCAGCCGGACGTAGTCGTCGGCGTCGGCGCCCTCGGGGACGACGTGCGCGCCCAGGTAGGTCGTCTCGTCGGTGAGGGTGGTGGCGATCTCCAGCGAGCGGCGCTCGTGCTCGGCGGAGAGCCCGTAGCCGCTCTTGATCTCCACGGTGGTGGTGCCCTGCGCGAGCATCTCCTCCACCAGGGCGCGGGCGTGCGTGGCCAGGTCGGCGTCGCTCGCCGCGCGGGTGGCGGCGACGGTCGTCCTGATGCCCCCGCCGGTGTACGGCTGCCCCGACATGCGGGCCTGGAACTCGGCCGTACGGTCGCCGGCGAACACCAGGTGGGCGTGGCTGTCCACGAACCCGGGCAGCACGGCCCGGCCACCGGCGTGCAGGCGCTCGTCGGCGGCCGGCGCCTGGGCGGCGGGGCCGACCCAGGCCACCAGGCCGTCCTCGACGACCAGCGCCGCGTCGGTGATCTCCTCGCGCTCGGGGTCGCCGGTGTAGAGCAGCCCGATCCCGTCGATCAGCGTGGTGGTCATCGCACCTTTCCTATCGCCTCGGAGAGCATGTGCCCGACGTCGCCCAGCTCGTGACGGCCCTGCGCGACCACCCGGCGGCCGCCGGAGACCACCGAGTGCACGTCGGAGGCCGTGGCCGCGAACACCACGGCCTCCAGCCCGCCGATGCCCGCCGTGCGCACCGAGTCGAGGCGGACCGACACCAGGTCGGCCCACGCCCCGGGGATGAGCCGGCCGGCGTCGGCGAAGCCGAGCGAGGTGTGCCCGGCGCCGGTGGCGGCGGTGAGCAGGTCGGCGGCGCTCCAGTGGCCGCGCCGCTCGCTGGTCAGCCGCTCGTCGAGCTCGACCGCGCGGGCCTCCTCGAACAGGTCGATCACGGCGTGGCCGTCGGAGCCCAGCGTGATCGGGGTGCCGCGGTCGGCCGCCGCCCTGGCCGGGCCGACGCCGTCGGCGAGGTCGCGCTCGGTGGTGGGGCACATGCAGATGTACGTGCCCGACTGGCCGAGCAGCTCCACGTCGGAGTCGGTCAGATGGGTGGCGTGCACCGCGGTCGAGCGCGGCCCCAGCACGCCGCGCTCGTGCAGGATCTGGACCGGCGTGGCGGCGTACGTCTCGGCGCAGGCGGCGTTCTCGGCGCGCTGCTCGGAGACGTGCGCGTGCAGCGGGGCGCCGTGCCGGTGGGAGAACTCGGCCACCACCGGCATCTGGTCGGGCGGCACCGCGCGCACGGAGTGGACGGCGGCCCCGATCTCCACGTCGTGCTGCCCCTCGTAGGCGGCGGCCAGCTCGTCGGCCCTGGCCGCCCAGCCGTCGGCGCTGCCGTCGCTGAAGCGCAGCTGGGTGCCCGACAGCGGCACGCCGATGCCGCCGGACAGGTAGCAGGTGTCGAGCAGCGTGATGCGCAGCCCGGCCTCGCGCGCGGCCTGGACGAGCGCGTGGCTCATCACGTTCCGGTCCTCGTACGGGCGGCCGCCGGGGCCGTGGTGCAGGTAGTGGAACTCGCCCACGCAGGTCACCCCGGCCAGCGCCATCTCGGCGTAGACGGCCCTGGCGAGCTGGAAGTAGGTGTCGGGGTCGAGCTTGCCCGCGACCTCGTACATCTGGTCGCGCCAGGTCCAGAAGTCGCCCTTGCCGCGCTGGGTGGCGCCGCGCAGGGCCCGGTGGAAGGCGTGGGAATGGGCGTTGGCCAGGCCGGGGATGGTCAGGCCGGACAGCCGCTCGGCCGAGCCGGGCTCGCCCCGCCCGATCCGGGCGATCCGGGCGCCCTCGACCTCGATGAGGACGCCGTGGGCGACCCCGTCGGGCAACCAGGCCTGCTCGCACCAGTAGGTCAGCGACACAGATCCTCCAGCACGTCCGCGAGTGCCACCACTCCCGCATGGCAGTCTGCCTGGTCGGCGTGCTCCTCGGGGGAATGGGACACGCCGGTGGGGTTGCGTACGAACAACATCGCGCTCGGGACGCCCGCCGTGGCCAGGATTCCGGCGTCGTGGCCCGCTCCGGTCGGCAGGATCGGCGCGGGCGTGTCGCCGCCCGCCACGCGGGCCAGCCGGTCCCTCAGCGCCGCGCCGAAGGCGACCTCGGGGGTCCACGACTCCTCGCGCACGTCCGCGCCGGCCGCCGCGGAGAGCTCCCCGACCAGGGCGCGGACCGCGGGCTCCGCCGGGCCTCGGGCGTCCAGCCAGGCCGTGACCAGACCGGGGACGGCGTTGGCGTTGCCGGGCGAGACGCGGGTCTTGCCGACCGTGGCCACCACGTCGTGCCGCTCGGCCGCCTCGCGGGCGGCCAGCACCAGGCGGGCGAAGGGCAGCATCGGGTCGTCGCGGTCGGCCAGCCGGGTGGTGCCCGCGTGGTCGGCCCTGCCGTGGAAGTCGAACCGCCACCGGCCGTGCGGCCAGATGGCGCTGGCCACGCCCACCGGGCGGCCCTCGTGCACCAGGCCGCGGCCCTGCTCGACGTGGAGCTCGACGAACGTGCCGACGGTGGCCAGGGTCTCGGCGTCGGGGCCCACGGTCTCCGGCTTGCGGCCGGCCCGCGCCATGACGTCGGCCAGCGTGTCGCCCTCGTCGTCGGTGAGCGCGAGCGCGCGTTCCGGCGTGAGCGCGCCGGTGAGCAGCCGGGAGCCCATGCACGGCACGCCGAACCTGGCCCCCTCCTCGTCGGTGAAGCAGGCGACGCCGATCGGCCGGCCCGGCGTGACCTGCCGTTCGCGCAGCAGGTCGACGGCGGCGAAGGCGGACACCACGCCGAGCGGGCCGTCGTAGGCGCCGCCGTGGCGCACGGAGTCGAGGTGGCTGCCGGTGACCACGCCGGGCCGGCGCGACGGGTCGCCCCACCAGGCCCAGAGGTTGCCGTTGCGGTCTTCCCGCAGGTCGAGCCCGCGGCGCGCGGCCTCGCCCGCGAACCACCCGCGTAGCTCCATGTCGGCGGCCGACCAGGCGTCTCTCACGTATCCGCCGGAGCGGGGATCTCGTCCTATGTGCGCGAGTGGTTCAAGCATGGGTCCACTGTAGTGAATGGATCCATTCAATTGTCAGCTGGCCGGGCCCGCGCTCGGTCTGATGGTCAGTTCGGTGAGGTGGGCGTCGGGTCCGGCGTTGATCGTGGCGAGCACGGCCCGCGCGACGCTCTCCGGGGTGAGGTACTTGTCCGGTTCGTACGCGCCGCCCTCCTGCTCGCGTACGCCGCGCTGCATGTCGGTGGCCACCCGGCCCGGGTAGACGGTGGTGACCCGCAGCTCGGGCTCCTCCAGGCGCAGCGCGTCGGCGAAGGCGCGCAGGGCGAACTTGCTGGCCGCGTACGAGGCCCAATCGGGGTTGGCCCGCTGCCCCGCGCCGGAGTTCACGCAGACGACGTGCCCCCGGGCGTGGCGCAGCGCGGGCAGCAGCAGCCGGGTCAGCTCGGCGACCGCGACGACGTTGAGCTCCATGGTCGTGCGCCAGTTGCCGACGGGCTGGTCGGCGATCCGGCCGAGCAGCGCGATCCCGGCGCTGTGCACGAGCACGTCGAGCCGTTCGACGCCGCTGACGTCGGCCTCGGTGAGCCGGGTCAGCTCGACGGGCCAGGGCCGCGCGTCGGGCAGCTCGCCCGCCAACTTGGCGAGCGCGGACTCGTCCCTGCCGCCGAGGATGACGTGATGCGTGGGGCCCAGCGCCCGCGCCACGGCCTCGCCCACACCGCGGGAAGCGCCGGTGACCAGCGCAGTCGGTCGTTCAGTCATGGGGCCGAGTTTATGACCTTGACGAGCATTCAAATTTGAGTACAAACTTGAGCACATGTCGGCGTCCACGCGCATCCTGATCCTCGGTTCCCTGCTCGACGGCCCCATGAACGGCTACGGCGTACGCCGCCGGCTGGAGATGATGGGCGCCGACACCTGGGCCAACGTCGCCTTCGGGTCGATCTACCACGGCCTGGGCAAGATGGCCGACGAGGGGCTGCTCATGGTCGTCGAGGCCGGCAAGGGCGGCAAGGTCGTCTACGAGCTGACCGAGGCCGGCCGCTACGAGTTCCACCGGCTGCTCATGCACGGCTGGTCCGAGGTGAGACCCGTCGTCGACCCCTTCCAGGTCGCGCTGACGTTCATGAACCGGCTGGAGAAACAGGAGATTCTCGACGCCCTGCATGGCAGGATCCGGCAACTGCGACTGAACATCGAGACCATCGACCACGCCTACGGCACCAAGCAGCGCTACGGCGAGCCCCGGCACCTCGACGAGAACCTCCGCCTGACCCAGGCCATGCTCCAAGCCCAGCTCGACTGGGTCGAAGGCGCGATCGGCCGGGTCGAGAAGGACGAACTGCCCTGAGGAGAAAAATGATCATTGAGGCACGTGAGTTACGCAAGACGTTCACCACCAGGAGCCGCAAGGGCTCGCAGACCGTCGAGGCCGTGCGCGGCATCGACCTCGACGTGGAGAAGGGCGAGATCTTCGGCGTGCTCGGCCCCAACGGCGCCGGCAAGACCACGACGATCCGCATGCTGGCCACGCTGATCACGCCCGACTCCGGCACCGCCGTCGTCGCCGGCCACGACCTGCGCAAGGAGCCCCAGGCCGTGCGCCGCCGGCTCGGCTACGTCAGCCAGGCGGGCGGCGTGGAGGACACCACGAGCGCCCGCGCCCAGATCATGATGGCCGCGAAGATCCACGGCGTGGCCGACCCGAAGCAGGCGACGGCCGACGTGCTCGACCGCTTCGACCTCGCCGACATGGCCGACCGGCCCGGCCGTACGCTCTCCGGCGGCCAGAAGCGGCGGGTGGCCATCGCGCTGGGGCTGGTGCACGCCCCGCCGCTGCTCTTCCTCGACGAGCCCACCACCGGCCTCGACCCGCAGAACCGCGCGAACCTCTGGGACCGCATCAGGCAGCTCCGCGAGGCCGGCACGAGCGTGCTGCTCAGCACCCACTACCTCGACGAGGCCGACGCGCTCTGCGACCGGCTGGTGATCGTCGACCACGGACGCATCGTCGCCGAGGGCACGCCCGGCGAGCTCAAGCGCGAGGTCTCCGGCGACGTCGTCACGCTGCGGCTGGCCGAGCCCGAGCGGGCCGCCGAGGCGCTCAGGCCCCTGGCCCGCGAGGTCCGCCTGGACGAGGACGCCCTGCGCGTCTACGTCGACGACGGCGAGCACACGCTGCCCGCGCTGCTGCGCGTCCTCGAGGAGCAGGGCATCGGCCTGCGCTCGATCGCGCTCGACCGCTCCACGCTCGACGACGTCTTCCTGGCCAAGACCGGCCGGTCCCTGCGCGACACCGGAGCCGCCGCATGATCCGCCACATCGCCCTGTTCACCGGCTACGAGCTGAAGAAGTCCTTCAGCAACCCGGTCTGGCCGCTGTTCGGCATCCTGCAGCCGGTGCTCTACCTGCTGATGTTCGCGCCGCTGCTCAAGGACCTGACGCCGGGCCGCAGCACGGTCGACGCCCTGCGCATGTTCACGCCCGCGTCGATGATGATGATCGCCGTGTTCGGCTCGCTGTTCTCCGGGTTCGGCCTGATCGCCGAGCTGCGCAACGGCTCGCTCGAACGGTACGCCGTCAGCCCCGCCTGGCGGCCGGCCATCGTGCTCGGGCGGGTGGCCAAGGACATGGTCGTGCTGGTGTGCCAGGCGGTCCTGGTGCTGGTCGTGGCCGTGGCCATGGGCGTGCGCATCGGCGGCGTCGAGCTGGTGCTGGTGCTGGCGCTCATGGCGGCCACCGGGCTGTTCGCCTCCGGGCTGTCACAGGGGCTGGCGCTGACCGTGCGCGACGAGAACGGCATGTCGCAGACGCTCAACCTGTTCATGTTGCCGATCATGCTGCTGGCCGGGCTGTTCATCCCGATCGCGTTCGCGCCCGGCTGGATGCGGGCGATCGCGCCGGTCAACCCGCTCTACCACGCGGTCGAGGCCGGGCGGGCGCTGTTCGCCGGGCGGCTCGGCGACCCGTCGATCCCGATCGCGTTCGCGCTGTTCATCGTGCTCGCGGTGCTCACAACGATCTGGTCGATGCGGTCGCTACGCAGGATCGCCGGGTAGGAACGTGCCGGCCTCGTCGGTCATCCGCTCGTACTCCTCCAGCCTGGCCCTGGTACGCAGCGGGGCGGCGTCGGCCATGGCCTCGACCAGGGCCATGGCGAGGGCAAGGGGGGCCGCGTGGGAGTCGAACACCAGGCGGTCCCCGACCGGGCCGTCGAGCACGACCTCGGCCGGGAAGTCCGCTTTGTCGGTGATGGCGGCGACGCGCAGGCCGAGCTTCCCGGCGTACTCCAGCGCCTGCACGACCTCGGCCGGATAACGCGGGAGCACCACCGCCACCACCCACTCCGCGCCCGCCCGCCGCGCCGCGTGCAGCCCCTCGACCAGCTCGGAGCCGCCATGGGTGAGCAGGCGTACGTCGGGATGGATGCGCCTGGCGTAGTAGGCGAAGGTGGTGGCCAGGCCGCAGGAGACCCGCAGGCCCAGCACCGGCAGCGGCTCGGTGGCGGCGAGCTGCTCGCCCAGCTCCTTGAGCGGGAGGGCGGCCAGCCGCTCGCGGACGACGGCGAGGTTGCGGATCTCGCTGTCGATCGCGTTGCGCAGCAGGCTCTCCTGGGGCGCGACCACGCCGCCGCCGAGCACCAGCGGGCGCAGCGCCTGGCGCAGCTCGGGATAGCCGGCGAAGCCGAGCACCATGGCGAACCTGGTCACCGACGGCTGGCTGACCCCGGCCCGCTCGGCCAGCTCGACGCTGGACAGGAAGATCGCCTCGTCGAGGTGCTCGCCCAGGTAGTGGGCGATCCTGCGCTGCACCGGCGACAACCTCCGGCCGTCGAGCAGCACGCCGAGTCCACCGTGATATCCGTCAGCCACGCCACCTCCAACACTCCTCCACCGGCATTCTCATCCCCCGCGCCGGGCGGGGGACGGCGACGGCGGGGTCAGGACTCGCGCATGGGGATGCGCACGCCACGGGCCTCGGCCACCTCGGCGGCCTCCTCGTAACCCGCGTCGACGTGCCGCATCACGCCCGTGCCGGGGTCGTTGGTGAGGACGCGGTTGAGCTTCTCCCCGGCCAGCGCGGTGCCGTCGGCGACCGTGACCTGCCCGGCGTGGATGGACCGGCCGATCCCCACGCCGCCGCCGTGGTGGATGGACACCCAGGCCGCGCCGGAGGCGGTGTTGAGCATGGCGTTGAGCAGCGGCCAGTCGGCGATGGCGTCCGAGCCGTCGGCCATGGCCTCGGTCTCCCGGTACGGCGAGGCCACCGACCCGCTGTCCAGGTGGTCACGGCCGATCACGATCGGCGCCTGGAGCTCGCCGGAGGCCACCATGTCGTTGAACCGCTCGCCCGCGACGTTGCGCTCGCCGTAGCCGAGCCAGCAGATGCGCGCGGGCAGCCCCTGGAAGTGCACCTTCTCGCCGGCCTGCGCGATCCACCTGGCCAGCGGCTCGTTGTCGGGGAACAGCTCCAGGATCGCGCGGTCGGTCGCGGCGATGTCGGCCGGGTCGCCGCTCAGCGCGGCCCACCGGAACGGCCCCTTGCCCTCGCAGAACAGCGGCCTGATGTACGCCGGCACGAACCCGGGGAAGTCGAAGGCCCGCGTGTACCCGGCGAGCTGGGCCTCCCCGCGGATGGAGTTGCCGTAGTCGAACACCTCGGACCCGGCGTCCTTGAAGCCGACCATGGCCTCGACGTGCCGGGCCATCGACGTGCGCGCGCGCTCGGTGAAGCCGGCCGGGTCCTTGTCGCGTTCGGCGCCCATGTCCTCGAAGGCGACGCCGACCGGCAGGTACATCAGCGGGTCGTGCGCGGAGGTCTGGTCGGTGACGATGTCGATCTCGGCGCCCGCGGCCAGCAGCTCGGGCAGGGCCTCGGCGGCGTTGGCCACGACGCCGATGGACAGCGGGCGGCGCGCGTCGCGTGCCTCGTAGGCCAGCCGCAGCGCCTCCTCCAGGGAGGCCGCCTGCACGTCGAGGTAGCGGTGCTCGATGCGGCGGGTGACCGAGCGGGGGTCGCAGTCGATGCAGATCGCGACGCCGCCGTTCATGGTGACGGCCAGCGGCTGGGCTCCGCCCATGCCGCCGAGGCCGGCCGTGAGGGTGATCGTGCCGGCCAGCGTGCCGCCGAACCGCTTCGCGGCGACCGCGGCGAACGTCTCATAGGTGCCCTGGAGGATGCCCTGGGTGCCGATGTAGATCCACGAACCGGCGGTCATCTGGCCGTACATGGTGAGGCCGGCCGCCTCCAGGCGGCGGAACTCCTCCCAGTTGGCCCAGTCGGGGACCAGGTTGGAGTTGGCGATGAGCACCCGGGGGGCCCATTCGTGGGTGCGGAAGACGCCCACCGGGCGGCCCGACTGGACCAGCAGCGTCTCGTCGCCCTCCAGGGTGGTCAGGGTCCTGACCATGGCGTCGAAGGAGGGCCAGTCGCGGGCGGCCCTGCCGGAGCCGCCGTAGACGACCAGCTGCTCGGGGTGCTCGGCGACCTCGGGGTCCAGGTTGTTCTGGAGCATGCGGAGCGCCGCCTCCTGCGGCCACCCCTTCGCGGTGATCGTAGTGCCTCGCGGTGCGCGCACGCTGCGGCTCATGGTGACCCTCCTGAATGAACACATTCACCTTTGTCACCCGAAGACTACGGTGGACCGCGTCCAGCGGTCCACCGCAGGCAGCAGGCGAAGCCTGCGCCTACGGTCCCAAAACGCCCAGCGGTCCACCGCAGGCAGCAGGCGAAGCCTGCGCCTACGGTCCCAGAACGCCCAGCGGACCACCGTAGGCAACAGGCGAAGCCTGCGCCTACGGTCCCGAAACGCCCAGCGGACCACTTTGCGGCCTTCAGCTCACCAGGAACTGGGTGGCGGCCAGTTCGCGGTAGAGGTCGTCGCCCGCGACGAGTTCGGCGTGGGTGCCGACCGCCCGTACGCCGCCCGCCTCCATCACCACGATCCGGTCGGCGTTCGTCACGGTGGACAGCCGGTGGGCGATGACCAGTACCGTCGTCTCGGCCGCCACCTCGGCGATGACCTCGCGCAGCCGCAGCTCGTTGACCGCGTCGAGCTGGGACGTGGCCTCGTCGAGCAGCAGCAGCCTGGGCCTGCGCAGCAGCGCCCTGGCGATGGCGACCCGCTGCCGCTCGCCGCCGGACAACAACACCCCGCGGTGACCCACCGCCGTGTCGAGCCCTTCGGGCAGCCGGGCGACCAGGTCGTCGAGCCGGGTGCGGGTGACGGCGCGGCGCAGCTCGTCCTCGGTGGCGTCCTGGGCGGCGAAGAGCAGGTTCTCGCGCAGCGTGCCGGCCAGGACGGGGGCGTCCTGCTCGACGTAGCCGAGCGCGCCCCGAAGCTCGCCGAGCGGCCAGTCACGGATGTCCCGGCCGCCGATGGAGATCAGGCCGTCCTGGTGCTCGTAGAAGCGTTCGAGCAGGGCGAACACCGTGGACTTGCCCGCGCCCGACGGCCCGACCAACGCCGTGAGCCCGCCCGCGGGCACCTCGAAGGTGACGCCGTCGTGCACGGCGGGACGGTCGTCGCCGTACCGGAAGACGACGTCCTCGAACCGCAGGCCCACCGGCGTGCTCCCGGCCGGGACGGCGGCGCTGACCGGCTCGCCGGGCAGGTCCTCGATCTCCTTGATGCGCCGCATCGCGGCCAGCCCGTTCTGGAGCTGGACGGCACCCTGGACGAGCTGCCCGATCGGCGGCACCAGGTAGAACAGGTAGAGCAGGAACGCGATCAGGGACGAGACCTCCAGCACGCCCGACGCGACCCGCGACCCGCCGACGGCCAGCACGCACAGGAAGGCGATCTGCACGGCCATCCAGGTGGCCACGCCGGCCAGCGACGTCCAGCCGGCCACCTGCAGCCCGCGGTCGCGGGCGCGCTCGGCCGCCTCCCCCACGACCGCGATCTCCCGCTCCTCCGCGCCGCTGGCCTTGACCGTCCGGTACGCCTGCAGCGCCCGGTCCAGCACGGCTCCCATCTCGCCGACGGCCTCCTGGGCCTGCGTCTGCGCCCGCTGGATCCGCGGCATGATGAGCGCGACCAGGCCGCCGATCACCACCACCACGAGCAGCGTGACCAGCAGCAGCACGCCGTCCATGGTGGCCATCATGACGATCGCGCCGACCAGCATGAAGACCGCGCTGACCGACTCCACGATCCCGTTGGTCAGCACCGCGCGCAGCAGCGTCGTGTCGCTCGTCACCCGCGACATCAGGTCGCCGGGCTTGAGCCGGTCGACGTCGGCGACCCTGAGCCGGAGCATCCGGTCGACGAGCCTGCGCCGGGCGCCCAGGACGACGCCCTCGCCGGTGCGTTCCATCAGGTAGTTGCCCCCGGCCGAGACGACGGCTCCGACGAGCACCGCCACGGTCAGCCCTAACAGCGGCGCGGCCAGCGACTGGTCCTCGCCGAAGGCGTCCACGACGTACTTGGCCAGCAGGGGCATCGCGAGCCCCGCCACCGAGCCGATCAACCCGAGCAGACCGCCCGCGATCAGGATTTTCCGGTGCGGCCGGATGTAGGCCAGCAGCTCTTTGAGCACCCCAACTCCCCTCACGACATTTCTCGAAATTTCCCAACGAACGGCGCAGCGCGATCCGCACCGCCACGCCAGGGTCAACTTAGATTGACGACCAAAGTATGTCAACTTTCGTTGACGCCTCCTCCTTGGGGAGGAGGCGCACGGGCGATCGCCCCCCTCTGGCACCGGGATCGGCGGCGGCCCTATAGTCATGTCCATGAGTAGTCATGTTCTTGAGCATCGCTGATGGCGTTGCGGCATGCCGTGCTGGCGGCGCTGCTCGACGGCGAGTACAGCGGCTACCAGCTCACCAAGATCTTCGACGTGGGCGTCTCCAACTTCTGGTACGCCGCCCCCCAGCAGCTCTACGCCGAGCTGACCAGGCTGGAGGCCGACGGCCTGGTCACCGGCCGGGAGGTGGTCCAGCGCGGCCGTCCGAACAAACGGCTGTTCTCGGTCACCGCGGCCGGTCTGGACGAGCTGGCCGCCTTCGTCGCGGCCCCGGCCAAACCGTTGCTGCTCCGCGACGACCTGGCCGTCAAGGTCCACGCCGCCGACCGGCTCGACCCGGCGCCGCTGATCGCCCAGCTCCTCGACCGCGCCGGGGAGGCCGCCGCCAAGCTCGCGTTCTTCGAGAAGACCCTGCTGCGCCTGCGCGGCGACCGTGACGAGGAGTCGTTCCTGCGCGAGGGCGAGCGGGTCGGCCCGTACCTGTCCTGCCTGGCGGGCTGCCGCCTGGAGCGGGAGATGCGCGACTGGTGCCTGAGCACCGCCCGGACGCTCGGCGAGCGCGCCGCCCGTACCCCTGAGGAGAACCCGTGACCTACACCCGTTACGTCGCGCTCGGCGACAGCCAGACCGAGGGCCTCGGCGACGGCGACGACGTCCTCGGCCACCGCGGCTGGGCCGACCGGCTCGCCGAGCACCTGGCCGGCGGCAATCCCGGCCTGCTCTACGCCAACCTCGCGGTGCGCGGCCGGGTGGCCGCCCAGATCCGCGCCGAGCAGCTTCCCGTCGCGCTGGAGCTCCGTCCCGACCTGGCCACGGTCATGGCGGGCATGAACGACATCATCCGTCCCGGGTTCGACGCCGCCGCCGTCGCGGCCGACCTGGAGCACATGTTCGCGGCGCTGACCGGAGCGGGCGCGCGGGTGGTGACGGTCACGTTCCCCGACATCGGCAGGATCGCGCCGCTGGCCAGGCCGCTGCTGCCGCGCGTGCTCGACCTCAACGCCCGCGTCCGCGAGGCCGCCGCCCGGCACGGCGTGACGCTGGTGGACACCTTCCCCGACACGGCGGTGACGGACGCGCGGTTGTGGAGCCCCGACCGGCTGCACGCCAGCCCGGCGGGGCACGCCAGGTTCGCCGCGTCGGTGGCGTACGCGCTGGAGCTGCCCGGCAGCGACGACAGCTGGAACCTGCCGCTCCCCGTGCTGCCACCGCCCGGCCGCCTGCGTACGGCGGCGGCGGAGGCACGCTGGCTGGGCTCGTTCGCCGGCCCGTGGATCGCCCGGCGCCTGCGGGGCCGCTCGTCGGGCGACGGCCGGGTGTGCAAGCGCCCGGTGCTCGCGCCGGTGCCGGATCAGTCGACCTCGGGCAGGTCGGGGTCGTCGTAGTCGGCGTCGCCGTCGTCGGCCCTGCGCAGCTTGATGTCCTCGGTCCATTCCCGGGCGAAGGCGCGGATGTCCTCGATGTGCCGTTCGTCCAGGCCGTGGGCCTCGAAGCGTTCGTCGCTCATCAGCTCGACGAACTCCAGCCGCATGAGCAGTTCCTGCGGCGAGAAGTCGTCGAGGTGGACGGCGGCGAGGCGTTCGAGGTCGCGGAAGGAGAACGCGTGCGCCGCCGAGGCCGCGTCGGCGACGTCGGCGGGCAGCCCTCTCTCGTGCAGGTCGCGCACCCGCAGCCCGATCACGTCCGCCGGGGCCGCCACCGGCAGGCCGTCGCACACGACCGGGGGCTCGCGCAGCGCCTCGCGGGTCAGGGCGATCTCGGCGTCGTGCCCGGTGGACGGGTCCGTGACGGTCAGGCGGACCGCCCACGCGGTGCTCTCGGCCACCTCCGCGACCAGCCCGCCGGCACGCAACGCGGCCACGACGTCGCCCGCGGCGGACGGCAGCGGCCGTTCGGCGGCGGTCACCAGGTCGAGGCCGTCGACCAGGCGGTCGGTGAAGCCGTGGACCCGCAGCGCGTGACCGCCGGCCAGCAGCAGCCCGTGCCGCTCGCCGGCCGGCGACAGGGCCCGCAGCAGGCGCTCGGGGAACGGCGGTAAGCGCATCAGAGCGCGGCGGGGGGCGCGAGCGGTGTCATGGGTCAAGTATGCCGACGGCCACGCCGGCTGGAGGGCAGGTCGTGCCGCCCCGACAGGAACTCCTGGAACGCGATCTTGGCCCTGATGACCGGCCGCCGCCAGCGTTCCTCACGGTGGACGGCGGTGGCCAGCTTGCGGGGCGAGCGTCCGCCGCGGAAGAACCAGCGGGCCCACGGCGAGCCGGGCCGGGCCAGGCGCACGGCGCCCACCAGGAGCAGTAAGGGCAGGAACAGCCCCGCCATCCCGGTCCAGATCTTGCCCTTGAGCAGCGTGATCACCGCCAGCGCGAGGTTGGCCACGATCAGCGCCGCCGGGTTGACGGGCGTGCCGTAGTCCCAGGTCAGAGGGCGCAGGCCGATGAGGAGCAGGCCGGTCACGGCGACGGCGATGAAGACCGCGTCCACCGAGGTGCGCCCCTCCTCCTCCCAGTAGACGTCGTGCAGGTGCAGGATCAGCGCGAACTCGTCCAGCACGAGGGCGGAGCCGACGCCGAACACGCAGGCGGCGACCACCTGCCCGGCCTGCGTGGCGCCGTTGACGATGAGCCCGGTCACGCCTCCGATGAGCATGAGCACGACGCCGAACACGACGTGGTGGATGTGCATCTCGCCCACGTTCACGTTGCGGAACCAGCCGACCTTGGCCCTGATCAGGCGGACGTTGATGCGGGTGGCGATGAACGCCACGATGAGCGTGACGAAGTAACAGAACAGCGGCAGCCGTCCCGTGGTGACGATGTTGCTCTGGAACCAGTTCCCCATGACCTTAGAAGTCGATGGTACGAGCCGGAACAGCCTTGTATGTCCGCCGTGGGAGCGCTCATGAGGCGGCTCTCGCCTGGAGGGCCCGTTCGTAGCCCTCGATGACGAGCTGCCGCCTGAGGTTGTCGCGTACCTGGTCGAAAGGGGGCGCGCCGGGGGCCGCGGTGCTGGCGTACCGGTCGCGCAGGCGGCGTTCGGACAGGTCGAGGGTGGCCGCGTGCAGCTTGCCGAGCGCCGAGTCCAGCTCGGCGGCCCGCACCTGCGCGTAGGTGTACTGGTCGTAGGAGGGCACGCCCGGGATCGGGCGGCCGGAGCGCGCGGCCTGCGCGCGCCGGGCGTTCTCGGCGGCCAGCTCGCGCTGAAATCCCTGCTCGCTGACGTCGGCGAGCAGGCCCGCCTCGCGGGCCCAGATCCGCCGCGCCTTGTCCAGCACGGCGGCCCGCACCGCCCGCTCCCTGAGCCGCCGCGCCGGGGTGACGCCGTCGCGGGGACGGTCCCAGAAACCCGGGCCGAGCCCCTGGGCGGCGAACTCGGAGATCACCTCGGCGCGCACGGTCTCGGCCGCCCTGAGCACCTCGGCCCCGCTCACCGGCTCCCCCTCGAACGTGACGACCGTGTCCCCGGGACGCATCCCGAGCACCTCCGCCACGCCCGCGGACGCCGCCCGCGCGGGTACGCCGCCCCCGGCCTCCCTCCCCAGCACCGCGATGCCGACGACGAGCACCCCGGCCAGGGCGAGAGCCGCCCACAGGACCCGCCCGCGCGCCGGGAACCCCGGACGAGGGCCGGACGCCCGGCGCGGCCGGCCGGGAGCCGGGGTGCTCGTCATGGCGTCAGCTCGCGATCTTCATGTCGAAGACGTGGAACCCCGCGTTCGCCAGCGGGCTGCCCGCCGGGAAGGTCACCGTGGCGACCGTCCTGGACGCGTCGAGCGGCACCGCATAGCCGAACACCGACACGCCCGACTCGCGCGTCTGCCCGGTGGCCGGGTTCTTGTAGCTGGTCTGGGTCATGTTGTGGTACTCGGCGCGGGCCACGAGCACGCCCCCGGCGGGCGCGGTCGCGTCCCACTGGTCGCCGAACCTGACGGTCCTGTCCTCGGTCGTCCCGTCGGTGTAGGTGACCTTGAACACGCCCTCGCGGGCCTTCAGCCCGCCTGCTCCGAGCAGGACCAGCCTGGCGCCCTGCCCGGACAGCGCGACCGTCTGCCCGGCGGCCTTGACGTTGTCCGTCGTGCCGTACGGGCGCGGGTGCCAGACGAAGTCGGCGCCGAGCACGTTCACCGTCCGGCCCGGCGTCAGGCCCGCCTTCTCCAGCGCCTGGCCGGAGTAGCTGCGGCCGCTGGTGGAGAAGCCGCCGACGTTCGGGTTGAGGTCGGAGCTGACCGCGACGTTGTTGTACGCCTCCTCGATCGAGCCGGACACGACCGGCGCGGTGGCGGGCCCGTTGTAGGCCCCGCGCGAGACCGTGCCGGCGACCTGGTTGCCGAAGTAGTCGCGGTCGCCGAGGCCGTCCACGACCGCGCCGGACGCGAGCGCGGGCGAGCCTTCGAGCAGCTTGTAGCCGTCCACGTCGGCGGCGCCGTCGGCGGTGCCGGGGGCGGCGAGCCCGGGGTCGGCCGTCACCGCGCGGGCGTCGGCCGCCGGTACGGCCACGCCGCCGTGGTAGACGTTGGAGTCGTAGCCGATGCCGGGGGCCGAGGGCAGCGTGCCGGACGGCGCGTGGAAGATGTTGTTGACGATCTTCGAGTTCCCGGTGG
The DNA here is from genome assembly GCF_040631115.1 of Nonomuraea sp. NPDC005692. NCBI lineage: Bacteria > Bacillati > Actinomycetota > Actinomycetes > Streptosporangiales > Streptosporangiaceae > Nonomuraea > Nonomuraea sp. NPDC005692. Next base: position 368,063 of record NZ_JBEXYU010000006.1, on the reverse strand, counting down.
GCACGGCCACGTCGAGCTTCTGCGACGGGCAGAAGAACGTGTTGTTGTACAGCCACAGCGGGCTCGTGTTGTCGCCGGAGGCGTTGCCCGCGATGCGGCAGTCGTCCTGGGCGATGTTGAACCGCAGGATGGCGGTGGCCTTGTAGTTGGGGAACTCGGTGCAGCTCTGGCAGCCGAGGTAGAAGCCGCCGGCGTTGTCGTGCGAGTAGTTGTACTGGTAGACGCACGAGCCCTTGATGCCGCCGTCGCAGTCCCAGGCGGTGGAGTCGAAGATGGTGGGCCGCTGCCGGGTCACCTCGTTGAACTGAAACACCGGGTCAACAGAGTTGATCGGCCACATTCCCGCGAAATTTCCGTCTACGTACGGGTATTTCCCGGCGCCGCCCTCGTCGAACAGGTTCTGCTCCACCAGCGGCCGGTCCGAGGCGTGCACCACGATGCCGTCGCCGCCGACCGCGCGGATGGTGTTGCGGGCGATGAGCACGTTCCGGTGGTAGTCGGTGCCCTTACGGCTGATCTTGATGCCGCCGCCGCCCGTGTCGTGCACGTAGTTGCCGGTGATCGTGATGCCGTCCAGGTAGCCGACCTTGCCCTCGGGCAGTGCCTGGATGCTGATGCCCGCCGAGTAGGAGAACCAGGACCCGTTCGCCCCGGTCTTGTTGCCCCAGCCGGCGACGTCGGAGATCTCCAGGTCCCGCAGGACCAGCCCGGCCTTCGGCTCGGGGGTCGTGGAGTTGTACTGCACGCCGGTCCGCTTGGCCGTGGTGGCCGCCGGGTTGGTGATGTGCAGCTTCTCCAGCGTCACGTAACTGTTGTCCACCAGGTGGACGGCCCATTCGCCGCCGTCGCCCTGGATGATCGGCTTGGGGCCCTCGCCGTAGGAGGTGAAGACGACGGGGTGCGCGGCCGTGCCGGAACCGACGGGTTCGAGCCGCCCGGCGCAGACGGTCCCCGCCCTGAACCTGATCGTGTCCTTCTCGCGGAAGGTGACGGCGTTGACGGCGTCCAGGCTGTTCAGCGGCCCGGCGGCGTTGCGCCCCGAGCCGCCGTCCGGCGCCTGGCAGTCGACGAAGAAGTTCCTGGCGGCGGCCGCTTCCGCGGGGGTGGCGACCAGTCCGGCCGCCACGACCAGGGCCGCGACTAACTGAAGGCGCATGTTTCCTCTCCGGGGGTGTTTCAGGCGAACTCTGAGCAGTTCAGAGCGGTTCAGAGGGGTTCAGGCGGACCGGGACAGCGTGGCGGGCTCGATCCCGTGCTCGAAGGGCAGCCCCCGGGCGTGCCGGGCCAGCTCGTCGAGCGCGAGGTCGGCCATCCTGGCCAGCTCGCCGCCCAGCGAGCCGGCGACGTGCGGCGTGACGAGCGCGTTCGGCAGGTCGTAGAGGGGGGACTCGGCGGGCAGGAACTCCGGCTCGGTGTGGTCGAGCACCGCGTACAGCCGTCCCGAGGTCAGCTCGGCGACGAGCGCGTCCTGGTCGACCAGGGCGGCCCTGGCCGTGTTGATCAGCGTGGCGCCGTCGCGCATGGCGGCCAGCCGGCCCGCGTCGATCAGGTGGCGGGTCTCGGGCAGGTCGGGCGCGTGCAGGCTGACCACGTCGGAGCGGGCGACCAGCTCGTCCAGCCCGACCCGGCGCGCCCCCAGGTCCTCCGCCAGGTACGGATCGCTGACCAGCACCTCGAAGTCGAACGGCCGCAGCAGCTCGATCACCCGCCGCCCGATCCTGGAGGCCCCCACGATGCCGACCACCCGCCGGTAGTTGCCGAAGCCGGGGAAGCGGGCGTCCCAGTCGTCGTTGGCCCGCCGCGCCCGGTAGGCGCGGGCGATGTCGATCACCCGCTTGTTCGCGAACAGGATCGCCGCGAGCGTGAACTCGGCCACCGGCTCGGCGTTGGCCGAGGCGGCCGAGGAGACCACGATGCCGCGCTCCCAGCAGGCGTCGGTGACGTGGTGCTTGACCGAGCCGGCCGCGTGCACGATCGCCCGCAGCCGGGGGGCGCGGGCCAGCACCTCGGCGGTCACCGGCGGGCACCCCCACGAGGTGAACAGCACCTCGGCCTGCGACAGGTCGGCGCCGTCGAACGCGGCGACCTCGGCCCGGACGTCGGCCACCCGGGCCAGCCGGGCCCGCACCTCGCCGGTGAGCATGCGCTCGGCGACCCCCGCGGCCATGGCGACGACCGTCACCGGCTTGTTCATGTTCTCCCCCGAGAGCTCGTTCACTTGACGCTGCCCGCCGTCATCCCGGCCTTCCAGAACCGCTGCAGGGACACGAACACCAGCAGCAGGGGCACCACGGACAGCAGCGACCCGGTGATCACGAGGCTGTGGAACTCGGGGAAGGCGTTGCCCTGTTTCTCCCAGCCGTACAGGCCGAGGCTGAGCGGGTAGAGCTGCTGGTCGCTCAGCATGACCAGGGGCAGGAAGAAGTTGTTCCAGATAGCGGTGAACTGGAACAGGAAGATCGTCACGTACGCGGGCAGCAGCATGGGCAGCGCCACGGACACGAACGTGCGCAGCTCGCCGGCGCCGTCGGACCTGGCCGCCTCCAGCACCTCGCCGGGCACGTACCCGGACGAGAGCACCCGCGCCAGGTAGACGCCGAACGGATGGACCAGCACCGGCACGAACACCGACCAGAACGTGTTCACCACGCCGACCTTGGAGGCCAGCAGGTAGAGCGGCACGGCGGTGGCGGTGGTCGGCACCAGCACGCCGAGCAGCACCAGCCCGAACATCTTCTCCTTGGCGAACCAGGAGTACTTGTCGAAGGCGTAGCCGCACATCACGGTGACGAACGAGCTGACCGCCGCGCCGACGCCGGCGTACAGGACGCTGTTGAGGTACCAGCGGAAGAAGACGCCGTCGCCCTCCCGCGCGACCGCCCTGATGTTCTCGAACAGGTTGAAGCCGGCGAAGGAGAAGCCGGGCGTCGAGTACAGGTCGGACAGCGACTTGGTGGAGGCGAACAGCAGCCACGTCAGCGGCAGCAGCGTGTAGAGCGCGGAGATGATCAGCAGCACGTTGACCGTGGCGCGGGACATCCACTTCACCGGCGGTTCCCCCACTTCGTGACGGCGTAGGACAGCACGGCGGCGAGCAGCGCGAGCAGGATGGAGGCCGCGCCGGCCTGGCCGTAGTCGTTGTTGCCGAACGCCTCGTTGTAGGCGTACATGTTGGGCGTCCAGGTGCTGACCACGCCGTCGCTGACGTTGTCGAGCACCATCGGCTCGGTGAACAGCTGCAGCGAGCCGATGATCGTGAACAGCACGGTGGTGACCACGGCGCCGCGGATCAGCGGCACCTTGACCTGGAGGGCGACGCGCAGCGGGCCCGCGCCGTCCATCCTGGCCGCCTCGACGACCTCGGCCGGGATGGCCTGGAGCGCCGCGAAGTAGATGATCATGTTGTAGCCCACCCACTCCCACAGCGCGATGTTGACCACCGAGCCGAGCACGTGGTCGCCGCCGAGGAAGTCGACGTCGCCGAGCAGGTCCACGATGGGGCTGATGCCGGGCAGGTACAGGTAGAGCCAGATCAGCCCGGCGATCACGCCCGGCACGATGTGCGGCATGAACAGCGCGAGCTGGAAGAACTTGCCCAGCCTGGCCAGCCCGGAGTCCAGCAGCAGCGCCAGCGTGAGCGCGCCGCCGATCATCAGCGGGATGTACAGCACGCAGTAGCCGAGGATGACCAGGAAACCGTCGGTGAAGGCGGAGTCCTTCAGCGTGTCCAGGTAGTTGCCGAGCCCGACGAACACGGTCTCCGCGCCGCCGAAGCCGAGCCCCGACGACTTCTCGCTGAACAGGCTGAGGTAGACCGCGTAGGCCAGCGGGGCCACGATCACGGCCGCGAACAGGGCGAAGAACGGCCCGACGAACAGCAGGATCGCCCCCCGCCGCCGCCACCCCTCGCCGCCGCGACCGCTTCCTACTGGAGGAGTCACAAGCTGCCTTTCGGTGGGTCGCGGCGGAGCCGGCGCTCCGCCGCGCGCGTCGTGCTACTGCTGGGCGACGTTGAGGCCGCGGCTCTTGATCTCGCCGACGGTGGCCGTCTGAGCGGTGTCCAGCACGCCGGGGATGGTGGTCTCGCCGCTGGACACCTTGCCGAGCGCGTCCTTGAACGTGGTCAGCGTCTGCACCATGCTCGGGCCCCACGTCCAGCCGGGCTGGACCGTCTTGTACGACTCCGAGAACAGCGCGTAGATGTCCTGGCCGCCGTAGAAGGAGGCGTCGAAGCTCTTGGCCGCGACCGGCACGAGGTCGGCGATGGCCGGGAAGCCGCTGGAGGTGCCCGAGGACAGGCGGGCGGTCCACGCCTCCTCCGAGCCGGTCAGCCACTTGACGACCTCGACGGCGGCCTTGGCGTTCTTCGACCCCTTGCTCACGCCGAACGTGGTGCCGCCGAGCATGCCGCTGGCCGGGGTGCCCCAGTTCGGGATCGGCGCGATGGCCCACTTGCCGGACTGGCCGGCGTGGTTGCCCTTCATGACGCCCGCGCCCCAGTTGGCGCCGACGTAGCCCCAGAGGGTGTCGTCCTCGAAGGCGGCGTTCCACTCCTGGCTGAAGGACGGCTGGACCTTGAGCAGGTCGTCCTTGACCAGGCCCTGCCAGTACTCGGCGACCTTCTTGCTGGGCTCGTCGTTGATCGTCACCTTCCAGGCGTCGCCCTCGGTGCCGAACCACTTGCCGCCCGCCTGCCACGACAGCGCGGCCAGCACGCTCGGGTCGTCGGGGAAGAAGGTCGCGATGCGGGACTTGCCGTCGGCCTTCTTGACCTTCTCGGCGGCGGCGCGGAAGTCGTCCCAGGTCTTGGGGACCTCGATCTTGTTCTTCTCGAACAGGTCCTTGCGGTAGAAGAACACCTGCGGCGCGGCGTCCATGGGCAGCGCCCACGCCTTGCCGCCCAGCTCGACCAGGCTGAAGACCTCGGCCGGGTACTTGGACTTGACGTCGGCCACGTCGGCCGAGATGTCCTGGAGGGCGCCCTGGTTCACGAAGTCGGGGAGCTGCGGGTACTCCACGGACATGACGTCGGGGGCGTTGCCGGCCTTGACGGCGTTGGAGAACTTGGCGTAGCCGCCCGCGTTGCCCGAGGGGATCTCCTCGTACTTGATCTGGACGTCCTTGTGTGACTTGTTGAAGGCGTCCACGACCTGCTGGGTGCCCTTCGCCCAGCCCCAGAACGTCACCTGGGCGGGCTTGCCCGCCTCACCCGCGGGCTGCGCCGGCTCCGTGCTGCCGCACGCGGCGGCGAGCAGGCTCATACCGGCCAGCAGTCCGGCAATGCCGGCGCTCTTGCGTCCCATCGATGGCTCCTCATCGCTTTCGATCGATAAGGCATCATTCGCTCATACTCGATCGGTTGTCTAGAGAGAGGCCACAAATCGATCAATAACGAAATGGATGCGTAACTTCACGGACGCGGCGCGACCGTGGATTCCCGGACCCTCAGCTCGGGCAGCAGCGCCACGTGCTGGGCAGGGCGCCGCGGGCCCTCCTGGATCCGGCTCACCAGCAGGTCGACGGCACAGCGGCCGACCGCGGCCTTGGGGGGCGCGACGGCCGTGAGCGGGGGGTCGCTGAGCGCCGCCACCTCGTCATCGTAGGCGACCAGCGACACCTCTTCGGGAATGCGCACCCCGGCCGCCCGCAGGTGCTGGACCAGCAGCAACGCGTCCTCGTCGTTGTGCACGAGCATGGCCGTGACACCGCCCCTGATCGCCGCGACCACGCCGGCCACCTGCTCGCGCGAGGGCCCCTCCTGCGCGACGTCGAGGTGGACGGGCTCGGCCAGCCCCAGGTCGCGGACGGCGGCGAGGAACCCGTGCCGCACCCGGGGGGCCGTCGGGCTGTCCCGCGAGACCATGGCCAGGCGCCGGTGCCCGAGCTCGGCCAGGTGCCGCGCGCCGAGGAAGGCGCCGTGGGCGTGGTGGGAGGCCGCCGCGTCCAGCAGCGAGGCGGGCCCGCCCAGCTCGGCCCGCCGCTCGACGAGCACCGCCGGCACGCCCAGCTCGGCCAGCCAGCCCTCGTGCGAGGCGTCCGGCTGCCTGCTCGGGGTGAGCAGGAGGCCCTCGATGCCGCCGTCCACGAGCTGCCTGACCTGGGTGCGGTCCTCCTCGTCGTCGTAGCGCGAGACGCCGAGGACGAGCCGCGCGCCCAGCCGTTCGGCCTGCTCACGGGCGCCCCTGATGACCGCCGGGTAGTAGTAGGTGGCCGAGGGCACCAGCATGCCGAGGGTCAGGGAGCGCTCCCTGGTGGGGGCGGGCACGGACTCGGGCCGGGTGATGCCGCCGTGCACGCGGTTGACCAGGCCCTGGCCGGCCAGGTGCTCGACGTCCCTGCGCAGGGTGACCATCGAGACGTTGAGCCGGTCGACCAGCTCGGCCAGGCGTACGGAACCGCGCTCGCGCACCTCGCGCAGGATCAGTTCATGACGTTGTTCGGCGAACACCGCGACTCCTTCTGACTCGACCCTACGATCCTAGCGGGAAGTGCTTTCGTTTTTGAACGGATGCTTTCGTTCGATCAGGATGCTAAGGTCCCGCCCGAGACCGGACGTCCCTTTGGAGTGCCGCATGTTCCCGCTTCCCCCGGAGGATCGAACGCTCAGCCCGTACACCGGCTGGACCCGCGCCCATTGGGAGGCGGTGGCCGACGGGCTGCTGGCCGCGGTGGAACCGTACCGCTCCCCGGACGGCGCCGTGATCACGTTGCCGGGGCGCGAGAGCTGGTCGCGCTGCGACGGCCTGGAGGGGTACGCGCGCACCTTCCTGCTGGCCGCCTTCCGCGTGGCCGGCGGCGGCCCCGAGGAGCTGCTGGCCCCGTACGCGCGCGGCCTGGAGTCCGGCCCCGGCGTCTGGCAGCCGATCGAGGACCGCACCCAGCCCATGGTCGAGGCGGCCTCGATCGCCCTGTCACTCTGGCTGACCCGCGAGAGCCTGTGGGACCGCCTGTCCCCCGCCACCCGCGAACGCGTCGCCGCCTACCTGGCCGCGGCCCTGCGCCACGAGCCGGTGGACAACAACTGGTGGCTGTTCCCCGCCATGGTGGGCGGCTTCCTGTCGGCCGTCGGCCTGCACGCCGGGGAGGCCGGCGCGGCGGTGGCGCGCGGCCTGGCCCGCATCGAGCCCTGGTACGCCGGCGACGGCTGGTACGCCGACGGCGACAACCGCTCCTTCGACCACTACAACAGCTGGGCCATGCACCTCTACCCGGCCCTGCTGGCCCACCTGTCGGGCCAGGGCTCCCCCGGGCCCCGCCTGCGCCGCTTCCTGGAGAGCTACGCGCTCACCTTCGACCAGGACGGCCGCATGCTCTACCAGGGCCGCTCCCTCACCTACCGCTTCGCCTCGGCGACCTCGCTCTTCGCCGGAGCCCTGCTGGAGGCCACCCCGCTGTCCCCCGGCCAGACCCGCCGCATCGCCTCCGGCGTCCTGCGCCGTTTCCTCGACGAGGGCGCGCTCTCCCCCGAGGGGCTGCTCACGCTGGGCTGGCACGGCCCCCACGAGCCCTCGCTGCAGTCCTACTCCGGCTCGGCGTCGCCGTACTGGGCGTCGAAGGCGTTCCTCGGGCTGCTGCTGCCGGCCGGCCACCCGGTGTGGACGGCGCCCGAGGAGCCCGGCCCCACCGGGCTCGCCGCGCTGCCCGGCCCCGGACTGGTCGTCCAGCACACCGGCGACGTCGCCCGCCTGCTCAACCACGGCAGCCAGCACCACCCCGGCGACCCCCTGTACGACCGCTACGCCTACTCCACCCGCACGGCGCCGACCATGGGCGTCCCCGACAACCACTTCGGCGTGGTCGGCCCGGACGGCACGGTCGCCGGGCGCGGCACGATCACCCCTCGGGGGGCGGGCTCGGCGGGCGACCTGGCGTGGGCGGCGTCGGCGAGCGCCGGCGTGGAGAGCCTGAGCGTGATCAGGGGGGCCGTCGAGGTGCGCGTCCATCGGGTCGCGCCCGGCTCGGCGGTCCGGCAGAGCGGCTGGGCGCTCGTCGCGGCCGCGGACCCGGCCGGCGGGCCCGGCGCTCGGGTCCGGGACGGCGACGGGCTGGTCTCCGAGCTGGTCGCGGTGCGCGGCTACAGCCGGGCGTACATCGCCGGCGACCCCGAGGGCAGCGCCTTCGGAGCTCCGGCGGCCGTGCCCGTGCTGGAGGGGGTGGCGGCGGACGGCTGGGCGGTCAGCGCGGCCGTCCTGGGCGGCGACCCCGCCGAGGTGCCGACGGCGGCGGTGGCGGCCGATGACATCACGCTGACGGTGCCGACGGCGGCGGTGACGGCTGACGACATCACGCTGACGGTGCCGACGGCGGCGGTGACGGCTGACGACATCACGCTGACCTGGCCCGACGGCACCCGCCACACCTTCCAGGTCCGCGCCCCGGGCGGCGCCGCGGCCTGAAGGCCCGCCCAGGCTCAGGCCAGGAAGGCGCGCAGGAGGGCCGCCGTGCCCTCCAGGTGCTCGGCCATCGCCCGGCGCGCCGCGTCCGGGTCGCCGGCCAGGATGGCGTCCACGATGGCCCGGTGCTGGGCGGCCGCGTGCTCGATGTTCACCTGGAGCATCGGGATCGCGTTCAGCAGGTCGCTCACCCGGGAGCGGGCGTCTGCGCACGTCGCCGCGAGCAGCGTCGAGCCGGTCAGCTCGGCGATCGACAAGTGGAAGGCCGTGTCGAGGCGCCGGTAGTCCTCCAGGGGCGCCGCGTCCAGCTCGGCCAGCCGGCGCAGCAGCACCTCCCGCTGACCGGGGGCCAGGTCGGCCGCGGCCAGCACCTGCGCCGCCCCGCACTCGACCGCCAGCCGGAACGTCAGCGCGTCCGACAGCTCGGCCATGCCCATGTCGGCCACCGCCTGCCGCAGGTCGCCCGCGTCGGGCCGCGGCGGGACATAGGTGACGAACGCGCCGCCGTACCGGCCGCGCCGCACGTCGAGGTAGCCCGCGTCCTGAAGGGCGCGGATCGCCTCGCGCAGGGTGACCCTGCTGATGCCCAGCCGCACGGCGAGCTCGCGCTCGGGCGGCAGCTTGTCGCCGTACGCCACCACGCCCAGTTTGATCGCCTGGAGCAGCCGTTCCACGGTCTCCTCGAAGGCGTTTCCCGCCTTCACCGGCCGCAGCACTGTCATCAAACGCGCCGAATCGTCCAAGGTGTCCTCAGGTCTTGACAAGCGATCCCGGCATGCACATCAATGGTCTGAGACTAGCCCAATCAACGGGAAAGCGCTTCAGAGCAGATCGGAGCGACCTAGGGTGAGCGAACCAGCGGGCAACGGATTCCTGTCCGTCGAGGAACTGCGGGGCGAGGTCGCGTCCGGCCGGATCGACACGGTGCTGCTCGCCGTCGCCGACATGCAGGGCAGGTTGCAGGGCAAACGGCTCTCCGCCCGCTACTTCCTGGACGAGGTGCTGCACCACGGCTCCGAGGGGTGCAACTACCTGCTCGCGGTCGACGTGGACATGAACACCGTCGCCGGCTACGACATGTCCTCCTGGGACCGGGGCTACGGCGACTTCGCGATGAAGCCCGACCTGTCCACCCTGCGCCGGGTCCCCTGGCAGGACGGCACCGCCCTGGTCATGGCCGACCTGGCCTGGGAGGAGGGCGGCGAGGTCACCGCCTCGCCGCGGCAGATCCTGCGCCGCCAGCTCGCCCGCCTGGCCGACCGGGGCCTGGCCGCGTACGTGGGCACCGAGCTGGAGTTCGTCGTCTACGACGACAGCTACGAGGACGCCTGGCGGCGCGCCTACCGCGACCTGACCCCCGCCAACCTCTACAACGTCGACTACTCCCTCCTCGGCACCGCCCGCGTCGAGCCGCTGCTCCGGCGCATCAGGCGCGACATGGAGGGCGCCGGCATGTACGTCGAGTCCGCCAAGGGCGAGTGCAACCTCGGCCAGCACGAGATCGCCTTCCGCTACGACGAGGCCCTGCGCACCTGCGACAACCACTCGATCTACAAGAACGGCGCCAAGGAGATCGCCGCCCAGGAGGGCCGCTCGATCACCTTCATGGCCAAGCCGAACCAGCGCGAGGGCAACTCCTGCCACATCCACATCTCGCTGCGCGGCCTCGACGGCGGCCTGGTGATGGCGGGCGAGGGGCCGTACGGGCTCTCGCCGCTCGGCGCGCGGTTCATCGCCGGGCAGCTCGCCCGCATGCGCGAGCTCACTTTGCTGTACGCGCCCAACGTCAACTCCTACAAGCGTTACGTGCCCGGCAGCTTCGCGCCCACCGCCGTCAAGTGGGGCGTCGACAACCGCACCTGCTCCCTGCGGCTGGTGGGCCACGGGCCCTCGCTGCGGGTGGAGAACCGGGTGCCGGGCGGGGACGTCAACCCGTACCTGGCGGTGTCGGCGCTGATCGCGGCCGGGCTGGACGGCATCGACCGGGAGCTGCCGCTGGAGGACGCCTTCGGAGGCAACGCCTACGACTCCGGCGCCGAGACCGTGCCCCACACGCTCCGGGACGCGCTCGCTCTGTTCGAGGGGTCGAAGCTGGCCAGGGAGTCGTTCGGCGACGACGTGGTCGAGCACTACGCGAACAACGCGCGCGTGGAGCTGGCCGCCTTCGACGCGGCGGTGACGGACTGGGAGCTGTTCCGTGGTTTCGAGCGAATGTGACGGTAGGCATGAGGATCGTTAATCCGGCGACGGAAGAGGTCGTCGCCGAGGTCGAGATGGCCGACGCGGCCGAGGTCGACCGGGCGGTGGAGCGGGCCGCGAAGGCGTACCGGAGCTGGCGGGAGGTGGCGCCGGGCGACCGGGCCCGACTGCTGCGCCGCTTCGCCGACCTGGTGGACGCCCACGGCGAGGAGCTGGCCCGGCTGGAGCTGGACAACGCCGGGCATCCGATCGGCAACGCGCGCTGGGCGGCCGGGGCCGTCCGCGACGTGCTGCACTTCTACGCCGCCGCCCCCGAGCGCAACCACGGCAAGCAGATCCCGGTGCCCGGCGGCGTGGACATCACGTTCCAGGAGCCGCTGGGCGTGGTGGGCGTCATCGTGCCGTGGAACTTCCCGATGCTGATCATGTCGTGGGGCGTCGCCCCGGCGCTGGCGGCGGGCAACACGGTGATCGTCAAGCCGGCGGAATGGACTCCGCTCACGGCGCTGAGGCTGGCCGAGCTGGCCCTGGCGGCGGGCCTCCCCGAGGGGGTGCTCCAGGTGCTGCCCGGGGCAGGGGAGGTCGCGGGGGCCCGGCTGGTCGAGCATCCCGGCGTGGCCAAGATCGTGTTCACCGGCTCGACCGAGGTGGGCAAGGAGATCGCCGCGAAGGCGGCGGCGCAGGTCAAGCGGGTGACGCTGGAGCTGGGCGGCAAGTCCGCGAACATCGTCTTCGCCGACTCGGACCTCGAAAAAGCGGCAAAAACCGCCCCTTATGCGGTGTTCGACAACTCCGGCCAGGACTGCTGCGCCCGCTCCCGCATCCTCGTCCAGGCCGAGGTGTACGACGAGTTCCTGGAGCGCCTGTCGGCGGCGGTGCGCGGCGTCAAGGTCGGCGACCCCCTCGACGAGTCCACCGAGATGGGCCCGCTGATCAGCGCCGAGCACCTGGACCGCGTCCGCGGCTTCGTCGAGGGCACGCCCTACCTCCAGGGCGACTGCCCCCAGGGCAAGGGCTACTGGTTCCCGCCGACCGTGCTCACCTCGAAGGTCACCGACCGCGCCTTCACCGAGGAGATCTTCGGCCCGGTCGTGTCGGTGGTGCCGTTCACCGACGAGGCCGAGGCCGTGCGCATCGCCAACGACACCCCGTACGGGCTGAGCGGGTCCATCTGGACGCGCGACGTCGGGCGGGCGCTGCGGGTGGCCCGCGCGGTGGAGTCGGGCGCCCTGTCGGTGAACTCGCACTCCTCGGTGCGCTACTGGACCCCGTTCGGCGGCTTCAAGCAGTCCGGCCTCGGCCGGGAGCTGGGCCCGGACGCCCTGACGGCCTTCACCGAGACCAAGAACGTCTTCATATCCTGGGAGTAAGTACAGTGCAGCGATTGCAGGACCGCGTGGCCGTCATCACCGGCGCGGGCAGCGGCATCGGGCTGGCCACGGCGCGCAGGTTCGCGCAGGAGGGCGCGAAGGTCGTCTGCGTCGACATCGACGAGGACGCCGGGGCCAAGGCCGCGGCCGAGGTCGGCGGCCTCTTCGTCAAGGCCGACGTGACCAGCGAGGACGACGTCGTCCGGATGTTCGCCACGGCCCACGAGACCTACGGCAGCGTGGACATCGCCTTCAACAACGCCGGCATCTCGCCGCCCGACGACGACTCGATCCTGGAGACCGGCCTCGACGCCTGGCGCCGCGTCCAGGAGGTGAACCTGACCAGCGTGTACCTGTGCTGCAAGCACGCCATCCCGTACATGCGGCGGCAGGGCAAGGGGTCGATCATCAACACGGCGTCGTTCGTGGCGGTGATGGGGTCGGCCACGTCGCAGATCTCGTACACGGCCTCCAAGGGCGGCGTGCTGGCGATGTCGCGCGAGCTGGGCGTGCAGTTCGCCCGCGAGGGCATCCGGGTCAACGCGCTGTGCCCGGGGCCGGTGAACACGCCGCTGCTGCAGGAGCTGTTCGCCAAGGACCCCGAGCGGGCCCAGCGGCGTCTGGTGCACATTCCGGTGGGCCGCTTCGCCGAGGCGTCGGAGATCGCCGCCGCCGTGGCGTTCCTGGCCAGTGACGACGCCTCCTTCATCACGGGGGCCGAGTTCCTGGTGGACGGCGGCATCTCCGGCGCGTACGTGACGCCGCTGTGACCCGTCCGGTCATCGGTGTCACGACGTACGTCGAGCCCGCCCGGTTCACCGTCTGGGACCTGCCCGTCGCGCTGCTGCCGTACATGTACGTCGAGAAGATCGTCCAGGCCGGCGGGCAGCCCGTGCTGCTGCCGCCGGCCGGCGATCCCGCCCAGGTCGTGGGGCGGCTCGACGGTCTCGTCCTGGCCGGCGGCGGCGACGTCGACCCGGCCAGGTACGGCCGGACGGCGCACGAGCGCACCGGCTACGTCCGGGAGTTCCGGGACGAGGCCGAGTTCGCCCTGCTGGCGGCGGCCCTGGCGGCCGGGCTGCCGTTCCTGGGCATCTGCCGGGGGCTGCAGGTGCTCAACGTGCTGCTCGGCGGCACCCTGCACCAGCACCTGCCGGACGTGACCGGGCACACCGGCCACTCCCCCGCGCCCGGCGAGTTCGGCCACCTGCCGGTCACGCCCGTCCCCGGCAGCCGCCTGGCCGAGGCGCTCGGCACGCAACCGGTGGCGGTCCCGCACTACCACCACCAGGCCGTCGACCGGCTCGCCCCCGGCCTCACGGTCACCGCCACGGCCGACGACGGGACGATCGAGGCGGTGGAGCTCGACTCCGGCGGGTTCGCGGTGGCGGTCCAGTGGCACCCGGAGGCGGGCGACGGGCCGGCGCTCTTCGAGGCGTTCACGGCGGCCTGCTGAGACCGTTACTGGAAAGCTTCTTTACCTTTTCTGCGCGCTGAAATCGCGTGAAATCCCAGTTCAGAGGGCCATACCACCACGTTATAGGAAACTTGTTGGGTACCGGGTCGCGCCATCCCGGTGTCACCCTGTGTTCATCCCCAGCCGGCCGGGGCTCTTCCACTCCACACCCCCCTGAGGAGCCAGAGAGTGAACCCCAAACTCAGGTTGGGGGCTGCCGCAATGCTCGCGCTAGCCCTGACCACCAGCTCGCTGGTGGGCGCCACGAGCGCCACAGCCCAAGCGTCGCAGGTGGCCGATCCTCCCAGCCCCGACGAGCGCAGGAACGCGATCGCCACCGCACACAACGCGATCCTGGCCGACTCGGCGGCATTGCTGGCATCCGAGCAGGACACGTTCACGCTGACGTCGACTGTCGAAGGCGTCCGCGGCCTGCAGTACCTGACCTACGCCCGTAACCACGCGGGCCTGCCCGTCTACGGCGGCGACGTGGTCGTCGCCACGGACGCCTCCGGCGCGGTGGTCGACACGGTCGCCACCGGGCAGCGCACGAAGATCGGGATCGGCACGAAGGCGAAGGTGACCGCGGCCCAGGCCGCCGTGACGGCCAGGGCCAAGGTGGCCAGGGTCGAGACCGTCGCCACGCCCGTGCTGTCCGTGCACGCCGCCACGAAGACCCCGCGGCTGGCCTACGAGGTCCTGGTCACCGGCGCCAACGCCACCGGTCACGAGACCAAGCTCCACGTGTACGTGGACGCCCTCACCGGCAAGGTCATCGACGAGTGGGACGAGGTGCGCGACGGCACCGGCAACAGCTACTACGTCGGCACCGTCACCATCGACACCAGCCCCTCGTACACGATGCGCGACCCCCGCAGGAGCGGTGTCCAGTGCGGCGGCCAGAACGGCTCGCCGTACACGAAGACCACCGACACCTGGGGCAACGGCTCGGGCACGAACCTGGAGACCGCCTGCGTCGACGCGCTCTACGCCGCGCAGCGGGAATGGGACATGCTGAGCGCCTGGCTCGGCCGCAGCGGCATCAACGGCCAGGGCGGCGGCTACCCGGCCCGCGTCGGCCTGGCCGACGTCAACGCCTACTGGAACGGCCAGTACGGCTCCTTCGGCCACAACTCCGCCAACTCCCAGCAGCTCACGTCGATGGACGTGGTCGGCCACGAGTTCGGCCACGGCATCTTCCAGTTCACCAGCGGCGGCTCGGGCAGCGGCAACGAGGCCGGCGGCATGAACGAGTCCACCGGCGACATCTTCGGCGCGCTCACCGAGGCGTACGCCAACAACCCGAACGACCCGCCGGACTACCTGGTCGGCGAAGAGGTCAACCTCTCCGGGTCCGGGCCGATCCGCAACATGTACAACCCGTCGGCCCTCAGCCACCCGAACTGCTACAGCGCCTCCATCCCGAACACCGAGGTGCACGCGGCGGCCGGCCCGCAGAACCACTGGTTCTACCTCGTGGCCGAGGGCACCAACCCCTCGGGCAAGCCCGCGAGCACGCGCTGCGACAACGGCGCCGCGATCACCGGCATCGGCATCCGCAAGGCCGGTGAGGTGTTCATGTCCGCGCTGAACACGAAGACCCAGCCGTGGACGCACGCCAAGGCCAGGGTCGCCACCCTCCAGGCCGCCAAGACCCTGTACCCGGGCAGCTGCACCGAGTTCAACGTGGTCAAGAACGCCTGGGACGGCGTCAGCGTACGGGCCCAGTCCGGCGAGCCGAGCTGCACCCAGGGCAGCAACGACTTCTCGGTCAACCTGAACCCCGCCTCCGGCAGCGTCACTCCGGGCCAGAGCACCACGACCACGGTCAGCACCACCGTGACCGGCGGTTCGGCGCAGTCGATCACCCTGCGGACCGGCACCCTGCCGACCGGCGTGACCGCCTCGTTCAGCCCGGCCACCATCACCGCGGGGCAGAGCTCCACGCTGACGATCACCACCTCGGCGGGCAGCCCGCAGGGCAACCACTCGATCGCGATCACGGCCGACGGCGCCGACGTCGACCGGCAGGCCACCTACAACCTGCAGATCGGGCAGAGCTCGCCGAACGACTACTCCTTCGGCGTGACCCCGTCGTCGGCCTCGGTGCAGGCCGGTCAGTCGGCCACCGCCACGGTCAGCACGCAGGTCACCGCCGGTCAGGCGCAGAGCATCGCCCTGTCGGCGAGCAACGTGCCCGCGGGCGTGACGGTCAGCTTCAGCCCGTCCACGATCACCGCCGGGCAGTCGTCCACGGTGACGTTCGCGACCACGAGCGGCGTGACGCCCAGCACGTACACGATCAGCCTGAACGCCGACGGCGCGAGCGCCGACCACTCGGCCTCCTTCAGCCTGACGGTGGGCGGCGGCCAGGGCACCACGTGGCAGACGTACACGGCCTACACAGCCGGACAGACCGTCACCTACCAGGGCACCAGCTACCGCTGCCTGCAGTCTCACACGAGCCTGCCGGGCTGGGAGCCGCCCAACACCCCTGCCCTCTGGCAGCCGGTCTAAGTCGCAATACCTGGGCGGCCACGCCGGGGTGGCCGCCCAACCCCCTTGAGGAGCCACAGATCGTGAACGCCATGCTCAGGCTGGGCGCCGCGGCCACCGCCGCGTTGGCCCTGACCCTCACCACGCCGGCCGGACCGGCCGGCGCCGCCGCCGACCCCGCGCCCGACATCCCCGTCGCGAACGTGACGGCGCATCTGAGCCAGTTGCAGTCCATCGCCACGAGCAACGGCGGCAACCGCGCCTCGGGCAGGCCGGGCTTCACCGCCTCGATGAACTACATCAAGGGCAAGCTCGACGCGGCCGGCTTCACCACCCGCGTGCAGAGCTTCAGCGGCGGCAGCAACCTGATCGCCGACTGGCCGGGCGGCCCGGCCAACCAGACCGTGATGCTCGGCGCCCACCTCGACAGCGTCGCGGCCGGCCCCGGGATCAACGACAACGGTTCCGGCTCGGCCGCGCTCCTGGAGAACGCCCTCACCCTCGCCGCCCGCAGGCCCACCCTCACCAAGCACGTGCGGTTCGGCTGGTGGGGCGCCGAAGAGGCGGGCATGGTCGGGTCCAGGTACTACGTGCAGAACGGCGGCGCGAGCGGCGTCGAGGTGTACCTGAACTTCGACATGATCGCCTCGACCAACGCCGGCTACTTCGTCTACGACGACGACGCGGCGATCCAGCGGACCTTCAACGACTACTTCGCCACCATCGGCCTGCAGACCGAGGGCGACAGGGAGGGCGACGGCCGCAGCGACCACGCCTCGTTCAAGAGCGCGGGCGTCCGGGTCGGCGGCCTGGCCACGGGGGCCGGGGCGGTCAAGAGCTCGGCCCAGGCCGCCAAGTGGGGCGGCTCGGCCGGGCAGCCGTTCGACCGCTGCTACCACAGCGCCTGCGACAGCTACCCGAGCGCCATCAACACCACGGCGCTCGACCGCAACTCCGACGCCATCGCGTACGCCATATGGAAGCTCGCCGTGGGCACCAGCACGCCCACGGAGAACGACTACTCGATCTCGGTGACCCCGTCGTCGGCATCGGTCCAGGCCGGTCAGTCGGCTACCGCGGCGGTCAGTACCCAGGTCACGTCCGGCCAGGCGCAGAGCGTCGCGCTCTCCGCCGGGAACGTGCCGAGCGGGGTCACCGTCTCCTTCAGCCCGTCCACGGTGCAGGCCGGTCAGTCGTCCACCGTCACGATCGCCACCACCAGCGGCGCCGCGGCGGGGACGTACACCATAGGGATCAACGGCGACGGGGCGACGGCGGACCACTCCGCGTCCTTCACCCTGACCGTCGGAGGGGACGGCCAGGGCACCACCTGGACGGCCTACAAGTCGTACACGGCCGGAGACGTCGTCACCTACCAGGGGGTCAGCTACCGCTGCCTCCAGGCGCACACCAGCCTGCCGGGCTGGGAGCCGCCGAACGTGCCCGCCCTCTGGGCGCGGGCCTGATCCTCGGGCCTGACCTTTAGAGCCTGATCCACAGGGCCTGATCTACGCGCGGGCCGGTCGCCACCGGCCCGCCCCGAGCTGCCGCGTGCGAGCTGACCTGCCATGACCGGCTCGCGCGCGGCCACCAACGCGGCCGCGACCCCGCCTCTCCGGGGCCGCGGCCGCTTTTCGCTGCGTGCGGGATGTCGCGGATGCTGCGGAAGGCAGGGGGCGAAGCGCGACAACACCCCCATGACGGCACTAGGCTGACGGACATCACCGGCGAAACCGTGCGGGAGAGCACCCTGACAGCCGGTCAGGGTCCCTGAAGGAGCAAGCCCTCCCCGCGAACCTCTCAAGGCAAAGGACCGCGCGGCAGCCCTGTAAGGCGTTCTTACGGGGAGGTGACCTCTGGAAAGCAGGCCCTCGGGGCCTCGCCGAAGGTGAAAGTCCGGTAAAACTCGGGCGAAGCTCTCAGGCATCCATGACAGAGGGGGAGGATGCTGGCATCCAATCCTGTCCTGAGGTGCGACAAATGTCCCGACCTACGCCGCTACGAGACGTCCACGAGGCCCTAGGCGCCACGCTGACCGACTTCGCCGGATGGCTGATGCCGCTCCGGTACGGCAGCGAGTCGGCGGAGCACAAAGCCGTCCGCGAGGCGGCCGGGCTGTTCGACCTCTCGCACATGGGCGAGATCTTCCTGACCGGTCCGCAGGCCGGAGAGGCCCTCGACTACGCCCTGGTCGGCCACCTGTCGGCGCTCGCGCCCGGCCGGGCCAGGTACACGATGATCGTGGACGAGCGCGGCGGGGTGCTCGACGACCTGATCGTCTACCGGCTGGCGGACGAGGAGTTCATGGTGGTGGCCAACGCCTCGAACTCCGACAAAGTCGCTGATGAGCTGAAAAATCGTACTAAGTCGTATGACACGGCGGTCGACGACCGCTCCCAGCAGTACGCCCTCATCGCGATCCAGGGCCCGAAGGCCCAGGAGATCCTGGCCACGCTCACCGACGCCGACCTCGACGGTCTCAAGTACTACGCGGGCCTGCCCGGCGTGGTCGACGGCCGCCAGGCGCTCATCGCCCGCACCGGCTACACCGGCGAGGACGGCTTCGAGCTGTTCGTCGCCAACCAGGACGCCGTGCCGCTCTGGCGCGCCCTGGAGGCGGCGGGCGAGTCGCACGGGCTCAGGGCCGCCGGTCTGTCCAGCCGCGACACCCTCAGGCTGGAGGCTGGCATGCCGCTCTACGGCAACGAGCTGAGCTCCGACCTGACCCCGTTCGACGCGGGGCTGGGCAGAGTGGTGAAATTCGACAAGCCCGGTGACTTCGTCGGCAGGGCGGCACTGGAGGCGGTCAAGGACGACCAGCCCCGCCGCCGCCTCGTCGGCCTGGTCGCCCAGGGCCGCCGGGTGCCACGTCACGGCTACCCGGTCACCCGCGACGGCGCCGTCGTCGGCGAGGTCACCAGCGGTGCGCCCTCCCAGACCCTGGGCAAGCCCATCGCGATGGCCTACGTGGACGCCGGGGCCGACACAGGTCTGGCCGTGGACATCCGGGGCAGCCATGAACCTATGGACCTGGTCGAGCTGCCCTTCTACAGGAGGAACAAGTGAGCAACATCCCTGACGACCTGAACTACACCAAGGAGCACGAGTGGGTGTCGGGCGTGGACGACGGCATCACCGTGACCGTCGGCATCACGGCCTTCGCCGCCGAGGCTCTTGGTGACGTCGTCTTCGTGCAGCTCCCCGAGGTCGGTTCGACCGTCGAGGCGGGTGACTCGGTCGGCGAGGTGGAGTCCACCAAGTCGGTGAGCGAGATCTACGCCCCCGTCGGCGGCGAGATCGTCGAGGTGAACGCGGCCGTGGCCGACGACCCGTCGCTGGCCAACAGCGACCCGTACGGCGACGGCTGGATGTTCCGCGTCCGCATGGAGGGCGACGCGGAGGACCTGCTGTCCGCCGAGGAGTACACGGCGCTCACCTCAGGCGAGTCCTGACACCAACGCCGGGGCCCGCGACGGGCCCCGGCACTTCCTGAACTGAAGGGCGCCCATCAATGGCGATCAGCGTCTTCGACCTCTTCAAGATCGGCATCGGACCGTCCAGCTCCCACACGGGCGGCCCGATGGCCGCCGCGCACAAGTTCGCCCGCGGGCTGCACGACGACGGCCTGCTCCCCCGCGTGGCCCGCGTCGAGGTCATCCTGTACGGCTCGCTCGGCCTGACCGGCAAGGGCCACGGCAGCGACAAGGCGGTGCTGCTCGGCCTGTCCGGTGAGAAGCCGGAGCTGGTCGACGTCGACTCCGTCGACGCCCGCCTGGCCGAGATGCGCGCCTCGGGCACGGTCAACCTCTACGGCGAGCACGAGATCCCCTTCGTCGTGGGCCAGGACCTCGTCTTCGAGCGCAAGATCTCCCTGCCCGAGCACCCCAACGGCATGCGCTTCACCGCCCGTGACGAGCAGGGCGAGACCGTGCGCGAGAAGGTCTACTTCTCCGTCGGCGGCGGCTTCGTCGTGGACGAGAAGGCCACCGGCGCCGACCGCATCAAGCCCGACGACACCGTCCTGCCCTACCCGTTCGCCTCGGGCGACGAGCTGCTCAAGCACTGCTCGAACACCGGCCTGTCGATCTCCGCCCTGATGCTGGAGAACGAGAAGGCGTTCGGGCGCACCGAGGAGGAGATCCGCGCGGGCATCCTCAACCTGTGGCGCGTGATGTCGGAGTGCGTGCAGCGGGGCATCTCCAAGGAGGGCGTGCTGCCCGGCGGGCTGAAGGTCAAGCGCCGGGCCAACCAGCTCCACCGGCGGCTGCAGGCCGAGTCGGCCGAGAAGGACCCGCTGCAGGCGATGGACTGGGTGGCGCTGTTCGCCCTGGCCGTCAACGAGGAGAACGCCGCCGGCGGCCGCATCGTCACCGCCCCCACCAACGGCGCCGCGGGCATCATCCCGGCCGTGCTGACGTACTACACCAGGTTCGTCCCGCGCGCCGACGACGACGGCGTGGTGCGCTTCCTGCTCACGGCGGCCGCGATCGGCGTGCTGTTCAAGGAGAACGCCTCGATCTCCGGCGCCGAGGTCGGCTGCCAGGGCGAGGTGGGCTCGGCCTGCTCGATGGCCTCGGCCGGGCTGACCGAGGTCATGGGCGGCACCCCCGAGCAGGTGGAGAACGCCGCCGAGATCGGCATCGAGCACAACCTGGGGCTGACCTGCGACCCGATCGGCGGCCTGGTGCAGATCCCGTGCATCGAGCGCAACGCGGTGGCCTCCAACAAGGCCATCACGGCCGCCAGGATCGCCCTGCGCGGCGACGGCCGCCACTACGTGGCGCTGGACAAGGCCATCAAGACCATGCGCGACACCGGCCGCGACATGCTCGACAAGTACAAGGAGACCTCCCGCGGCGGCCTGGCCGTCAACGTCATCGAGTGCTGACCCGCCTCCGAGTGGTACCGTAGAGTTGTACCACTCGGAGGAGGCGCTCATGTCCATCACCGCCAGCGAAGCTCGCCGTCGCCTGTTCCCGCTCATCGAAGAAGTCAACGACGACCGCACCGCTGTGGAGATCGTGTCCAAGAGCGGCAGCGCCTACCTGGTGGCCGCAGAGGAGTACGAAGCACTGCAGGAGACGGCCTATCTGCTACGTGCCCCGGCCAACGCCCGCCGACTGATCGAGTCCTATCAGGAAGCGATCCAAGGGCGTCATGAGCGGCACGAACTGCTGGGCGACGAGGCTGCTCAGTGAAGGTGGCGTTCACCAGCCAGGGCTGGGAGGACTACGTCCACTGGCAGACGGCCGACCGGCAGGTACTCAAGCGCATCAACCGGCTTGTCGAGGATGTCCTGCGCGATCCTTACGAGGGCATCGGCAAGCCCGAGCCCCTCAAGTACGCGTTGGCAGGCGCCTGGTCCCGGCGCATCACCGACGAGCATCGCCTGGTGTACCTGGTCGTACACGACGAGATCGTCGTCCTGCAGGCTCGCTACCACTACGAGTAGAGACGCGGCGGCCCGCCCGGCCCCTCCGCGCAGGAGGGGCAGGGCGGGCCGGGTGTCAGGCGGACGAGCGGCAGATGACCGTGGTGGTGTGGCTGTTCACGCAGATCAGGCCGACCGCGGGGCTGAGCGCGTGGGCCAGCAGGCCGGGCAGGTGATCCCCGACGCATTGCATCTGGCCGTCTTCCCCGATCCTGCAGGGGATCAGCGGAAAGCCGTCGCCCGTCTCCGCGTGGGCGGCGGGTGCGGTCAGGGCGAGAGCGAGGGTTGCGGCGGCGAACGCGCCGATGATGCGGTGAATGACGACCTCCCGATCGGATTCGACGGCGAAGGCGCCGAGTCGCGCCTTCTTCCTTCAGCTACGAGCAGCCGGTTGACTGGTCAGCGGCGCTCGGCCGGTTGGCGGCGGACGTGGACGCGGACGACCGCAGGCGTCTCGTCGTCGCGCACCTCACGGCGGATGCGGCCGACGATGTCCTGGTCGAGCTTGGTCACCACCGCGCCGACGTCCGCGTCGGAGGGGCAGGTCAGGGCGACGCGCAGGCCGTTGTCGGCGACCCGTACGCCCGCCCGGCCCAGGCCGTCCACGCCCTTGAGGCCCACGCACAGCATGGCCGTGCCGGTGCCGCTGGCCGCGCCCCGGCGGCCCCAGCCCAGGCTCAGCAGCAGCCAGCGCACGGCGAGCATGGCCAGGATCAGCATGGCGAAGGCCAGCAGCCACAACGTCCAGGGGTCCGCGGCCATCGTGCGGGCGATCTCGGCGGGCAGCACCTTGGCGTTGCGCGGCAGGTCGAAGAGCAGGCCCTGGCCGCGCAGCCAGCCGTAGCCGCCCGCGCCGAGCAGGGCGAGGCCGACCAGGGCCAGGCCGACGCGGTTGCCCGTGTACTGCCGCATCACACGCCCTTCCTGCGCAGCCGGACGACGACCTCGCCGGTGCCGAGCGTGCCGACGCCGGCCAGCCGGTCGCCGACCGCCGTGCCGACCTGCCGGAGCATCGCGCCCGAGCTCTCCGGCCCGGTCACGACGGTGACCTCGATGGTGCGCCGGCGCAGCCGTACCCGGGCGCGGTCCACGCCGTTCACCTTCTGGGCGGCCGCGCGCAGGGTGCGGCGCAGCCCGGCGCGGGTGATGCCGATGACGATCAGCGGGTCGGACGTCTCGACCGGGACCGTCCTGGACCGTCCCGGCACGAGCGCGAGCAGCAGCATCAGCAGCCCGGCCCCGGCGGTGAGCAGCGCGGCCGAGGAGACCTGCGGCCACGTCCGCGCGCCGGCCAGCTCGATCGCCTCGTTCACCGGGACCCAGCCCAGCGGCTTGCCGAGCAGCGACGTCACCACCTCGGCGGTCGTCGCGCCGAGCACGGCGGCCAGGACGAGCGCGACGAGGGCGCCGGGCAGCGCACGCGCCGGTCTGAGCGCCCTTCTCGCCCTGCGCAGCCCGGTGTGGTGCTGGGCGGTGATGGCTGCGGGCACCATCTGCTGAAGCGTGGTCATCACAACGACAGACGTACATGGATCCGGAGGGGCCGCGACCGCGCCCTCGCCGCCCATTTGCCCGATCATTACGGCCGCACCAAGGAAAGTGAACCTCTCCCGGCTCCAGGAATGAATATGAACCCCACTCATATTCATTCACCCGATATGCCGTTACCCTGCTGACATGGATGACCGCCGGCGCTACGACCGCGCCACCGCCGCGCTCGAACCGCCCTTCGCGATCCTCGACCTGGCGGCCATGCGGGCCAACGCGGCCGACCTGGTACGCCGCGCCGCCGGCAAGCCGATCCGGGTGGCGAGCAAGTCCGTGCGCAGCCGCGCGGTGCTCGAACGCATCCTGGCCATGGACGGCTTCCGCGGCGTCATGGCCTTCACCCTCCCCGAGGCCCTGTGGCTGGCCGGTCAGGGCTTCACCGACATCCTGGTCGCCTACCCCACGGCCGACCGGCACGCGCTCGCCGCCCTGGCCGCCGACCCGCGGGCCGCCGCCGAGATCGCGATCACCGTCGACTCCCGCGAGCAGCTGGACTTCGTCGAGAAGGCCGTGTCAGGCGTGCATCCCAGGGCCGAGCTGCGGCTCTCCCTCGACCTGGACGCCGGCTACGTCACCCTCGGCGGCAAGTTCCGGGCCGGCGCACTCCGCTCCCCCGTGCGCGAGCCCCATGAGGCCGCCGACCTGGCCACGGCCATCGCCAAGCGTCCGGGGCTGCGCCTGGTGGGGCTCATGGCCTACGAGGCGCAGATCGCCGGGGTCGGCGACGATCCGCCGGGCAACGCCGCCTTCGCCCGGGTCGTCCGGGTCATGCAGGCCCGCTCGGCCCGCGAGCTGGTCGTCCGCCGCGGCCGCGTCGTGAACGCCGTGCGCCAGGTCGCCGACCTGGAGTTCGTCAACGGCGGCGGCACCGGCTCGATCGAGACGACCGTCAGGGAGAAGGCGATCACGGAGGTCGCCGCCGGATCGGGCTTCTTCCACCCGCGGCTGTTCGACTTCTACCGGCGTTTCACCGGGCGTCCGGCGGCCCTGTTCGCGCTGCCGGTCGTCCGCCGTCCCGGGCCGGACACGGTGACGGTGCTGGGCGGCGGCTACCTGGCCTCCGGCCCTCCCGGGCCGAGCCGGCTGCCGCAGCCGTACCTGCCCGCCGGCCTGCGGTACGCGCAGGACGAGGGCGCGGGCGAGGTGCAGACCCCGCTGCTGGGCCAGGCGGCCCAGGAGCTGAGGGTCGGTGACCGGGTGTGGTTCAGGCACGCCAAGGCGGGCGAGATGTGCGAGCGCTTCGACACCCTGCACCTCGTGGACGGCGACACCCTGGCCGAGTCGGTGCCGACGTACCGGGGCGAGGGCAGGACGTTCCTCTGACCCCGGCCCCGGCACGCGCTCAGCGCCGGCGGCGCCTGCGCCGGAACAGCACGATCGCGGCGCCGACGACCAGCACCGCGCCGACGCCGATGAGCACCGGCGCCAGGTTGGGCTGCTCGTCCTCCCACACCCCTTCGGGCTTGTCGCCGTAGTCGACCGGGCGGGCGGTCACCCCGAGGGCGTCCCCCACGGACGCCACGAAGTGGCCCGCCCGGCTCCTGACATCGGCGACCGTACGCTCGGCGACCCGCTTGGGGCTCACCCGGTCGGCGATGGCGTCGACCGTCTGCGCCAACTCCGCGCGCGTGCGTGCGATCCGCCGCTCCAACTCGTCGGGATCGGTGTCAGCCATGGCTCTCCTTTCGACCGTACGCGTGGTCGCGCCCGCTACGTAGTCCGTCGCGAGCTCCGTCCGTTCTGGTCGTGATCAGTCTGTCAGGTCGGCGTGCCGTACGGCACAGCGGCCGGGCCGGTAGGTTTGCCGGAGGAACTCAGGAGGGCCCATGACAGAGACCAAGCTCGCGCCCGGCGACGCCGCGCCCGAGTTCACGCTACCCACCGCCGACGGCGGCACCGTCGCCCTCGACAGCCTTCGCGGCAAGAGGGTGATCCTCTATTTCTACCCCGCCGCCATGACGCCCGGCTGCACCAAACAGGCCTGCGACTTCCGCGACAACCTCGGCCAGCTGACCGATGAGGGTTTCGTCGTCCTCGGCGTGTCGAAGGACAAGCCGGAGAAGCTGGCCAAGTTCGTCGCCCGCGACGCCCTGACCTTCCCCTTGTTGTCGGACCCGGAGCTCGCCGTCCACCAGGCGTACGGCGCGTACGGCCCGAAGAAGCTCTACGGCAAGGAGATGATCGGCGTGATCCGCTCGACGTTCGTCATCGACGCCGACGGCAAGATCGAGCAGGCGCTCTACAACGTGAAGGCCACCGGCCACGTGGCCTCGCTCAAGAAGAAGCTCGGCCTGGCCTGACCCCGGCTCGCGGGCCCGCCGACAGGGGGCCCGCGGTCGTCGCGGAAGGCTGCCCGGCCACGGCCGGAGCGCTAAGCTGTTCCCAGCCCGCCTCGGCGGGATCGCGGGCGTGGCGAAATGGCATACGCGGCAGGTTTAGGTCCTGTTGGTGGAGACACTGTGGGGGTTCGAGTCCCCCCGCCCGCACACGCAGCGGCTGCGAGGGTCGCGCCGTCCGGGAGGCCGGGTCGCGCGGTGCTTCCTCTTCACCGCGCGACCCGCGTCTCGATCATGATCCGCCATCACGATCTCCCTTTACTCGCCCGCGAGGGGCGCTCCCATGTACCACCATGCCTGGTCCCTTGTAAGACCCATGTAAGACCTGGGTCGTACGCGGACTTCCCCCTCTAGGCGGACAAATCCCCGGCGTGGCTTACATATCGTGATGATGTGTTCGGCAGGGTACGGGCGTGGTCGAGGCGCCACGGCGGGCTGGTGAGCGTCCTGCGGGTCGCCCCCCTCGCCGTCTTCAGCTTGCTTCTGGCGATCCCCTACGCCTCGCTCACCCCGGCGGGGGGCAGCCGGTACCTGGGCGTGGCGGGCTACATCGCGCTCTCGGTGCTGCTGATAGCGCCGCTGCTGTGGCGGCGCAGGCCGCTGGCGGCGTACGCGGTGATCTCGCTGGCCTCCTTCGGGCAGTGGCTGGCCCACGTCGACCCGCTGCCCGCCAACCTCGCGGTCATGGTGGCGCTGTGGACGGTCGCCTCCGAGTGCGCGTTCCGGTGGGCGCTGGCCGCCGGGCTGGTGGCCGAGCTGGGGATGTTCCTGGCACTGGTGAACTGGTCCGTCGCCACCTTCGGCATGTTCTTCAGCGGCTCGATCTTCGTCGTCACCATCTGGCTCGCCGGCCTGTACGCCAACACCCGCCGGCGCTACCTCGAAGGGCTGGAGGAACGCGCCGAGCGGGCCGAGCGCGAACGCGACCAGCAGGCCAGGATGGCCGCGGCGGCCGAGCGCGCCAGGATCGCCAGGGAGCTGCACGACGTGGTGGCGCACAATGTCAGTGTGATGGTGGTGCAGGCCGACGGCGCGGGCTTCGCCCTCGACAGCGACCCAGAGCAGGCCCGGCTGGCCGTACGGAACATCTCCAAGACCGGGCGGGCGGCCCTGGCCGAGATGCGCCGGATGGTCGGCGTGCTGCGCGAGAACGAGGACGACGGCACCGACTACACCCCGCAGCCCGGCCTGGGCCAGCTCGAAGAGCTGGTACGCGGCGCCGGCGTGCCCGCCAGCCTGCGCATCGGCGGCGTGCCGGGCGACCTTCCCGAAGGGCAGCAGCTCGCCGTCTACCGCATCGTCCAGGAGGCGCTGACGAACGCGCTCAAGCACGGCGGCCCGCACGTCCAGGCGCGGGTCGAGATCGACTACGGCGGGCCCGAGCTGGTCGTCCGGGTGACCGACGACGGCCGGGGCGCCGCCGCGCCGCGCAGCCCGGACGGGCACGGCCTGATCGGCATGCGCGAACGCGTCGGCATGTACGGCGGCGCGGTCTCGGCCGGTCCCCTGACCGGCGGCGGCTTCGAGGTGCTGGCCCGCCTCCCGGCGGCCAGGGCGGCATGATGATCAGGGTGATGCTGGTCGACGACCAGGAGCTGCTGCGGGCCGGGTTCAAGATGGTGCTCGGCGCCCAGCCCGACATCGACGTGGTGGCCGAGGCCGCCGACGGCGTCACGGCCCTGGAGCTGCTGGACCGCGTCGAGGTGGACGTCGTGCTCATGGACGTCCGCATGCCGCGCATGGACGGCGTCGAGGCGACCAGGCACATCGACGGGCCGAAGGTGCTGATCCTGACCACGTTCGACCTCGACGAGTACGCCCTGGCCGCGATCAAGGCGGGCGCGGCCGGGTTCCTGCTGAAGGACGTGCCGCCCGCCGACCTGGTCAACGCCATCAGGCAGGTGCACGCGGGCGACGCCGTGGTCGCGCCGCGCACGCTGCGCCGCATGCTGGACCGCTTCGCCGCCCAGTTGCCGGTGGAGGAGCTGCCGGCGGCGACCGAGCTGACCCCGCGCGAGCGGGAGGTGCTGCTCATGGTGGCCCGCGGCCTGTCGAACATGGAGATCGCGGGCCGCCTGGAGGTCGCCGAGGCCACGGTGAAGACGCATCTCGGCCGGGTGCTGGCCAAGCTGGGGCTGCGGGACCGGGCCCAGGTGGTCGTGTACGCGTACGAGGCGGGGCTCGTCGTGCCCTCGCATCGGCCGAAAGGCTGACGGGGGTCGTCTGAGGTCCTACACGAAGTCCCTCCTCAGGGCCCACAATTCCTGAAATTTCCACTCCTAACGTTGGTCGCGACGAGAAATTGCGACAAGGAGTGAAAGTGACCCTCACCGAGTCCTGGCGCGCGGCACCGCCCGCGGTGGTGGCCAAGGCACTGACCAAGGTGTACGGCCAGGGCGACGCCCAGGTCCACGCCCTTCGCGGCGTGGACGTGGCCTTCGCCACCGGCGCCTTCACGGCGATCATGGGCCCGTCCGGCTCCGGGAAGTCGACGCTCATGCACTGCCTGGCCGGCCTGGACACCGCCACCTCGGGCACGGTGCACATCGGCGACGTCGAGCTGACCGGTCTGGCCGACCGGCAGCTCACGCTGCTGCGCCGGGAGCGGATCGGCTTCATCTTCCAGGCGTTCAACCTGCTGCCCACGCTCACCGCCGAGCAGAACATCAGGCTGCCCCTGGACATCGCCGCCCGGCAGGCGGACGAGGAGCTGTTCGCCCGGGTCATCGACACCGTCGGGCTGCGGAACCGGCTCGGGCACCGGCCGACCGAGCTGTCCGGCGGCCAGCAGCAGCGCGTGGCCGTGGCCAGGGCCCTGATCAGCAAGCCGCAGGTGATCTTCGCCGACGAGCCCACGGGCAACCTGGACTCGCGCAGCGGCTCGGAGATCCTGTCCTTCCTGCGCACCTCGGTCCGCGAGCTCGGCCAGACCATCGTCATGGTCACCCACGACCCGGTCGCGGCGGCCTACGCCGACCGGGTGGTGTTCCTGCGCGACGGCGAGCTGGTCACCGAGATCACCTCGCCGTCGCCGCAGGCCGTCCTGGACACGCTCGTGAAGCTGGAGGGCTGAGGTGCTGAAGACGGCGCTGGCCGGACTGCGCGCGCACAAGCTCAGGCTGCTGCTCACCTCGCTGGCGATCACGCTGGGGGTGGGCTTCATCGCGGGCACGTTCGTGCTGAACGACACCATCCAGGCGGGCTTCTCCCAGCGCGTCACCGCCGACGCCGACAAGGTGGACGTGGCCGTCCTGCCCAAGGAGCGCGACGGCGTGCTGCCGGAGAAGGCCCTGGAACGGGTGCGCGCCCTCACCGGCGTGACCGAGGCGCAGGGCCTGATCCGCGACCCCGCGCCGCTGCTCGGCAAGGACGGCAGGGCGGTCGGCAGCAGCCCGACCACGGCCCTGTCCATCGTCCCCGGCCCGCTGGACCGCACCTCGATCGTCGCGGGCACCGGCCCGGGCACCGACGACCAGGCGGCCGTGCTGGACAAGAACACCGCGAAGTCGCAGGGCCTGCGGCTCGGCGACACGATCACCGTGCTCGACCGCAAGCAGGCCCGCCACCAGTTCCGGCTGGTCGGCCTGCTCGATCCCGGGGTGGACCAGGAGCTGTCCTTCACCGGCGCGGTCGGCTTCACCGCGGCCACCGCGCAGCGCATGACCGGCGCCAAGGGTTACCGCGAGATCGACGTCGCCGGCTCGGCCCCCGGGCTGAAGCAGGCCGTGGCCGCGGCGCTCGGCGACGCCTACGAGGTCAAGTCCGGCACGGAGCTGGCCGACGACCTGGCGGCCTCGGCCGGGCTGTCGATGCGCACGCTGACCATCGGCCTGCTGCTGTTCGGGGCGGTGGCGATGATGGTGGCCGCGCTGGTCATCTACAACACCTTCACCATCCTGGTCGCGCAGCGCACCCGGGAGATGGCGCTGCTGCGCTGCATCGGCGCGACCCGCGGGCAGGTGTTCGGCTCGATCGTGCTGGAGTCGTTCGCGGTCGGGCTGCTCGCCTCCGCGCTCGGCCTGCTCACCGGGTACGGGCTGGCCGTGCTCGCGCTGACGCTGCTGGCCGCGTTCGACGCCCCCATGCCCACGGACGCGGCGGTCGCGCTGACGCCGGCCACCATCGGGATCGGCCTGGCCGTCGGCCTGGTGGTCACCCTGTTCGCGGCCCTGCTGCCCGCGCGGGCGGCCACCCGCGTGCCGCCGGTCGCGGCGCTGCGCGCCCAGCCGGAGGAGCAGGACTTCCGCACCGGCCTGCTGCGCTCGGTGTTCGCGGGGCTGTTCCTGCTGGCCGGGGCGGGCATGACCGCGTTCGGCGTGGCGGGGCTGCCGGCGGGCGAGACGAGCACGCTGTTCGTCGTGATGGCCGGCGGCGCGCTGGTCTTCCTGGCCGTGCTGATCCTCGGGCCGGTGCTGGTCAGGCCCCTGAGCGCGGTGGTGGGCTGGATCCCGGCCAAGCTGTTCGGCGTGCCAGGACGCCTGGCGCTGGACAACTCGGCCCGCAACCCCCGGCGCGCCGCGACCACCACGGTCGCGCTCACCATCGGCGTCACGCTGATGACGCTGATCTCGGTGCTCAGCGCCTCCACCCGGCTGACCGTGTGGAACAAGCTCGACGAGCAGTTCCCCGTCGACTACATGCTGGCCGGCCAGGTGCAGGACAGCGGGGTGCCCAGGTCGGTGGCCGAGAAGCTGCGCGGCCGTCCCGAGCTGGCCTCGGTGCTGCAGATCCGCGAGACCCCGGGCAAGGTGGGCGACCGGCGCTTCGACATCGGCACCTACCACGGGACCGTCGCCCCCGAGGTGCTGTCCGGCTCGATGGCGGGCCTGTCGGCCGGGCAGGTCGCGCTGCTCGACTACGCGGCCTCCGCCCTGGGCGTCAAGGTCGGCGACACTGTCACGGTCAAGACCGAGCTGGCCGGGTCCGTGCCGCTGAAGGTCGTCGCCGTCCTCGCCGGGACGAACTCCACCCTGCCCCCGCTCACCGTCGCCGAGCGGCCGTTCGACACCTACTACGACCGGGTGCCCGACTCCCGCGTGATGATCAACATCCGCGACGGCGTCGCGACCGACCAGGCCCGTCAGGTGGTCAGGGCCGCGATCGCGGCCCATCCCACCGTCCAGATGGCCAGTTCGACCGAGGTACGCGGGCAGTTCGACGAGACCCTGGACATGCTGCTCATGATCGTGACCGGGCTGCTCGGGCTGGCGATCCTGATCTCGCTGCTCGGCATCGCCAACACCCTGTCGTTGTCGGTGCACGAACGCACCAGGGAGTCGGCGCTGCTGCGGGCGCTCGGGCTGACCCGTCCGCAGCTGCGGCGGATGCTCTCGGTCGAGGCGCTGCTGCTCGGCCTGGTCGGGGCGCTGGTCGGCGTGGTGCTCGGCGGCGTGTTCGGCTGGGCCGCGGTACGGGCGATGTTGCCCGGGGCGGTCTTCTCCGCGCCGCTCGGGCAGATCGCGCTGTTCGTGGTGCTCTCGGGGCTGGCGGGCGTGCTGGCCGCCGTGGTGCCGGCCCGGCGGGCGGCCAGGGCGTCGATCGTCGGTTCGTTGGCTACGGGGTGATCCATGGCAAAAGCGAATAAAAGCGAAAAATCAGGATAGAGGGTACGCGCAGGGGGTGCGCGGTCTCATGGGACGGGTGTCGTGGGGGACGCCGAGGCCGCGCGGCCACGCACGTGCCACCAGGTCGGACGCCCTATGGGGGCGCGGCCACGCACGTGACGACAGGTCGGGCGCCCTATGGGGGCGGCGCCCGGCCTCCCGTGCGTCACGCGGTCAGCGCGGGGTGCGGCCGGGCCACAGCTCGGCGACGGTCTCCGGATCCAGCAGAGGCCGGACGACGACCTCCCCGGACGCCTTGTCGATCACGATGCACGCCCCGCCTACCGTGTCCGGCAGGGTGGTGGGGTCGTCGGGGTCGAGCTCCCGGATCCAGGCGACGTACCCGTCGTGGAAGCCGTACAGGCCCACCGACAGCGGCTCGTCCGGCGGGCGCGTCCCGTTGACGTACTCCTCCGCCAGCGCCCTGGCCTGGTCCATGTTCATCGCGGCCGCCCCTGCCGGTCGAGGATCATGCAGAACACCCCCGTCACCGTCGCGTACGGCGGCTCGACCGACATGTGCCCGCGCTGGGCGTCGATCCAGATCACCTCGCTGCCGGAGTTGACCGCGTTCCAGACGTGCGACCCGCCGCCCGGCCAGCGCACCACGATGACCGCGCTCGCGCCGTGCCCGGCCTCCAGCAGCCGCCGGGCGATCATGGGGTAGGCGTGCCGCCCCTGGCCCGCGTACTGGAACCGCCGGCCGGTCCACCGCTCGATCCGGGCCGCTCCGCCCTTCTCGCCGGTGAGCAGCGGCCGGCCGATCCCGTCGTACTCGGGGAGCCGGGGGGCGGCGGTGGCGGGCTCGCCGTGCCAGGTGGACAACACGGCCAGGGCGCAGTCGGCGGCGTTGGAGGCCCGGAACGGGTCGTCGGCCGGGCCGCCGCCGTTGATCAGCCGGACCCAGGTGCCGCGCGGATCGGGGAACCTGGCACCGGGCTCCAGCGCCTGCCTCAGCTCCCGTTCCACCTGCGGGTCCGGCTGTGCCAACCCGCCGGGCAGCCCGTACGGCCGGCAGTCGGCCAGCCTCGGCGGCCGCCGCTCGCCCTCGAACCAGTCGACGGCGGCACGGTTCCTCGCCCGGTCGATCCGGGCCTCCAGCGGATGCCGTCCGTCCGCGCCACGGGCCCCGTCCCTCTCCCCGAACTCCAGCCGCCGCATCCCGTTGACCGCCGCCCCGAAACCCGGCGTCACCGCGTCCCCGGGGCTCTCCGGCCCGCCGGTCCCGCCCCCTGGGAACTCCCCCGGCTCCCCCTCGTCCGGCCCTGCCTCACGCGGGCTGCCCGCCTCCGGGGCGGCTTCCCGCAGGCCGCTCGGGCGTGCCGCCTCTGCCTGCGCGGCGGCTCCGTTCAGGCCGATCACTCGTGGGGCTGCCGGCATGGGTGGGGCTCCGTGCGGATCGCGGGCCGCGGCCGGATGGGCCGTCGTGCGCGATACCCGCGCCTGCGGGAGCTCCTGGTCGTCGGACGCGTCAGGACGTCCCTCCCGGTGGCCGGACGTGCCGGTGTGCGCTTCCCCGGCGTTCGGCACGTCGGCGTTCGGCACTGTGGCGGCCTGCCCGCCGGTCGCCGCGCCGGTCGCCCCGCCGCCGTCGGCGCAGGTGGTCGCCTCGGCGGAACGTGGCGACGGGCCGTCCGGCACGCCCGTCGGCGCCTTCCGGTCGTCCGGCCGGCCGGGATGTGCGCTCTCCCGCTCGTCCGGGATGGCCGTGGCGAGGCGGTTGAGGGTGTTCAGGCTGAACGTCAGGCCGTACGGCGTGTCGGTGCGGGCCGGGGCCGGGCGGGTGGCGAGGCCGGTGAGCACGTCCAGAGCGGAGACCACACCAGGGACGGAGGCTGCGGCGGGCCGGGGGGTCGGGTGGGAGGGAGCAGGGGTCTGCGTACGGAGGCCGGGTGGCGGCGGCTCCTCGGCGGGGGCGCGGGAGGCGGCGGGCGTTAAGGGGGCCGAGCCCTCACGGGAGGAGGGCACCTCGGTCGTGGCGGGTGCTTCGCCGGGGACGTCCTCGGCGGCACGTTCGTAGTCGAGCCACCGGACCCCCTCTCCCACCACCGGGTTGTACTGCCCCTCCGGAAGGACCCCTCGGACGCTCGACTTGCGTTCGCGGACCACGTCCTGCCTCCTGTCCTGCTTGGACGACCGATCGTAGGGCCGCCGTCGCGTCCGAGAGGGGGAAGTGGGGAAGATTATCCGTCTGGGCCAACGGCTTTACCTGCGCAAACGTCCGCGAATCAGGCCACCTGGACCGTCAGGGCCGGCCACCCGCTGGCGCCGTCGGGCGCGGGCGGCGCCTGCCGTTCGGTCTGGGTGCGACCCGCCGCGTCCGTCGCCCGCGCCTCGATCGTGTGCTCCCCGGGCGTGGCGTCCCAGTCGAGCGCCCACTGCCGCCAGGTGTCGGGCCCCGGCACGGCGGCCAGCCGCGCCTGCCGCCACTCGCCGCGATCGACCCGCACCTCGACGGCGTCCACCCCGGTGTGCTGGGCCCACGCCACCCCGGCGATGGTCGTGCGCCCGGCCTTCAGCGAGTCGCCGCTCTTCGGCACGTCGATGCGCGACTCCGTCTTGATCGGCCCCTTGGCGGCCCACCCGCGTGGCGTCCAGTACGCCTGGTCCCGGTCGAACCGGGTCACCTTCACGTCCACCACCCACTTGGTGGCCAACACGTACCCGTACAGGCCGGGCACGACCTGGCGTACGGGGAAACCGTGCTCGAACGGGAGCGCCTCGCCGTTCATGGCGATGGCGAAGAGGGCGTCGCGGCCGTCCATCACGACGTCCACGGGCGTGCCGCAGGTGAAGCCGTCGTCGGAGGTGGACAGCAGCATGTCGGCCCCCGGCTGGAGCCCGGCACGGCGCAGCAGGTCGGCCATGCGTACGCCCAGCCAGCGGGCGTTGCCGACGTACGGGCCGCCCACCTCGTTGGAGACGCAGGTCAGGGTGATGTCGGCCTCGGTGAGCGGCAGGTTCAGCAGCTCGGCGTAGGTGATCTCGACCGGTCTGTCCACCATGCCGTGGATGCGAAGCGTCCAGGTGCGCGGGTCCACCTGGGGGACGACGAGCGCCGTATCAACCCTATAGAAGTCCCGATTTTTCGTGATGAAGGGGGACAGGCCGGGGATGCGGAAGTCCGTACCGGCGGGAAGGGGCCGGGCGGGCGTCGCCGGCCTGGGCAGCGCCAGGTTCACCCGCGTCGCGTCCAGCTCCCGCTGCCCGCCGAGCTGCCGGCCCAGCACGGCCGACGCCCCCGCCACCACGATCCCGCCCGCCACACCGGTGATCAGCCGCCGCCGGTCGAAGCCGCGCTCCCCCGCCCCGGCCCGCATCACGGCAGGCCGCTCCACGGCCCCCTCGCCGCCCGCCCCCGCACCACCGACCTCATCGGAGACCGTACCGTCACCGCCGCCCTCGGAGACCGCGCCGTCACCGCGGCGCCCAGGCGCCGCCTCGCCACCGGCTTCAGGGGCCGCGACCCCGCCACCGGCCTCAGGGGCCGTCGCGACCGTGCCGCGACCAACGCCCGCGCGCCGGAGCAGCCACCCCAGCACCAGCCCCCCGCACAGGACCCCGACCACCGTCGGCAGCACGTCCGCCGCCCCGGCCCCCGGACGGGTGAGCACCGCGGCCGCCCCCACCACCCCGAACAGGGCCAGCCCCGCGTACCCGTACGCGAGCCGGCGCCGCGCCAGCACCCCGATGACGGCCGCGATCCCGGCGAGCACCACGAGCACGCCCCCGATGAGGACGGTCTTGTCGTTCTCCCCGAACGTGTTGATCGCGAAGTCCTTCACCGGCGCCGGTGTCAGGTCGACGGCGGTGTCCCCCACCGCCACCACCGGAAAGGTCTCAGGACCGGCGAACCCGGCGACAAGCTGCGCGATCCCCAGCGCCAGCGCACCCGCCGTGAGCCCCGCCAGGGCGCCGGCCCAGGCGGGCACCCTCTCGTTCTTCTGCACGGTACGACGTTACGTCGCCCACGGTCAGCAGGTTCTTACGCGGTGGTTACGAGCCGACGATGTCACGCACGATCGGCGCCAGCGCACGGAAGGCACGGCCCCGGTGGCTGATGGCGTCCTTCTCGTCGGGAGACAGCTCGGCGGTGGTGCGGTCGTGGCCGAGCGGCACCAGGATCGGGTCGTAGCCGAAGCCGTTGGTGCCCCGCGGGGTGGTGATCAGGTGGCCGGGCAGCGTGCCCTCCACCACCCGGTGCTCCCCGGACGGCAGCGCGAGCGCGGCGGCGCAGGCGAAGTGCGCCGACAGCTTCTCGGCGGGCACGTCGGAGAGCTGGGCGAGCAGCAGGTCGAGGTTGGCCTGGTCGTCGCCGTGGCGGCCGGACCAGCGGGCCGAGAAGACGCCGGGCATGCCGTTGAGCACGTCGACGCAGAGCCCGGAGTCGTCGGCCACGGCCGGCAGCCCGGAGCCCTTGGCGACGGCGTGCGCCTTGAGCAGCGCGTTCTCCTCGAAGGTGACGCCGGTCTCGGCGACCTCGCCGATCTCGGGGAACTCCTCGAGCCCGACGATCTCGAACCCGGCGAGGATGCGCCGCAGCTCCGCGATCTTGCCCGGGTTGCGGGTGGCGAGCACGATCTTCATGCGCTCAGCGCCTCCTGCTGGATCAGGGTGAGCTCCTCGCACCCGGCGGCGGCCAGGTCGAGCAGCTGGTCGAGGGCCGCGCGGTCGAAGGGCACACCCTCGGCGGTGCCCTGCACCTCGACGAAGGCGCCCTCGCCGGTCATCACGACGTTCATGTCGGTCTCGGCGGCGACGTCTTCGGTGTAGCACAGGTCGAGCATGGGGACCGAGCCGACGACCCCGACGGACACGGCCGCGACCGAGCCGATCAGCGGGTCTCCCGGGCACATCTTGCGCGCCTTCATCCAGGCGACGGCGTCGGCGAGGGCGACGTAAGCGCCGGTGATCGCGGCGGTCCTGGTGCCGCCGTCGGCCTGCAGGACGTCGCAGTCGAGCAGAATGGAGTTTTCGCCGAGAGCTTTGTAATCGACGCACGCGCGAAGTGATCTTCCGATCAACCGGGAAATCTCGTGCGTGCGCCCGCCGATTTTGCCGCGGACCGATTCCCGGTCATTACGGGTATTGGTCGCCCGCGGGAGCATCGCGTATTCGGCCGTGACCCAGCCCTGGCCGCTGCCCCTGCGCCAGCGCGGCACGCTGTCCTGCACCGACGCCGCGCAGAGCACCCTCGTGCCGCCGAACTCGACGAGGACCGAACCCTCGGCGTGCGCCAGCCACTGCCGGGTGATGGTGATGGGGCGTAGCTGGTCGGGGTTGCGGCCATCCTGTCGGGACATGCAGATCACCCTATCTCCGCGGCACGACACTCTTGACCAAATGTGTCCGACACATGGATCCTTACGCAATGACAACGGGGGTGTTGCGAAACCCTGACTTCCTCCGGTTCCTGACATCGCACGTAGGGAACGAACTGGGAGCGAATATCTCGCGCGTGGCCCTCCCGCTGGTGGCGGTCGTCACGCTGCACGCGCAGCCGGCCCAGGTGGCCCTGCTGTCCGCGCTGCAGACCGCCGCGTTCCTCGTGCTCGGCCTGCCCGCGGGGGTGTGGGTCGACCGGATGCGCCGGCGCCGCGTGATGGTGGTCTCCGACCTGGTCAGGTTCGTGCTGCTGGCGAGCATTCCGCTGGCGGCGCAACTGGGCGTGCTGTCGATCGGCATGATGTTCACGGTCGCCTTCCTCGCGGGTGTGGCGCAGGTGTTCAACGACGTCGCCGACCAGACGTATTTGCCCAGCCTGGTGAGCGCGGGGCAGCTCGGCGACGGCAACTCCAAGCTGGAGGTGGTGCGCTCCGGCGGCTTCCTGGGCGGGCCTGGCCTCGGCGGCCTGCTGGTGCAGCTCGTCGGCGCGCCGTTCACGATGCTCGCCACGGCGCTGGGCTCGCTGACGTCGGCGCTGTTCCTCAGCACCATCAAGACCCCGGACAAGCCGCCGGCCGCGGGCGAGCCCGAGCCGTTGCTGCGCGGCATCGGCGTGGGGCTGCGCTACGTGTGGCGCGACCACCTGATGCGCATGTTCGCCGCGTCCTCGGTGCTGGCGAACCTGACGGTCGGCGCGGTGCTCGGCCTGTCGGTGTTGTTCCTGGCCGACGAGGTGGGGCTGGCGCCCGGCCTCATCGGCGTGCTGCTCATGTCCGGCGGGTTCGGCGGCGTGGCCGCGGGCCTGCTCGGCGCGCTGCTGGCCAGGAAGGTCGGCACGGCCAGGGTCACCTGGCTCTCCCTCACCGTGCCGGCGCCCTTCGCCCTGCTGCTGCCGATGACCCAGGCCGACTGGCGGGTGGCGTTCTTCGCCGTCACCTCGATTGCGTTGTCGTGGAGCTCGGCGCTGGGCGCGGTCGGCCAGATCACCTACCGGCAGACGACGGTCCCCGAGCGGCTGCTGGGCCGGGTCAACGCCTCGTTCCGGTCGTTGACGTGGGCCTCGGTCCCGCTGGGCGCGCTGCTCGGCGGGATCGTCGCCCAGCAGTTCGGCGTGCGGACGGCCTTATGGGTGTTCATGATCGGCCGGGTCATGTCGTTCGTGCCGCTGCTGTTCTCGCCGCTGCCCCGATTACGTGACTTCGACGACGCTCAGGCCAGGTCGTAGACCGCGCCGCTGCGGGCCAGCTCGATCGGCCCGGCGTAACCGCCCCTCGACGCGTCCTGCAGCACCCTTGCGTTGTCGTTCCACGGCACCAGGTGGGTGAGCACGAGTTTGCCCGCGTTGGCCTTGGCCGCGTGCTCGGCCGCCTGACGGCCGGTCAGGTGCAGGTCGGGCGGCAGGTCGGGCCCCTCGACGAACGACGCCTCGCACAACATGAGGTCGGCCCCCGCGGCCAGCTTGACCAGCTCCGCCGACTCCCCGGTGTCCCCCGAGTACGCCATGCACACGTCGTCGCTGGCCACCCGGAACCCGTACGCCTCGACCGGATGGTTCACCAGGCCGGCGGTGACGACGAACGGCCCCACCTCGAACGAGCCGGGCGACAGCGGCGTGAAGTCGAAGGCGGTCTCCAGGCCGGGCTCGTCCGGCATCCCGTACGCGGCCGCGAGCCGGGCCGGGGCGCCCTCCGGCGCGTAGACCGGCACGGGCGGGTACGGCGCGTCGGGCCCGTACGTGCGGGCCACGTGGTAGCCGCAGACGTCGAGGCAGTGGTCGGCGTGCAGATGGGACAGGCAGATGGCGTCCACGTCGTAGAGGCCGATATGGCGCTGGAGCGCGCCGAGCGACCCGTTGCCGAGGTCGAGCAGCATCCTGAACCCCTCGGCCTCGACGAGATAGCAGGACGCGGGGCTGTCGGGGCCGGGGTAGCTGCCCGAGCATCCGACGATGGTCACCTTCATGTGGGCCTCCCGCTAAAGGTAGTACCCCCCACTGGCGCGACTTCGACCACGTCGATCTCCGGGCCCAGGAACCGCCTGCCGAGGCGGGCGAAGAGCTGGGAGTCGCCGGTGGCGCGGAAGCGGTGCCGGGGGGTGGCCTCGCCTCCCGCCGCCAGTCCGCGGTCGTGCAGGATCCGGTAGACGTCCTTGGCCGTCTCGTCGGCGCTGGAGACCAGCGTGACCCCGTCGCCGACGACGTAGGAGATCGCGCCGGTGAGCAGCGGGTAGTGGGTGCAGCCGAGGATGAGCGTGTCGCAGCCGGCCGCCCTGATCGGATCGAGGTACTCGGCCAGGACGTCGATGAGCTCCTTGCTCATCGTCTCCCCGCGCTCGACGTACTCCACCAGGCGGGGCGCGGCCACGCCGGTGAGCTGCACGTCGGGGGCCGCGGTGAAGGCGTCGTGGTAGGCCAGCGACGTGATGGTGGCCTGGGTGGCGATCACGCCGACCCGGCCGGTGCGGGTGGCGCGCACCGCGCGCCTGGTGGCGGGCTGGATCACCTCGACGACCGGCACGCCGTAGCGTTCGCGGGCGTCGCGCAGCACGGCGGCGCTGGCGCTGTTGCACGCGATGACGAGCATCTTGACGTCCTGCTCGACGAGGTGGTCCATCACCTCAAGGGCGTAGGCGCGCAGCTCCGCGATGGGTTTCGGCCCGTACGGCTGGCGGGCCGTGTCGGCCACGTAGGTGATCGACTCGTGGGGGAGCTGGTCGATGATCGCGCGCGCGACCGTCAGGCCGCCCACCCCGCTGTCGAAGATCCCAATACTCTCGTCCGGCACGTTCTAGAGGGTAGGCGACCTGCTCGATCAACACCGCGTAAGAATGCTCACACCTGATGAAGGCGCGACTGTCGTGTTGCTCACATCAGCCCCTTCCGACCCTGGCGAGCTGGCGCGACTGGGCCACGAGCCGGCCGGCGGAGTCCCACACCTCGACCTCCTCGTCGAACCAGCCGTCCGAAATGAGCCGGCCGCTCCCGATCAGGGTGAGCCAGCCGGGGGCGGGCAGGGCGCGCAGGTGCCAGGTGAGCTCGACGGTGGGCGCCCAGCCGCGGGCGCCGGCGGAGAACACCACGGGCGGCAGCGCGTCCACGGCCAGGGCCAGCACGTACGGGTCGGCGTCCTGCGGCTCGGCCATCCTGAAGTAGGCACGCGACTCCGGCCTGCCCGTCGGTTCGCCGGCCAGCCAGGCGATGGTGGGCGGGTCGAAGCGCATGTCCATCTGGGCGTTGAGGGTCATGTTGTTCTCGGGCTTGGGGTCGGGCAGCTTGACGCACTCCTCGACGGACTGCATGACGACCGAGGGCGCGTCGGTGTAGACGGGGTCGGCGCCGGCCAGGGTGGCGGTGGTGATCAGGCTCTCGATCTGCGGCACGCCGTCCTGGACGAGGGTGGCCCTGGCGAAGGCGGCCGTGCGGCCCGACTTCAGCGGCTCGACCCGGACCTGGGCGGGGCCGGCGACCGGTGATCTGAGGAACTGCGAGGTGGTGCTCACCGGGTGCTCGAACGGCGAGGCGTCCACGGCGGCGCGCAGGACCACGGCCATCAGGTAGCCGCCGTTGAGCGGGCCGCCGATGGAGTATCCGGGGTCGAGGCACACGTCATAGGTGGTCTCGTCGACCCTGATCGCCTGTGTGGCCTCGTCGAACTTGGTCATACCGCCCTGCCTTCACCGTACGGAACTATATTCTAGTAGTCCCCCCACTTTACGCGGGGCTGCGGCGTTCGCACCACGCCGTTCCGATATCAGCGCGCCTACCTGCGGAAACACCACCCGGATGGGACAGTTCGATCATGGCAACTGTCACCGAACTCATCGGTCAGTCGGTGTGGGACTCCAACGGGATCTGGGTCGGTCACGTGGTCGACATCCGCGCCCACAGGCACAGGGGCGAGATCCAGCAGAGCCAGACGGTCTACGGGCTGGTCGTCTCGGGGCGGCGGGCGCCCGTCCTGCTCGGGCTCACCCGAGACCGTCAGGGCCGCTCCCCCTGGCTGTCCAAGACGCTGGCGCGGACGGTGTACGCCGGGTGCACGTTCGTGCCCTGGGCCTGCGTGACGGACTGGACAGGCGGCGAAGTTCACCTCGATGTGCTGAAAAAGGAGCTGAACCGGGCCTAATCCCGACTTCAGCACATTGCAAGCGGCCATCTAGCAACATCAGCTACCTTCTCTGTGGTCAAAAGTCCACATTGTGAGTTGAGTGATGTCTGCGAATAATCCCCCACCTGGCCAGGATCCTGAGCGCACCACGGCGTACCGAGGAGGCTGGGACCAGCCGCAGGAGCCGCAGCAGCAGCCGTACCAGCAGCCCTATGGTCAGCAGGCCCCTCAGCCGGGGCAGGGAGCTTCGTACGGGCAGCCGGCTTACAACCCCCAATCCGCCTACGGCCAGCAGCCCGCCTACGGCGCCCCGTACGGCGGCCAGGCGCAGCAAGGCCGGCAACAGCAGCAGCAGCAACAGACCTGGCCGCAACAGGACCAGCACGCGCAGCACCAGGGTTGGCAGCAACAGGACCCGTACGCCCAGCAGCAGCACCAGCAGGGTTGGCAGCAGCAGGACCAGTACGCGCAGCAGGGTTGGCAGCAGCAGGGCCCCGACGGCTTCGGCCCGCCCCAGCCGGCGAAGAAGGGCGGCCGCAAGGGCTGGCTGATCGCCGGCGCGGCGGCGCTCGCGGTGGTGCTGCTCGGCGGCGGCGCGGTGTGGGCCGTGGGCGCGATCGGCGGCGGCGGCACGCAGCCGAACGAGGTCCTGCCCGCCGACGCGATCGCCTACGCCCGCCTCGACCTCGACCCGGCCGCGAACCAGAAGCTGGCGCTGTTCCAGCTCGCCAGGAAGTTCACGGTCACCAAGGGCTCCTTCACCGGCGAGGACCCCCGCCAGGCCCTGTTCAACCTGGTCAACGAGACCGGCGAGAAGAAGGTCGACTTCGCCAAGGACGTGGACCCGTGGCTGGGCAGCAGGGTCGGCTTCGCCGCCGTGCCCTCCGGCAAGTCCGAGCCCGACTTCGCGGTGGCCGTGCAGGTCAAGGACCAGGCGCAGGCCAAGGCGGGCATCGCCAAGCTCATGGACGGCGACAAGTACGGCATCGCCTTCCGCGACGACTACGCGCTGCTGTCCTCGACCCAGGCGCTGGCCGACAAGTACGCGAAGGGCCAGGCCACGCTCGCCGACAACAGCGAGTTCAACGACGACATGGGTGACGTCGGCGAGCAGGGCGTTTTGTCGTTCTGGGCGGACATGGGGGCGCTGGCCAAGCTCTCCCCCATCCCCGCCGAGCAGGCCGCGAGCATCGAGCCCATCAAGGACGCCCGGTTCGCCGGCGCGCTGCGCTTCGACAGCGCCTACGTCGAGCTGGCCGGCCTGGTCAGGGGCGCCAAGGGCGTGACCTCGGACGACCTCCAGCCCGCCGCCCTGGGCACGCTGCCTGCCGGCACCGCCGGGGCCCTGTCGATCTCCGGCCTGGACCAGATGATCACCAGCCAGTGGGCCCAGATCCAGAAGTCGGCCGCGGCCGGCGGCGGCGCCGAGGTCCGGCAGCTCCTCGACCAGGCCAAGACCAAGTTCGGCCTCGACCTGCCCGGCGACCTGGCCACGGTGCTCGGCAAGAACTTCACGGTCGCGGTGGACAGCCAGGGCCTGGACGGCGACCAGATCAAGGCGGGCGTCCGCGTGGTCACCGATCCGGCCAAGGCCCAGGCGGTGGTCGGCAAGATCGAGAAGGCGCTGGCGGCCAGTGGGCAGCCCGCTCCGCAGCTCGCCAAGGTGCCCGGTGACGGCGTCTTCACGGCGGCGACGAGCGAGGAGTACGCCAAGAAGCTGGCCGAGGAAGGCACGCTGGGCGACTCCGAGACGTTCCAGACCGCCATCCCCGACGCCGGCGAGGCGACCTTCGCGCTCTTCGTGGACCTCGACAAGGTCGAGCACCTCTACCTGCAGAGCATGGAGGGCGACGACAAGGCCAACGCGCAGGTCCTGCGGGCCGTCGGGCTGAGCGGGAAGCAGAGCGCCACCGAGGCGGACTTCTCGCTGCGGGTGTTGTTCAACTGACCATGGAAGAAGGGGGCGGCCGGACCGGCCGCCCCCTTCTTCATGTCGTCAGGCCCAGAGCTGCCCTTCCAGGCGCTCTTCCGCCTCCTCCAGGGTGCCGTCGTAGGCGCCCGTGGACAGGTATTTCCAGCCGCCGTCGGCCACCACGAAGACGACGTCGGCCCGCTCGCCCGCCTTGACGGCCTTCCCGGCCACGCCCAGCGCGGCGTGCAGCGCGGCGCCGGTCGAGACGCCCGCGAAGATGCCCTCGGCGGCCAGCAGCTCGCGGGTGCGCCGCAGCGCGTCGGCCGAGCCGACGGAGAAGCGGGTGGTCAGCACGGACTCGTCGTACAGCTCGGGGATGAAGCCCTCGTCGACGTTGCGCAGGCCGTAGACCAGCTCGCCGTAGCGCGGCTCGGCGGCGACGATCTGCACGCCGGGCACCCGTTCCCGCAGGAACCGGCCGACGCCCATGAGCGTGCCCGTCGTGCCGAGCCCGGCCACGAAGTGGGTGACCGTGGGCAGGTCGGCCAGAATCTCCGGGCCGGTGGTCTCGTAGTGGGAGCGCCAGTTGGCCGGGTTTCCGTACTGGTAGAGCATCACCCAGGACGGGTTCTCCGCGGCCAGGCCCTTGGCCACGCGGACGGCCTCGTTGGAGCCGCCCGCGGCGGGCGAGGAGATGATCTCCGCGCCCCACATGCGCAGGAGCTGGCGGCGCTCCTCGGAGGTGTTCTCCGGCATCACGCAGATCAGCCGGTAGCCCTTGAGCTTGGCCGACATCGCGAGCGAGATGCCGGTGTTGCCGCTGGTGGGCTCCAGGATCGTGCAGCCGGGCGTGAGCAGGCCGTCCTTCTCGGCCTGCTCGATCATCCACAGCGCCGGCCGGTCCTTGATCGACCCGGTCGGGTTACGGTCTTCGAGCTTGGCCCAGACGCGCACCTCGGGCGAGGGCGACAGCCGGGGCAGCCCGACGAGCGGCGTGCGCCCGACCGAGTCGATCAGCGAGTCGAACCGCAT
Source organism: Nonomuraea sp. NPDC005692 (assembly GCF_040631115.1). Classification (NCBI taxonomy): domain Bacteria; kingdom Bacillati; phylum Actinomycetota; class Actinomycetes; order Streptosporangiales; family Streptosporangiaceae; genus Nonomuraea; species Nonomuraea sp. NPDC005692. Next base: position 324,797 of record NZ_JBEXYU010000006.1, on the reverse strand, counting down.
GTCACCCGCCGGCGACGGCGGGCAGCACGGTCACCGTGTCGCCGTCGGACACCGGGGTGCCGAGGCCGCCGAGGAAACGCACGTCTTCGTCGTTGAGGTAGACGTTGACGAAGCGGCGCAGGCTGCCCTGGTCGACCAGGCGGTCCTTGATGCCGGGGTGGCGCGACTCAAGGTTGCTGATCAGCTCGTCGAGGGTGGCGCCCTCGGCGTCGACGGCCTTGGCGCCGTCGGTGTAGGTGCGCAGGATGGTGGGAATGCGAACCTCGATGGCCATCGCGGTCATTCTCCTCTTATCTGGTCGTCGTCCCATCGGCGGCAACACCGATGGCTTGGTACGGATTCCAGATCAGCGACAGTCGTAGACGACGACGGCCGGGGTGTGCGCGAAGAGGTAGCTCTGCACCGGCCGGACCATCATGGGAGGAATCTTACCTCTTCCTCCTCGATCACTCCGTCGAGGATCCGGTAGGAACGGAACTCGACCTCGTTCTCGTCCCTGGTCGAGACCAGGACGTAGTGGGCCTGCGGCTCGGAGGCGTAGGACACGTCGGTGCGCGACGGGTACGCCTCGGTGGCGGTGTGGGAGTGGTAGATCACGACGGGTTCCTCGTCGCGGTCGTCCATCTCCCGCCAGACGCGCAGTTGCTCCAGGGAGTCGAACCGGTAGAAGGTGGGCGAACGCTCGGCGTTCTCCATCGGGACGAACCGCTCGGGCACGCCGTCGCGGCCCGCGATCACCCCGCACGCCTCGTCCGGATGGTCGGCCCGCGCGTGCGCGACGATCTTGTCCACCAGTTCCTGCGAGATCGTGAGCATGCCCGGAAGCTACCAGAGGGCGCGGACCAGGCTGTCTTGGAGGTAGGTCAGCCAGTCGTAGGTGACGTAGGCCGGGTAGCGGGGGTCGTCCTCGGACATCATGGCGATCTCGTCGTGGATCTCCTCGGTCACGTCGAGCTTGGTGCCGAGGGTCAGGCGGACGTCGTTGAGCGAGCGCAGCCACGCCTGGGCCTGCTCCGGCGTCAGCTCGGCGCCGCCCGGGCGCGCGGTGTCCAGGACGGTCTGGGCGTCGGCGCGCTTGCCGTCGCGCAGAGTGGCCTCGGTGTAGCGGCGGAACTCCGACGCCTCCTGCTCGTCCTCGTACGCCGAGGGGAACAGCCGGGCCAGCACCGGATCGGTGGGCGCCTGGGCCGCCCCGATGCCGAGCGCCCGCTCCAGCGGATCGTCGCTCGTCTCCCCCGGCGTGACCAGGCCGAGCAGCATCGAGACGAGCGAGCGCAACAGCGAGACCTCCGCGGCCTCGAACTGCGCGATGACCGAACCGTTCCGCCCGGCCGAGAACCCCGAACTCACCGACGCCGCCTCACTTGACCGAATCCGGCTGGACCGTCGCCCACAGGCCGTAGGAGTGGAGAATCTGCACATCGCGTTCCATCTCTTCGCGCGTGCCACTGGACACGACCGCCTTGCCCTTTTGGTGGACGTCCAGCATCAGTTTTTCCGCCTTCTCCTTGGTGTAGCCGAAGACGGTTTGGAAGACATAGGTCACGTAGGACATGAGGTTGACCGGGTCGTTCCAGACGATGGTCACCCATGGCAGATCGGGCCGGACGTCCGATGACGGACGCTCGACGGTGATTGGAGCGGTGCTACCCACATCCCCGAGTCTGCCCTATCTGGGTCGTAGTCTTCGAGTCGTGAGAATGACCATGAGCACTGCGTTGCTCACAGATCACTATGAGCTGACGATGCTCCAGGCGGCGCTGCGCAGCGGCGCGGCGCACCGGCGCGCGGTCTTCGAGGTGTTCGCCAGACACCTGCCGGGCGGCCGCCGGTACGGGGTCGTGGCCGGCACCGGCCGCATCCTGGACGAGCTCGAACGCTTCCGTTTCGGTGATGAAGAACTCACCTTTCTCCGCGAGCAGGAGGTGGTCGACGAATCGACTCTGGCGTTTCTCGCCGATTACCGGTTTTCCGGGAACGTCTACGGCTACCGCGAGGGCGACCTCTACTTCCCCGCCTCCCCGATCATGATCGTCGAGGGCACCTTCGCCGAGGCCGTGCTGCTGGAGACCCTGACGCTGTCGATACTCAACCACGACTGCGCCATCGCCTCTGCCGCCTCCCGCATGACCAACGCCGCCGGCAAGCGCCCGCTCATCGAGATGGGCTCGCGCCGCACGCACGAGTACGCCGCCGTCGCCGCCGCCCGCGCCGCCTACATCGCCGGGTTCGCCTCCACCTCCAACCTCATGGCCGGCCACGTGTACGGCGTCCCCACGGCGGGCACGGCCGCGCACGCGTTCACCCTGCTGCACGACTCCGAGCGGGACGCGTTCGAGGCCCAGATCGCCTCCCTCGGCGTGGGCACGACGCTGCTGGTGGACACCTACGACGTGGAGCAGGCGGTGCGCACGGCGGTCGAGCTGGCCGGCAGCAAGCTGGGCGCGGTCCGCATCGACTCCGGCGACCTGGCCGCCGCCGCGCAGGAGGTGCGCGAGCTGCTCGACTCGCTCGGCGCCTTCGACACCCGCATCGTGGTCACCTCCGACCTCGACGAGTACGCCATCGCCGCGCTCGCCGCCGCCCCGGTGGACGGCTACGGCGTGGGCACCTCCCTGGTGACCGGGTCCGGCGTCCCCACGGCGGCCCTGGTGTACAAGCTGGTGGCGCGGGAGACGGGGGCGGGCCGGCTGGAGGCCGTGGCCAAGCGGTCGGTGGGCAAGCCGTCACGCGGCGGGCGCAAGGAGGCGTACCGGCTGCTCGACGCCGGCGGGCACGTCGAGACCGAGCTGATCACGACCGGCGGCGTCGTCCCCGACGGCGGCATCCCCCTGCTGCACGAGCTGGTGCGCGACGGCGAGGTCGTCGGCCGGGAGCCTCTCTCCGCCGCCCGTGACCGCCACGCGGAGGCCGTCGCGCTGCTCCCCCAGGAGGCGCTGCACCTCGGGAGGGGGTACGCGGCGATCCCCACGGAGTTCGTCTGACGTATCGTGCTCTTATGGGCACCGCGTTGATCATCGTCGATGTGCAGAACGACTTCTGCGAGGGTGGCAGCCTGGCCGTGGCAGGCGGCTCGGAGGTGGCCGCGGCGATCACCCGCCATCTGAGCGAGCACGGCTACGACCACGTCGTGGCCACCCGTGACCACCACGTCGACCCCGGCACCCACTTCTCGGACACCCCCGACTACGTCACGTCCTGGCCCGCCCACTGCGTGGCCGGCACCCCCGGCGCCGACTTCCATCCCTCCTTCGACGTGTCGGAGGTGGAGGAGGTCTTCAGCAAGGGCTCCCACGCGGCCGCCTACAGCGGCTTCGAGGGCGCCTCGGGCGACGGCGCGCCGCTGGCCGACTGGCTGCGCGAGCGCGGGGTGACCGAGGTCGACGTGGTGGGCATCGCCACCGACCACTGCGTGCGCGCGACCGCGCTCGACGCGGCGGCCAACGGGCTGGCCGTGCGCGTGCTGCTCGACCTCACCGCGGGCGTCTCCCCGGCGACCACGCAGTCGGCCATGGCCCAGATGGAGGCCGCGGGCGTGAAGCTGGACGGCACGCCCCAAGACGGGCTGACCGGCCCCGCCCGGGACGACCCGGGAGTGCGCCACGGCCGTCCGTGATCACGGACGGTACACAGTGCGCAACCCTGCGGTCATGTGATATTCAAGGATGACCTAACCTCTCCGCAGTCGAAGTAGTACGTAGAGTCATATCTCTTCATCCTGTGCGAGGTTCCTCATGCTTGCCATCTCCCTGGGCGTGGCCTGGCTGCTGCTCGCCCCTCTCGCCCTCTGGGTGCTCGTCAAGGGCCGTCCGGGGGCGCGGGTGGGGGCGGTCGTGACGCTGGCGCTGCTGGAGGCCGCGACGGTCGCCATGGGCGACGTGCCCGCCGGCCGCGGCCCCGCCGTCGTGGCCCACGACATGCCGCCGGCGCCCGCGCTGCCCGCCTGCGACGAGCGCACCCCGATCCCCCAGTGGGCCAAGGTCGGCCGGCAGCTCGTGCTGTCGTGGTCGGCCGCGCCGCGCGAGTGCGCGACGGCCAAGGTGATCGCCCGTCCCGAGGGCCGCCGGCTGCTGGTGTGGGTGCACGAGGGCCCGCTGAGCGGCGACCATCAGGGCGTACGCACGCTTCCCGTCCGCGTCAAGGACGGCCGGGCCGCGCTGACCGTCCCGCTGCCGGGCAACGAGCGCTACATCCCGGTGGACGGCCGCTCCGGGAAGAGGATCCCGGCCCCCGCCGGCCTCTAGAGCCCCCTAGAGGGTCGCCACGGCCAGCCGCAGGGCGTCGTCGAACCTGGCGAACACCTCGAACGCGTGCCGCAGCCCCGTGATCGACAACACCCGCGCCATCACCCCGTGCACCCCCGCGAGCAGCAGCCTGGTGCCCCTCGACTCGCACCGCTGCATGACCTCGACGAGCTCGTTCATGCCCATCGAGTCGCAGAAGGCGACCGCGCCGAGGTCGAGGATCAGGAACGGCTTGGCCGGCAGCTCCCAGACGCGCTGCATGTGCTCGCGCAGGGTCGGGATCGCGTAGACGTCGAGCTCGCCTTCGAGCCTGATGATGACGGCGTTTCGGGAGAGGCCGGAAGTGACGGTGAGCGTCGACCTGCCGGGGGCCTCAGACGACATGGGCAAGATCCTTCTGGTATCCCAAGACAGCCAAGAGGGTTGTTGCCGTTCTGGCCGGCCTTCTAACGGAAGGTCACTGCTCTGTGGCCAAATGTGCAGGGTCCCCCGCCGGACCCCCGCCGGGCCCCTTCGCCGGTTCGCGGGGAACCGGCGAAGGGGGCGCGGCTAGCGCCGCTGGGTGGCCCAGCGGCGGATGGCGTCGATGCGCTCCTGGATCTGCTCGGCCGTGGCCTGCGCGATCGGCGGGCCGCCGCACGTGCGGCGCAGGTCGGCGTGGATGACGCCGTGGGGCTGGCCCGTGCGGTGGTTCCAGGCGCCCACCAGGCCGTTGAGCTCGCGCCTGAGCTCGGCGATCTGCTCGTGCGGGGCGAGGGTCTCCTTGGGCTGCTCGGCCGGGCTCTGCCTGCGCTTGGCGGCCTGCTGGTCGGACTGGCGCTTGCGGAGCAGGGTGGCCACCTGGTCGGGCTCCAGGAGGCCGGGCAGGCCGAGGAAGTCCTCCTCCTCGGCCGAGCCGATCTCCGCGCCGGTGCCGAACTCGCCGCCGTCGAAGAGCACGCGGTCGAAGGTGGCCGAGGTCTCCATCGTCTCGAACGGCAGCTCGTCGCCCAGGACGTCGGGGTTGTCCTTCTGCCGGTTGGCCTGCTCCAGCAGGCTGTCGTCGAGGCCGTCCTCCGGGGGCTTCCTGTTGAGGACGTGGTCGCGCTCGACCTCCATCTCGTTGGCCAGCCCCATGAGGGTGGGCACCGAGGGGAGGAAGACCGAGGCGGTCTCGCCGCGCTTGCGGGCGCGCACGAACCGGCCCACGGCCTGGGCGAAGAACAGCGGGGTCGAGGTCGAGGTGGCGTAGACGCCCACGCACAGGCGCGGGATGTCGACCCCCTCGGAGACCATGCGGACGGCCACCAGCCACCGGTCGTGGGAGGCGGCGAACTGCTTGATCTTCTTGGACGCCCCCGGATCGTCGGACAGGACCACCGTCGCGCCCTCGCCGGTGATGTTGCGCAGGTGGCGGGCGTAGGCGCGGGCGGTCTCGTGGTCGGTGGCGATCACCAGGCCGCCCGCGTCGGGCACGCCCCGGCGGATCTCGGTCAGGCGGCGGTCGGCGGCCTGCATGACCTGGCGGATCCAGTCGCCCTTGGGGTCGAGCGCGGCCCGCCACGCCTGGGAGAGCTGGTCCTTGGTCAGCGGGGTGCCGAGCGTCGCGGCGATCTCGTCGCCCGCGCGGGTGCGCCACTTCATCTCGCCGGAGTAGGCCAGGAAGATCACCGGACGGACGACGCCGTCGTCGAGCGCCGGGCCGTAGCCGTAGGAGAAGTCGGAGACGCTGCGCTTGACGCCCTCGGCGTCCTCCTCGTAGCCGACGAACGGGATCGGGTTGTCGTCGGACCTGAACGGCGTGCCGGTGAGCTGGAGCCGGCGGGTGGCGGGCTCGAACGCCTCGCGCACGCCGTCGCCCCACGACTTGGCGTCGCCCGCGTGGTGGATCTCGTCGAAGATGACCAGCGTCTTGCGGGCCTCGGTGCGCGCCCGGTGGAGGGCGGGGTGCATCGCGACCTGCGCGTAGGTCACCGCCACGCCGGTGTAGTCGCGCGAGGTGGTGCCCTGGCTGTTCTTGAACTCCGGGTCGATGCCGATGCCCACCCGGGCCGCGGCGTCGGCCCACTGGCGCTTGAGGTGCTCGGTGGGCGTGACGATGGTGACGGCCCTGATCACCCCGTTGGCCAGCAGCTCGCTGGCGATGCGCAGGGCGTAGGTCGTCTTGCCCGCGCCGGGGGTGGCCACGGTGAGGAAGTCACGCGGCTCGCGCCTGAAGTACAGGTCGAACGCCTGCTGCTGCCAGGCGCGCAGCTTGGGCGCGGTGCCCCACGCGGCGCGGTCTGGATAGGAAGGCGAAAGGTGGGACGCGGCGAAGGTGCTCACCGCATCACCTCTGGGGTTCGTGTGCTTCGCTCTCTCACAGTGACCCAAGAGTAATCGGGCTCACCGACAAGACGTGCCGTGCATCGAGGATTCTGGCCAAGGTCTTCCCTACGTGCTATGTGGCTTATCTGAAGCTCGTCATCACCGCGTCGAGCGCTTGTCTGCCGGTGGCCGCCTCGGGCTGGAGCAGGCCGACGAGCAGCACGGCGCGGCCCGCGCGGGTGAGAAGCATCACGCGCAGGAATGCGGGCCGGTTGACGACGTCCTGGTACTCGGCGCGCAGGGCGCGGGTGTGTCCCTGCGGGATGTCGCGGTCGTCGACCACCGTGACCTTGTCGCCCTTGAGCAGCAGCCTGGAGTACAGCTCGGCGGCCTCCCCCGCGGCCTTTCTGACGTTCGGCACGGGCTCGGCGACCCGCCTGGCCATGACCAGCGCGCCGTTGCCGTCCCTGGCGACCGACGTGAAGCCGGTGACCGGCGGGACCGTCCCGGCGCTCCAGCCGGGCGGCAGCCGCAGCGACACGCCGGCCACGGCGTCGCTCAGCCGGTCGGGCCGCGGCGGCGGCTCGGTGAGCCGGGACGCCACCGCGCTCGCCCCCGCGACCAGCCCCGCCGTCGCCACCAGGGCGACCAGGACGCCCGCCGGACGCCGTCCGCGCCGCGGCGCCTGCTCCAGCGGGCCGGGGTCGGCGGGGGTGCCGTAGAGGCGGGCCGAGGGCGGCAGCGGCTCGGAGGGGGTGGCGTGGCGGCGGGCCGAGGGCGGCAGCGGATCGGCGGCGGCCGGTGGGTCGAGCGGGACGGTCCTGCGGATCCGCGGGTTCCACGCCGGCCGCTCGTACGGGTCGCGCCCCCGGCGCGGCGGCCAGGGGGCCTCCTCGTCGTCCTGGTCGTCCTCGTCGTCACTGTCGTCACTGTCGTCGCTGTCGGAGTCGTCCGGGAAGTCCGCGTCCTCGGGAGGAGTGCGGCGGTGCCGGGGCCCGGAAGCGGGGGGCCAGACCCGGTGATCATCCTCCATGACACCTCCTCGTCCCGTTGTCCTATCACTCCTCGGGACGAAGATCTGGCGATCCGTGATCGCTGTGGCGGGAGGGGCAGAATCACACGATCAGCGGGTACGGGCGGCAAGGAACGTGGCGGCCAGCCCGATGAGCGCCATGAGGACCGAGATCACCACGAATCCGGTGGCGATCTGCCCGGAGCCGTGCCCGATGAAGTTGATCACCGCGCCCCCCAGGCCCACGGTCAGGGCCGAGCCCAGCATGTCGGTGACCGACAGCGCCGCGGAGTTGGCGCCCTGCTCGCTGACCGGCGACTGCCTGAGCGCGGTGACGCTGACCGTGGTCATGCCGAGGCCCATGCCGAACCCGGCCGCGATCCAGGCCGGCACCGCGATCCAGCCGCTCACCTCGGGCAGCGCCGCGAACAGCGCGATCACGATCCCGGCCGTGACGCACACCGCCCCGAGCCTGATCCGCCGGTGCGGCTCGGCGGTCCGCCTGCTCTGCAGGAACGAGCCCGCCGACCAGCCGAGCGCGCCCGTGGTCAGCGCGATCCCGGCGGCCCTTGCGTCGAAGAGCTTGACCGACGTGAGCACCAGCGGGATGAAGGAGTTGACCCCGAAGAAGGCGGCCGAGAAGAACCCGCGCAGCAGCACGGTCGTGGGCAGCCCGCGCCCGAACCGCAGCGCGCCCGGCGGCAGCAGCCGGTGCAGGCCGTAGACCAGGAAGCCCAGCCCGCCGAGCGTGGCGGCCGCGCCGATCACCGGCTGCTTGTGCAGCTCGTCCACGCCCCACAGCAGCACGCCCGCGCCGCCGGCGGCGGCGGTGGCGGCCAGCGTCATCGCCAGCGGCTGCGAACGCGGCCCGCGGGGGCTCTCCTCGGCCTCACCGGGCGAGGCCATCCGGAGCGCGGGGACGAGCATCACCAGCGCGGGCACCACCAGCGGGATGATCCCGTAGAAGACGAAACGCCAGCCCCACTCCTTCGCGACGGCCCCCGCCACGGCGGGCCCGACCATCGAGGGCACGACCCAGGCGGCCGACAACGCCGCGAAGACCTTGGGCCGCACGACCGCCGGGTAGACCCGCGCGATCATCACGTACAGCGCCACGATCGAGGAACCGGCGCCCAGCCCCTGGACGGCCCGCGCCACCAGGAACAGCTCCTTGGCGTCCGCCGCGCCGGCCAGCGCCATCCCGGCGACGAACAGCACCACCCCGACGAGGAACGGCAGCGGGTAGCCGCGCCGGTCCGACCAGAGCCCGGCGACCACGTTGGCGAACAGGCTGGCGATGAGGAAGGCGGAGAAGCTGATGCCGTAGAGGTTGAGCGCGTCGAGGTCCTTCGAGACCGCCGGCATGACGACGCCGACCGACATGCCCTCGAAGGCGATCAGCGTGACCACCAGAAGGATCCCCAAGGTGGCGGTGCGGTATCGGGGCCCGAGGATCGGGGGTGAGGTGTCGGGAGCGTCGATTGCCTTCGGTGCTGTCACCTACACATCGTAATTGCCCCCAAACTACGCATCTGCGCTGCGTCGGTACGCCGTCCACATCTCGTGCATGCGGTTGGCCTGGCCCTGGGTGAACTCCGACATGCACCGGTCATGGGTGTAGTCCATGTAGTTGCGCATCGGGTCGGAGCCGGCGTGGGCGCAGGTGTCCTTGCCCTCGGGGCAGCCCTCGGTCGCGCGGGCCTCGGGGGCGGTGTCGGCGATGCCGTCGCCGGGATCGTCGCAGCCGTTCTCGAAGGTGTGGAACAGGCCGAGCCAGTGGCCGATCTCGTGGACGCCGGTGTAGCCCTTGTCGTAGTTGGTCATCGGGCCGCCGGGCAGGCTGCGCCAGTCGATCACGACGCCGTCGAGGGCGGGGGCGCCGGCGTACCAGTAGGGGTAGCTGGCGAAGCCCAGCATGAGCTCGCTGAGCTGGGCGATGTAGAGGTTGAGCGTCTGGGCGCCGCCCTGGTGCAGGCGGGTCTTCATGTCCTTCTCGCCGCCGACGGGGTCGGTGAACCAGCCCGCGTTCTCCTTGACGGAGACGGACTCCAGCTTGAAGCGCACGCCGGTGTCCACGCCGCCGTTGCGGCCGGCGTAGGCGGCGTTGAGCACGTCGATCTGGGCCTTGACCGCCTGCTCGGCGACCTTGCGGCGGCCGTCGGTGAGGACGACCACCCGGGTCGGCACGGTGATGCGCGTGGGCACGGCCACCCCGCGCAGCCGGACCTTCAGCTCGGCCATGACCTTGGCGACGTCTTCAGGGAGCGGCGAGCGCGGGCCGGTCGCCCTCGGCACGCCCGGGGTCGAGCGCGCGGTCAGGCGCGCGGCCGACGACAGGCACGGCGACGCCGGCGCGGCGTCGAGCGGGAGCGGCGGGGCGAGCCCGGCCGCCAGCAGGCATGCCAACGAGACGGCGGTCGCGCGCCGGGCCATGCAATCCCCCCGTGACGGTATGGGCTGGTCAGATTACCGACCGTAGCCTTACCCGAGGGGATTGGGCTTCAGCAACACTCACTGCTTCTTGTCGTCGCCCTCACCGCCGCCCGACGGCAGACCTCCGTAGATCTCCTTGCACTCGGGGCAGACCGGGTATTTCTTCGGGTCCCGGCTGGGCACCCAGATCTTGCCGCACAGGGCGCGGATGGGTGTGCCCGTCACCATGCTCTCGGTGATCTTGTGCTTGTCCGCGTAGTGGGCGAAGCGCTCGTGGTCGCCGTCCCCATGAGAGGTGCGCGGCGTGGTCTCCTGCTCTGGGAGGATCTTCGTGCTCACCCCATCGAGTTTATGCCCGCCGGCGAGCGGTCCCGCGTTCCGCGCCGGCGTGGCAGCGCGGCGAGTCCGGGAAGCCAGCCGAGCACGATTCCCCAGATCAGCCCCACGGCCAGGCCGCCGCCGAGATAGCCCAGATAGGCGCCGATCCCGGCCTGCGCGACCGTGGCGAGCAGGGCCGCGCGCAGCAGGTTCACCACGACCGCGGCGACCAGGAAGCGGCCCCAGGTGCGCCAGAAGCCGCCGCGCGTGGCCGCCACCGCGCCGACCAAAGCGAGCGCCAGGACCGTGTCGGCGAGCGTGAGCAGCCACGTCGTCTCGCCGAGGGGGACGACGCGCAGGCCCGGCAGCGCGTACGGGGCCCCGATCGCGGACGGCACGGCCAGGTAGCCGACCCTCGTGACCAGGACCGCGCCGAACAGACCGAACCCCAGGACGATCAAGAAGGCGACGATCGCCGGCAGGCTATTGCGAACAAGGCTCATGTTCGGCAGGCTAGCCGCGTCCATGATTCTGATGGAAGACCCCATTTCCCGGCATCCGCGGAGATCAGATGAAGCGTGCCAGGTTGCTCGCGACGACAGCCGTGCTCGTCCTGCTGGCCGGAGGCGCCGTCGCCGCCGCGACCAGGGACGCTCCCCCGTCCACGCCCCGCTACGTCACCGACGACCGGGGACGGGCGCTGATCCTGCACGGCTTCAACACGGCGGGCAGCGCCAAGGGCGCCCCCGACGCCCTGCCCGAGCTGACCCCGGACGACATCGACCGCGAGTACCGGGACATGGGCACGAACTTCGTGCGGTTCCTCATCCAGTGGCGGGCCGTGGAGCCCTCCCCCGGCACCTATGACACGAAATATCTGGACAAGGTGGCTGAGCGGGTGCGGTGGTACTCCGACCGCGGCTACCAGGTCATGCTGGACATGCACCAGGACCTGTGGGGCAACGGCATCACCCCCACCGGCGTCGCCGGCAACGGCGCGCCCGGCTGGGCCACGCACACCGACGGCCTGCCGGTGGCCACCGAGCACTTCACCTGGGAGATGTACTACCTGGAGCCCGGCGTCATCCGGGCCTTCGACCACTTCTGGAACACCACCGGCGAGCACCCCGAGCTGATGGACCACTACGCCAAGGCGTGGGCGGCGGTCGCGGCGCGTTTCAAGGACGTGCCCGGCATTCTCGGGTACGACCTGATGAACGAGCCGTGGGGCGGCTCGGTCCAGGGCGCGGCGTTCGAGACCGGCCCCCTGGCCACCCTCTACCGCAAGAGCATCGACCGGATCAGGGCGGTCGACCAGGACAGCTGGATCTTCCTGGAGCCGCAGGCCGTGGGCGTCAACTGGGGGCTGCCGTCGTCGCTGCCGCGCTTCGACGACCCGCGCGGCGGGCCGCCGCGCATCGCCTTCGCCCCGCACGTCTACCCGTTGCCCCTGGACCTCGGGGACGACTACACCGCGAGCTCCAAGGAGTGGACCGACCGCACGCTGGGCTGGTGGCGCGAGAACATCGCGCGGACGGCCGAGCGTATGGGGGCGCCCGTCCTGCTGGGCGAGTTCGGGCTGGACATGACCAGGCCCGGCGCGTCCGACCTGGTGCGGAAGGTCCAGGGGCTGAGCGACGAGGTGGGCACCGGCATGGCCTACTGGTCGCGGGACGCCGACCCGTGGGGGCCGTACGACGTGAAGGGGAAGGCCACCGCGTTGCCGGGCGCGTACGTCAGGGCGTACCCGAGGGCGATCGGCGGCGTCCCGGTCAGCGTGACCTACGGCGAGAACCGCCTCCAGGTCGTCTTCGACGCCAACGAGACCGGCCCCACCGAGATCTACCTGCCCGAGCGCGGCTTCCCGAACGGCGCCCGGGTGGACGGCGGCACGGCCGCCTGGAACGCCGCCAAGCGCATCCTGACGGTCACCACCAAGACCTCGGGCCGCGTCGTCCTGACCGTCACCCCCAGCTGATCGGGCCCTGGACAGCGGAACGGCCCCCGCCACGCAGGCGGGGGCCGTTCCGGCGGGAAGCGGTCAGCCCATGTGGACCGGCGCGCCCTCGCTCTTCCGCCCGGCCTTGACGAACAGCGTCAGCAGGGCCGTCAGCACCGCGACACCGGTGCTGACCAGGAAGGCGAGGTGCATGCCGTCCATGAACGAGTGGTGCACGGCGTCGGTGACCACCTGCGGCAGCCCGGGCGGCGCCGCGCCGAACGCGGCGGCCTTCTCCAGCAGCGGGAGCTGCGCGGGCGGGATCGCCTGCGCCGCCGGGCCGAGGTAGCCGGGCAGCGTGTCGGCGATCTCGCCGGCCATCACGGCGCCCAGGATCGCGGTGCCGAGCGCGCCGCCGACCTGCATGGCCGACTGCTGCACGCCACCCGCGACACCGCTCAGCTCGACCGGCGCGTTGCCCACGATGATCTCGGTCGCGCCGACGAACACCGGCGAGAGGCCGAAGGCCAGCAGCACGAACGGCAGGCCGCTCTCGATGAACGAGGCGTCGATGCTCAGACGCGACATGAGGAACATCGAGCACGCGGTGATCAGCAGACCGGCGGCCATCGTGATCTTCGGCCCGAGCTTGCCGATCGCCATGCCGGCCAGCGGCGAGGCCACGATCATGCCCGCGCTCATCGGCAACATCCGCAGACCGGCCTCCAGCGGGGTCAGGCCGTGCACGCCCTGGAAGAAGAAGCCCAGGAAGAACATCGCGCCGAACATGGCGAACGCGACCATCATCATCAGCAGGGTGCCGATCGAGATCGAGGCGTTCCTGAACAGCGACAGCGGCACCAGCGGCTGCTTGGCCCTGCTCTGCCAGAAGATGAACGCGGCGATGAGCACCACGAACGCGCCGATGAAGGTCAGCGTCGTCGAGTCGCCCCAGCCCCACTCGGGGGCCTTGATGATCGTCCAGACCAGCGAGAACATCGCGCCGGACAGCAGCAGCACGCCGAGCCAGTCGATCCTGGCGAACGTCTGGACGCGGTTCTCCTTGATCAGGAAGATGCCCATGATCAGCGCGACGATGCCCACCGGGGCGTTGATGAAGAAGACCGACTCCCAGCTCACCTTCTCCACCAGCACGCCGCCCACGATCGGGCCGGCGGCGCTGGACAGGCCGATGATCGCACCCCAGGCCCCCATCGCCTGGTTCAGCTTCTCACCGGGGAAGGCGCCACGCAGCAGGGCCAGGGCGGCCGGCTGGAGCAGGGCGCCGAAGAGGCCCTGCAGCACCCGCAGGCCGATCAGCGCGCCGACCGGCGACACGCCGGGAACGATGTCGGCCAGCTCCTGGCTGAGACCGATGCCGATCGAGGACAGAGCGAAGCCGGTCACGCCGATCAGGAAGACGCGCTTGTGCCCGAACAGGTCGCCGAGCTTGCCCGCCGTGATCAGGAACACGGCCAGCGCGAGCAGGTAACCGCTGGTCACCCACTGCAGATCGGACAGCGACGCCTTCAACTCCATCTGGATGACGGGGTTGGCGATGCCCACCACCGTGCCGTCCAGCATCACCATGATGACGCCGAGGCTGACCGCCAACAGCACCAGCCACGGGTTTCCGCCACCTGTCCCCGTCTTACCGAGGCCGGGCGACGACGGTTCGACGACCGCCTTCGCGTTAGCCATAAGGTCCCCCTCAGTCACATACCGCTCAACTGCGGCATAGGTCTCGTAAGCCTCAGGTAGGGTATGTCAGACGATGACTTATGACAAACGATTTTAAAAAGACGCCGCATGACTTCTGGCACACTGTGACAGAAACGTGGCGAAGGGGTGTCTGCTGTGGGTCTACGGGAACGCAAGAAGGAGAAGACGCGCCTCGCGCTCCTCGACGCGGCGCTCGACCTGTTCCTCGAACAAGGGTATGAGTCCACCACGATCGAGCAGATAGCGGGGGTCGTCGAAGTCTCCCCCCGCACCTTCTTCCGCTACTTCACCAGCAAGGACCATCTCGTTCTGTGGTTCCACGACCACGGCGAGGAGATCCTGCTGGAGGAGTTCGCCGCCCGTCCGGCGGACGAGCCCCCGTTCACGTCGCTCATGCACGGCCTGCGGGCCATGGTGGACGACATGCAGGGGTCAACGCCGGAGGACACCGAGAGGTTCCTGAAGCTGCGACAACTATTCGATAAATATCCGCACCTGGTGGGTCAGTCGGTGGCCCGGGGCGCCATGACGGAGAGCCGGCTGGCCGAGGCCGTCGCCGCCCGCAGGGGTGTCGCCCCCGAGGACGATCAGCTGACGTACCTGATCGTGGCGTTCGCGATGTCCACCATGCGCATCGGCTTCGAGTGCCCCCGCAGGGAGACCACCATGCCGGAGCTCGTCTCGCGTATCTCCGAGGCGGTCGCGCTGGCCGAGGCGTCGCTGCGGCCCGGCTGGGACACCCGCCCGGCGGCCTAGTTCATCGTGGGGTCGTCGGGGCAGGTCGCCACGAAGGCCAGCTCGCCCGGCTGGCGCCGCAGCACGTGCCGCCAGAGCGAGCCGGGGTCGCCGTGGAAGGTGTCGCCGGCCTCGGAGTCGACGACGTACCAGGCGCCTTCGGCGATCTCGCTCTCCAGCTGGCCGGAGGTCCAGCCGGCGTATCCGGCGAAGATCCGCATCTGCGCGATCTCGCCCTGGAGGATCTCGGGGGGCGCGTCGAGGTCGACCGTGCCCAGGCGGGAGACGGCCGGGGTGCCCGCGTGGAGCCGGCGCCAGCCGAGCGGCTCCTGCCCGCTCGGGACCGCCGCGAGGGCGAGAGCGCTGTCGGTCTGCACGGGGCCGCCCTCGAACAGCACCGGCGGCCCGGTGACCAGCGGGTCCCAGACCGGCAGCACCTGCGTGACCGAGATGTCGCTCGGCCGGTTGAGCACCACGCCGAGAGTGCCGCCGTCGTGGTCGTGTTCGAGAATCAGCACGACGCTACGCCGGAAGTTGGGGTCGTCAAGAAGCGGCGTCGCCACCAACAAACCGCCGACGTAGATCGCTTCCGCCATACCTCCATCATGAGGGGTGTGGCGGGCTTCCGCTCCCCCGGCTCGGCGATGTTACTTTCTGTGCTCTTATGGGCACGATCTGTAGCAAAGATCACGCTTGCGGGGGCTCGGGAGGAGCACATGCGCATCGGTACACGCCTCGTCCTGGCCGCACTTCCCGTGGGCGCGGCGCTGCTGCTCCCGTCGTCCGCGCAGGCGTGGCCGCTGCCCGACCGGGGTGACCCGTTCACGATGACGACCGACCGGCTCGGGTGCGGTTCGGGGTCCGTACGGGTCACGCTGCGCAACCAGACCCCCCAGCTCGCCCGGTTCGACCTGCGGGTGGACGCGAGGAGCGTGGCGACCGGCTCGATCCCGGCCCGCAAGCAGGTGGTCAGGACGGTCCGGATCGACCGGGGCACCACCCGCGAGATCGAGGCGTTCTCGGTCACCGACACCCATCCCGACACGCTCATCGACTCCACCCGGGTGCGCAACGACTGCACCTGGGGGCGGGAGCGGAGGCACGGCCGGCTGCCGTACACCGGGCCGCCCTCCGACCTGTGGGGCAAGTTGGCCACGGCGGCCGGGCTCGTGGTGATGGGCGGGATCATGTGGTGGTACGGCTCCGTCTGGCCCCGTTCGGTCCCCGACGGCCCCCTGTGACCCCGCCCGCGCGGAAACCGGCACAAAGGCACTGGCTCCGCGAACGCCCCCGCAACGGCCCCGGCGGCGCTAGGCGTCCCGCGGGACGAACGCGCCCGCCCGCGCCGCGGCCAGCGTGCGCAGCGCCGCGTCCCGGGCGACCTCCTGGTCCACCGGCTCCTTGGTGACCAGCAGGCGGTAGTAGAGCGGCGCGGAGATCGCCCGGATCACCTCCATCCCGTCGGTGCCCTCGGGCAGCTCACCCCGCTTCACCGCGAGGTCGACGACCTTGGCCCACTCCTCGATGCGCCGCAGGTAGAACGCGCGCAACGCCTGGACGGCCTGCGCGTCGGAGGTGCCCGCCGCGATCACCGCCTGGAACGTGGCCCCGAGCCGGTGGTCAGTGACCGCGCCCACGACGGCCACGGCGTTGGCCAGCAGGTCGTCCTCGATGGATCCCGTGTCGGCGTGCGGTGACGACTGCTCGGCCAGCTCGGTCATCAGGTCCGTCACCAGCCCGGCCCTGCTGCCCCAGCGCCGGTAGACCGTGGTCTTGCCCACGCCGGCCCTGGCCGCCACCTGGTCCATGGTCAGCCCATGGAAGCCGTGCTCGACCAGCTCGTCCTGAGTGGCCTCCAGCACGGCCGCGCGCACGCGCGCGGTGCGGCCCCCTGGCCGCACAGTCCCCGCCAAACGGGACTCTTGTTCCATTAATGCCCCTTTCGTGCTATCGTCGTGCCGCATCTTAACGGAACTCACGTCCCATTAGGGGGATGGCATGACCGTACTCGCCGATCGGCCCCGATCCGATCGCATGACGTCCGCGCAACGGCTGGTTCTGGTGCTCCTGCTGGGGTCCCAGTTCATGCTCGCCGTGGACTTCTCCATTCTGAACGTGGCGCTGCCGGTGATCGGTTCAGGTCTCGGCTTCGCGCTGGCCGACCTCCAGTGGGTGGCCACGGCGTTCGCGCTGGCCGCCGCCGGGTTCACGTTGCTGTTCGGCAGGATCGCCGACCTGTTCGGGCGGCGCCGGCTGTTCGTGGCCGGCATGGTGCTGCTGGGCGTCTCCTCGCTGGCCGGCGGCCTGGCCGTCTCACCGGGCATGCTGCTGGTCGCCCGGGTCGCCCAGGGCCTGGCCACCGCCGTCGTCACACCCGCCGGGCTCGCGCTGCTGACCACGTCGTTCCCCGAGGGGCCGCTGCGGGCCAGGGCGCTCGGCCTGAACGGCGCGCTGATGTCGGCCGGGTTCACCTCGGGCGCGATCCTGGGCGGGCTGCTGACCGAGCTGCTGAGCTGGCGGTGGGCGTTCTTCGTCAACGTGCCCGTCGCGCTGGCCGTGGTCGTCGCCGCGCCCGTGGTGCTGAAGGAGAGCCGTCCCGCCGAGCGGCCCAGGATGGACCTGCCCGGCGCGGTGAGCGTGACCGCCGGCCTGCTCGCGCTGGTCTTCGGCCTGACCAGGGCCGGCGAGCACGGCTTCGCCGACGCCCTCGGCCTCGGCGCGCTCGCCGCCGGCGCCGCCCTGCTCGTCGCCTTCTGGTACGTCGAGCGCCGCGCCGCCGCGCCCCTGGTGCCCGTCTCGATCCTGGCCAGGCCCAACGTCACCTGGGGCAACCTGGCCGGCCTGATCGCCTTCGCCACGGAGACGTCCCTCGTCTTCCTCATGACCCTCTACCTGCAGAAGGTGCTCGGCTACTCGGCCCTGGCGACCGGGCTGGCGTTCGGGGTGCTGGGGCTCGGCACCGTGCTCGGCGGCGTGTTCGCGCCCCGGGTCCTCGGCCGGCTCGGCAGGGGCCGGGCGCTGGCGGCCGGGTTCGGGCTCCAGGCCGTCGCGACGGCGTCGCTGGCGCTGCTGGGCACCGGCCCGGGTTGGATCTGGCTGCTGCTGGCGGCCACGTTCGCGGGCGGGATCGGGAACATGGTGGCGATCGTCGGGTTCATGGTGACGGCCACGTCAGGGCTGCCGGACTCCGAGCAGGGCCTGGCCACCGGCCTGGCGACGATGACCCAGCAGGTCGGCATCACCATGGGCATCCCGGTCATGAGCGCCGTGGCCACGGCCGCGATGGGCACCGTGCTCCAGGGAGTGATCGTGGCGGTGCTCGTCAACGCCGCGCTGACGTTCGGCGGGGTGCTGATTTCCCGCAAGCGTTCGGCAATGTCGAACTGATCTGCGCTAGGGTGGCCGCCGTGGGAGAGACGATTCAATCGGTGGAACGGGCGGCCGCGATCCTGCGGCTGCTCGCATCCGGCCCCCGCCAGCTCGGCGTGGCAGAGCTGGCCAGGGCGCTGGGCCTGCCCAAGGGCACGCTCCACGGCATCCTGCGCACGCTGGTCCGCGTCGGCTTCGTCGAGCAGGACGCGACGACCGGCAAGTACCGGCTCGGGGCCACGCTGCTCCATCTGGGCAGCAGCTATCTCGACGTCAACGAGCTGCGCACCCGCTCGATCAACTGGGCCGACGCCCTGGCCGGGCGGAGCAGGGAGAGCGCCTGGATCGGCACCCTGCACGAGGGGCACGTGCTGGTGATCCACCACGTGTTCCGCCCCGACGACAGCATGCAGACCCTCCAGGTCGGCACCTACCTGCCGACGCACGCCAGCGCGCTCGGCAAGGTGCTGCTCGCCTACGACCCGTACGGCGAGTCGCTCGCGGCCCCGCCGCTGCCGGCGTACACCGACCGGACGCTGGTCGACGCCGCCAAGCTGGAGGAGGAGCTGGAGCAGGTCCGGGCCAGGGGGTGGGCGGCCGAGATGGAGGAGCTCACCGAGGGCGAGGTCGCCATCGCCGCCCCGATCAAGGACCCGCGCGGCCTCGTGGTGGGCGCCATCGGCATCCGGGGGGCGGTCGAACGGCTGACCGCCGACGGCGCCCTGACCATGGAGTACGTCTCCTACGTCCGCGACGCCGCCCGCGCGATCACCCGCGATCTGGCCAGATGACCGGTTGAACAACACCGGGGCGAACACGTAACATCGCTCACATCGTTCGACAATGTCGAACCCCGACTCCCAAGCGAGGAACCTCGTGCCTCGACCGCACTACATCGCAGCCATCGACCAGGGCACCACGTCCAGCCGGTGCATCGTCTTCGACCAGGCCGGCAACATCGTCACCGTCGCCCAGCGCGAGCACCGCCAGATCTTCCCCAAGCCGGGCTGGGTCGAGCACGACGCCGAGGAGATCTGGCAGTCGGTCCGGACCGTCATGGCCGAGGCCACCGAGGGGCTCGACATCGCCGCGCTGGGCATCACCAACCAGCGCGAGACCACCGTCCTGTGGGACCGGGAGACCGGGCGTCCCGTCTGCCCCGCGATCGTGTGGCAGGACACCAGGACCGACGCGCTCACCCGCATGCTCGCCGAGCACGAGGGGCTGTTCAAGGAGAAGGCCGGCCTGCCGCTGACCACCTACTTCTCCGGGCCGAAGATCCGCTGGCTGCTCGACGCGTACGGCCTGCGCGAGCGGGCCGAGCGCGGCGAGGTGCTGTTCGGCACGATGGACAGCTGGCTGCTGTGGAACCTGACCGGCCGCCACCTGACCGACGTGACCAACGCCAGCCGCACGATGCTGATGAACATCCACACGCTGAGCTGGGACGACGACCTGCTCGCCGCCCTCGGCGTGCCGCGCGCGATGCTGCCGGAGATCCGCCCGTCCGCCGAGGTCTACGGCCACACCGCGGCCGGCGTGCCGGTGGCCTCCGCGCTCGGCGACCAGCAGGCGGCGCTGTTCGGCCAGACCTGCTTCGAGCCCGGCGAGACCAAGAGCACCTACGGCTCGGGCAGCTTCCTGCTGATGAACACCGGCCAGGACCCCGTCGTCTCCCGGCACGGCCTGCTGACCACCGTCGGCTACCAGATCGGCGACGGCCCGGCCACGTACGCGCTGGAAGGCGCGATCGCCGTCACCGGCTCGCTGGTGCAGTGGCTGCGCGACAACCTGGGCCTGATCTCCAGCGCCGCCGAGATCGAGACGCTGGCCAAGACCGTCGACGACAACGGCGGCTGCTACTTCGTCCCGGCCTTCTCGGGGCTGTTCGCACCCCACTGGCGCTCCGACGCCCGCGGCGTGATCGCCGGGCTGACCGGGTTCGTCACCAAGGGCCACATCGCGCGGGCCGTCCTGGAGGCCACCGCCTGGCAGACCCGCGAGGTCGTCGACGCGATGAACGCCGACTCCGGCCTCGACCTGACCACGCTGCGCGCCGACGGCGGCATGACGGCCGACAACCTGCTCATGCAGACGCTGGCCGACGTGCTGGCCGTCCCCGTGATCAGGCCGATGGTCGCCGAGACCACCGCGCTCGGCGCCGCGTACGCCGCCGGCCTGGCCACCGGCTACTGGCCCGACCTCGACAGCCTGCGCGCCAACTGGCACAAGGCGTCGGAGTGGCGGCCGGAGATCGACGAACAGGTCCGCGCGCGGGAGTACCGCAATTGGAAGAAGGCCGTGGCCCGCACCCTCGACTGGGTCGAACAGTAGGACTGGAGCACGTCATGAACATCGCCATCGGCGCCGACCGGGCCGAGATCCGGCACGAGCTCTCCCGCGCCACGTACGACCTGCTGGTGATCGGCGGCGGCATCCTCGGCACCTCCATCACCTGGATGGCCGCGCAGGCCGGGCTGCGGGTGGCGATGGTCGAGGCGGGCGACTTCGCCGGGGCCACCTCCAGCGCGTCGTCCAAGCTGGTCCACGGCGGCCTGCGCTACCTGCAGACCGGCAACGTCAAGCTGGTCGCCGAGAACCACCGCGAACGCCGTGCCCTGGCCGCCGACATCGCGCCCCACCTGGTCAAACCGCTCAGCTTCCTGGTGCCGATCTACAAGGGCGGCCCGCACGGCGCGGCCAAGCTCGGCGCCGGCGTCTTCCTGTACTCCGCGCTGTCGGTGTTCGGCGACGGCATGGGCAAGGTCATCACGCCGCACCAGGCCATGACCCGCGTCCCCGCGCTGCGCAGCGAGGGCCTGCGCGCCGCCGCCGTCTACGGCGACCACCAGATGAACGACAGCCGCGTCGCCGTCATGACCGTGCGCGCGGCGGTCGACGCGGGCGCGGTCGTGCTCAACCACGCCGAGGTCGTCGGGCTGCGCAAGTCGGGCGGCAACGTGATCGGCAACGTGACGGGGGCCGAGCTGCGCGACCGCCTCGACGGCACCGAGTTCGGGGTGGACGCCCGGCTCGTCCTCAACGCCACCGGCCCGTGGGTGGACCACCTGCGCCGGATGGAGGACCCGCACGCCGCGCCGAGCATCAGGCTCTCCAAGGGCGCCCACCTCGTCATGCGCCGCCACGACCCGTGGAAGGCCGCGCTCACCACGCCGATCGACAAGTACCGGGTCTCCTTCGCCATCCCGTGGGAGGACCACCTGCTGCTCGGCACCACCGACGAGGCGTACGAGGGCGACCCGGCCGACGTGCGCGCCACCGACGCCGACATCGCCCAGATCCTCGACGAGGCCGGCCACGCCGTACGCGACTGCCAGCTCCGCCGCGAGGACATCACCTACGCCTTCGCCGGGCTGCGCGTGCTGCCCGGCGGCCCCGGGCAGGTGTCGGCCGCCAAGCGGGAGACCGTGGTGACCAGGGGCG
Source organism: Nonomuraea sp. NPDC005692 (assembly GCF_040631115.1). Taxonomy (NCBI): domain Bacteria; kingdom Bacillati; phylum Actinomycetota; class Actinomycetes; order Streptosporangiales; family Streptosporangiaceae; genus Nonomuraea; species Nonomuraea sp. NPDC005692. The sequence goes on along the minus strand of NZ_JBEXYU010000006.1, from coordinate 303,295 downwards.
CGGGCGGCATGTTGTCGGTCGCGGGCGGCAAGTGGACCACCTACCGGCACATCGGCAGGCACGTCCTGGAGACCCTCTCCCGCCTGCCGGGCCGGCCGCTCGGCGACGACCTGGCCGACATCCTGCCCGCCGTGCCCCTGCCGGGCCTGGCCAGCCCGGACGCCGTCGCCATGCGCCTGTGGACCGAACGCGAGCCGGGCGCCCGCATGGACCCGCTGGTCGCCCGCAACCTGGCCACCCACTACGGCACGATCGCCTTCGACGTGGCCCGGCTCATCCGCGACGACCCCTCGCTCGGCGAGCGCATCCACCCCGACGGGCCCGACATCTGGGCCCAGGCCGTCTACGCCCGCGACCACGAGTGGGCGGCCACCGTCGACGACGTCGTGCGCCGCCGGACCACGCTCACCGTGCGCGGCCTCGACACGCCCGACGTCCGCACCCGCATCGAGCAGCTCCTCGCCTGACCGTCACCCGGGCCGCGGCGGCACCCCGCCGCCGCGGCTGCGACGAACGTCACCGCAGATCACAGGTTCGAAGCGGCCGGTACGGGGAATCCGAAATGTCGCATCCGTCGCCGAGGCCCCCCCGGGTCGCATCGAGGTGTCGGAGCGCCTACCGGCTGAACCCTCTTCTGCCGCCCCTACGGAGGTGACGTCATGTCCGCCAAGTCCCGGCTGCACATCGCGATGGTGGCTCCCCCGAGGTTCGAGAACCCGCCCCGCTCGTACGGCGGCGTCAAGGTCATGATGGACGACCTCGCGCGGTCCCTGCTCAGACTGGGCCACCAGGTCACCCTGATCGGCGCCGGCCGGACGGGCACCTCACCCCACGTCCTGGCCGCCTACACCCAGCCGCCTTCCCATCCGCTGGACGAACCCGTCCCTGGGACGGCGGTCCCCGACGTCCGGCCGGCGGACCTGGACGTGGACGTCGTCCACGACCACTCCCCGGCGGGCTCGGTGACCGCCCTGAACCCCCGGATCCCGACGGTGACGACTGTGCACGGCCCGGCCTCGGGCGAGCAGGCCGAGCGCTACCGCCGGCTCGGCGACTCCGTCGGCCTGGTGTCCACCTCGACGTTCCAGCGCATGCAGGCCCCCGACCTCAACTGGCTGGGCACCGTGCACAACGGCGTGGACCTGAAGAGCTTCCCCCTCCGCGAGCACAAGGAGGACTACGCGCTCTTCCTCGGCCGGTTCAGCCCCGAGAAGGGCGCCCACCTGGCCATCGACGCCGCCCGGCAGGCCGGCCGGCGCATCCTGCTCGCCGGCCGGCTGAACGAGCCGTCCGAGCACGAGTACTTCGACAGCCACATCCGTCCCCGGCTCGGCGACGACGCCGTCTATGTCGGCGAGGCCGACGGCCCGCGCAAGCGCGAGCTGCTGGCCGACGCCCACTGCCTGCTCTTCCCCAGCCGCCGGGAGGAGGCGTTCGGCATGGTCATGATCGAGGCCATGGCGAGCGGCACCCCGGTGGTCGCGCTGCGCGGCGGCGCCGTGGGCGAGGTCCTCGTCGACGGCATCACCGGTTACGTCTGCGACGACCCCGCCGACCTGGCCGAGGCCGTCGAGGCCGCGGGCGGCCTGCACCCGGCCGACTGCCGCATGCACGTCAAGCGCAACTTCGACGCGCTCGGCATGGCCATGGGCTACGAGAAGATCTACGAACTGAGCATCCGCGACCGGCGTCCGGCGCCGTTCGCCGCCTGACCCGCGCGTGCCCGTGCGGCGGATCGCCGCCGCACGGGGTGTCGCCCCTGTCCCGGGGGAAGGGGGTAGGCATGCGCACTGCCATGAACGAGGCCCTGATCAGGCATTTCACCGACCTGCGCGACGGCGTCCACGGCGGCGTCACCGCGCGGGAGGACAAAGAACGCCTGTTCGCCACGGCGGTCGAGCTGCTCGACCCCGTGGCGCGGGCGACGCTGGACGAGTTCAACGCCGACCTGCTCCTCGGCACGGGGCAGGTGGTGGCCAGCGGGCTCACCAGGTCTCAGGAGGGCGGGCTCAACGCCATGTGGTCGCTCACGTGGCCGGAGCAGCGCGACAAGGACATCCTGCCGATCGCGATCGTGGCCCACTACGGCGCCGACTTCCACCACCCGCACCTGCGCGGCAACACGGTCGGCGACTGGCCGCTGAACGTCTTCGACCACTCCGACGCGGCGGGCCAGCTGACCACCCTGCGCGCCATCGCCGCCGCCGACGCCCACAACCTGGTCTTCCAGGAAAGCTACCGCCTGATCCCCGCCGTCACCCGGTAGGCGGGAGCCTTTCCGGCTTCACGGCCCTTTCACGCTTTCTGTCTTTACGGCTTCGCGTGGTCGAGCCACCCGCCGGACTTCGGCTGACGGCCCTCCATGTCACGCCCTCTGACCCTTCACCGGCGCGCCGCCGTGACGGTGCGCTCTGTGGGCCGTCTGGGTGCGGGGGCCGAGCCTGCCTTGGCCCCCGCAGGATCACGCCTCGGTGAAGCCGCGGGCCCGGCCGCCGGCGCTTTCGCGGACCGCGGCGGCCACCGCCGTCGCCACGTCGGGGTGGAAGACGCTCGGCACGATGTAGTTGGGGCCCAGCTCCTCCGGTGTCACCACGGCCGCCAGCGCGCCCGCCGCGGCCAGCAGCATCTCCTGCGTCACCCCGCCGGCCTGCGCGTCGAGCAGCCCGCGGAACACCCCCGGGAAGGCCAGCACGTTGTTGATCTGGTTGGGGTAGTCGGAGCGGCCGGTCGCCACCACGGCGGCGTGCTCGCGCGCGTCGTCGGGCGAGACCTCGGGCTCGGGGTTGGCCAGCGCGAACACCACGGAGTCCTTGGCCATCGTCGCGATGTCGTCGCCGGTCAGGATGCCGGGCGCGGACACGCCCACGAACACGTCGGCGTCCTTGACCGCACCGCGCAGGTCGCCCGCGTAGCCGTCGGCGTTGGTGTGCTCGGCGATCCAGCGCAGCGAGTCGTCGAGGTCGTCGCGGCCCTTGTGCACGGCGCCCAGGTAGTCGCAGACGACCACGTTGCGGGCGCCCGCGGCCAGCAGCAGCCGCAGCACCGCGTTCCCGGCCGCGCCGGCGCCGGCCATCGTGATCTTGACGTTCTCGATGGACTTGTTCACCACGCGCAGCGCGTTGGTCAGGGCCGCCAGCACGCAGATCGCCGTGCCGTGCTGGTCGTCGTGGAAGACCGGGATGTCCAGCAGCTCGCGCAGCCGGCGCTCGACCTCGAAGCAGCGCGGCGCGCCGATGTCCTCCAGGTTGATGCCGCCGAACCCGGGCGCGATGAGCTGGACCGTGCGGACGATCTCGTCGACATCTTGGGTGTCGAGGCAGATCGGCCAGGCGTCGATGCCGGCGAACCGCTTGAACAGGGCAGCCTTGCCCTCCATGACCGGCAGCGCGGCCTCCGGCCCGATGTTGCCCAGCCCCAGCACCGCCGACCCGTCGGTGACCACGGCCACCGAGTTGCGCTTGATCGTCAGGCGCCGCGCGTCCTCCTTGTTCCTGGCGATGGCCATCGACACGCGCGCCACGCCCGGGGTGTAGGCCATGGACAGCTCGTCGCGGTTGCGCAGCGGCACCTTCGACTTCATCTCGATCTTGCCGCCGAGGTGCATGAGGAACGTGCGGTCGGAGACCTTGTGGATGACGACGCCCTCGACCGCCTCCAGCTGGTCGACGATGGCCTGCGCGTGGTCGGTGTCGCGGGCGGCACAGGTGACGTCGATGCGCAGCTTCTCGTGGCCCGCGTTGGTGACGTCGAGGGCGGTCACCACGCCTCCGGCCGACTCTACGGCATGGGTGAGCTGGCTCACGGCCTTGCCGCCTGCGGGCACCTCGAGACGCACGGTTATGGAGTACGACACACTCGGGACGGTCGCCACGTCAATCGCTCCTTCGGGACTGACCAAGAAGTCATCCAAGGATAGGGGGCATCAGGTCAACCCAGTGCCGTCGCTGCGGTGACGATGAGATCGACACACGCGGGAACGGGAATCGTCGTGCTGTCGAGCACAAGGTGATAGTGGCACGGATCGCCCGGATCCGCCCGGTAGAAGTGGCGGACGTAGGCCGTCCTGGCCCGGTCGTTGTCCTCGATGACGGCCCGCGCCTCGCGCTCGCTCGTGCCGCTCAGCGTGGCCGTCTGGCGGACCCGGCGCTTGAGCGGCGCGTCGAGCCTGACGTGCAGGGCGCCGGGATGGTCGGCCAGCACCAGGGCGCCGGCGCGGCCCAGGAAGACGCCTCCCTGGGCCAGGGCCATCTCCTTCATCATGCGCTCGGTGCGCCGGACGAACTCCTCGGGCGGCAGCGGCATCGCACCGGGGACGTACATGTCCACGCCGCCGAAGGTGACCGTGGGCAGCCGGATGGCGCCCGACAGCAGCCTGCCGAGGCCGTGTTCGGCGCGGTCGTCATGGGCCAGCGCCTCCTCCAGCGTGCAGCCGAGTTCCTTGGCCACGGCGCTGGGGATGGCACGGTCGACGAAGGGCACGCCGAGCCGCTCGGCGACGGCCGGGCCGATGTGGCTGCCGGCCGTGCCGTAGGCCGCGGAGATCGTGACGACCCGCATACCTCCAGGTTAGAACAGGGCACTCGCCAATGCTCTACGCGCTTTTGCCAAAGATGGGTCGTCTGACGGCAACGCGTCGAAAAGTCCGAGCAAGTGCTTTCTGGCCCGGTCCCGGTCGTCGCCCGACGTGCGCTTGACCACGGCCACGACGCGCTCGAACGCCTCGTCGACCGCGCCGGAGAGCATCTCCAGGTCGGCCGCCAGGAGCTGCGCGTCGACGTCGGACGGGTCCTGGAGGCGCCGCTGCACGTCGGCCGGGTCGGCCGCGGAGGTGCGCTTGATCAGGCCGACGCCCGCCAGGCCCATCTTGGCGTCCTCGTCGCCGGGGACGCGGGCCAGCAGGCGCTGGTAGGCCGCCTCGGCCGCGTCGAGGTCGCCGGCGTCGATGGCCTGCTCGGCCGCCACCAGGTCGGGGTCGGCGGGCGGCCCGGCGGGCGCCTCCGGCCCCTCCTCGGCCGCCGGCGGCCGGGCGTCGGGGTTGGCCTGGTAGAACTGCTCGACCGCGCCCATCAGCTCGTCGAGCCAGCGGCGCACCTCCTGCTCGGGCAGCACCTGCTGGAAGCCGGTGACGGCCTGCCCCTGGAAGATGGCCAGCACGGTCGGCACGGCCTGCACCCGCAGCGCCTGCGCGATCTGGGGGCTGGCGTCGACGTTGACCTTGGCCAGCACGGCCCGGCCGCCCAGGTCGCCGATCACCTTCTCGAGCACGGGGCTGAGCTGGGCGCTGCCGGGCGCCCGCGGCGACCACAGGTCGAGCACCACCGGCACGGTCATCGACCGGTCGATGACGTCCGTCGTGAACGTCTCCTCGGTCACGTCGACGACCGAGGCCGAGGTGGCCCCCTGGGGACCGGCGGCCTCCCGCCGGGCCTGGGCCTCCAGTGCCTGTTTGCGCGCGCCCAGGTCCACAGCTCCGTAGAGCGACCCGGGCCTAGAGAAGTCCGCCATGCTCCTCATCTTGCCGCATGGACGGGCCCGCGAAGTCACCCGCCGCCACCCTCAGCGTGCGGAGCTGGTCGAAGATCTGGCGGAGTTCGTCCTCGGCGTACATCGTGAGGCCGAACTCGGCGGCCATCAGGTCGTCGGTGGCCCGGCGCACGACCTCCCTGCCCTTGGCGGTGATCTCGGCGAGCACGCCGCGGCCGTCGCGGGGGTTGGGCAGGCGGCAGACGAACCCGGACTTCTCCAGCCTGTCCACCGTGTTCGTGACGCTGGTGGGGTGGACCATGAGCCGTTCGCCGATCTTCCACAGCGGCAGCGAGCCGGTGTGGCTGAAGGTCAGCAGGACCAGGGCCTCGTAGCGGGCGAAGGTGAGGTCGTGGGGTTTCAGCAGGGAGTCGAGCTGCGACAGCAGGATCTGCTGTGCTCTCATGATCGAGGTGACCGCGGCCATCGCGGAGGAAGGCCCGAAGCGGGCACGCCAGCTCTCCGCGGCGCGGTCGATGGGATCGAACGGCAGATTGAGCGGCTTCGGCTGGGACACAGCGCTACGGTAGCGTGCCTCTCGTCCCGGTTTCGTCGGGCTACCTGGAGCGACAGGCTTCACCGCTTGACCAAGAATCCGACCGTCAATCATCACGCTCCGTTATGGTTCTCTCACGTAAGGTGACGCGGAAGCCAAGTCCATCTGCCGTGGGGACGGGTCTGGGCTGGCATTCTTCCGCTTTGCCGAGGGCACGGGGGGTGCTTGGTGAACATCAACGGGATACAGGGTGCGTGAGCACTCGGGCGTTACACGCGAGGAGCTGAAGCACAGCGCGGCCGTGACAGTGGCGGTGCTGCTCGCTCTCGGCCTGGTCGCGGCGTGGAACGTCCTGATACCCGGCGTCGACGCGTGGGAGAACATCCTGGCCGCTGTCATCGGCTCGCTGCGGATGACCGGGCCGGTGGCGGCCGCCTTCGCCGCCTGGGTGGCGTTGCGCAAGCGGCGCGCCCTGCGCGGGCGGTCGCTCACGACCTGGCGGGCGCTCAAGGCGCCGCTGGCGATCGTGGTGGTGGTGCTGGGCTCGTTCGGCGCGACGGTGCTGGTGCTGGCGGTCAAGACCGTGCTCACCGACCAGGCGGGGCGGCTCAGCCTGTCCGGCCTGGGCATGGGCATGGCGGGCCTGGCGCTCTACGCGGTGATCGGGTGGGTGGCCGGCTGGGTCGTGCCCAAGGCGCTCACGCCGCCGATCGCGGGGCTGGCCTGCTACGTCGCCTTCTCCTGGCTGGCCGACGACCGGGGGCTGGCCGACCGGCTGGTGCCGGGCACGGGCGAGCCGTACGACCTGTTCCAGGGGCTGGGCGGCGCGCCGTTCTTCGACCAGACGATCTGGCTGCTCGGCATCACCTGCGCGCTGCTGCTCGGCTGGGCGGCGCTGGTGACCAGGCAGGCCCTGGTGCTGGCGTGCGCGCTGCTGGCCGTGCTGGCGGCGGGCATGGGCGTGTCGCGGATGCTGGCCCACCCCAAGCCGGCCGCGGCCGAGGACATCGCCTACGCCTGCCAGGAGTGGCCGATCACGGTCTGCCTGCACCCCGGGATGCGGGCCGGGCAGACCGAGCTGGGCGCGGTGTTCACGCAGATCGCCTCGCGCCTGGCCGGCACGCCGGCCGCGTTCACGCGGGTGGAGCAGCGGCCGCTGGACGAGCCGCTGAAGCCCTCCAACGGCCTGGCGCCGATCCACGTGCCCGACCTGTCGGCGGGGTTCGCCGAGGAGGCGGCCTACGAGTACATCGACGCGCTGGCCGCCCGCTGCCCCGGCACGCCGGCCGACGGCTACCGGGAGATCGTGATGGCCTGGCTGCGCGGCGAGCCGCTGCCCGGCGGGCCGCTGCCCGAGCACCAGTACGCCGCGTCCTGGTTCTCCGGCCTCGACGAGCACCAGCGCAGGGAGTGGCTGCGCATGTTCTACAGCGACTTCCAGGCGTGCCGCCTGTCCAGCACGCACTTCGGCGGCGGTCCGGCCCCCACCGCCGTCATCACGCCCCCCACCGGCGCCACGCCCGAGAGCAGCCACGTCTACCCGGTCTATCCCGACCCCGGCACCCCGCGCACCACCGGCTGAGGACGAAGATGTCACCCTACGGGTGGCACTGATGATCGACGAGCGGGTAGTCATGCCCCATGACGACTTCCCAGACGACGCCGCCGGACCTGGCTCCCCGGCGGCGGCGCAGGTGGCGATATGCGGCGGGGTTCCTCGTCCTGGCGGTCCTGCTCGTGGTGGGCGGCCGGCTGGCCTGGACCTGGCTCAACCCGTTCGGGGAGCAGACCGTCGACCGCAGCCAGCCGGTGCTGCTGCAGTCCATCAAGGACCTCAGCCGGTTCGAGGCGGCCACGGGCACCTTCCAGGTCGTCGTCGACCTGGAGAAGGACGCCAACTTCCTGCCCGACGCGGTCAAGGGCACCCGCACGCTGTTCGTGGGCGCGGGCGGCGTCGACGCCTACGTCGACTTCTCGGCCATGGGGGCGGGCGCGGTGACCGTGAACAAGGAGCGCACCGAGGCCACCGTCCGGCTCCCGCGCGCCCAGTTGGAGAAGCCCAACCTGGACAACAGCCGCTCGTACGTGTTCGCCCAGCAGCGCGGCCTGCTCGACCGCGTCCAGGACTTCCTGTCGGGCTCCCCGGGCGACCAGCGCGAGCTCTACCTGCTGGCGGAGAAGAAGATCACCGAGGCGGCCGTGGCCAGCGACCTGCGGGCGCGGGCCGACGCCAACACCAAGTCGATGCTCACCGGCATGCTCAAGTCGCTCGGGTTCGCCAAGGTGACCGTGAAGTTCACCGACGAGCCCTGACGGGCCTCCTTACCCTGCCCACGGACCGCTCCACCTCGGGTGGCGCGGTCCGTCCGCGTTCCCGCCTAGGTATGCCGAGGCGTCCTAAGTCCCTGGGCACGCCTGCCTAAGTACCTCCCTACCTGCCCGGACCCCGGCAGATAGGACATCCGCCCGATGTGGCGGGAGGGGCCTTAGGAGGAGTCTTAAGAGTGCAGGGAACAAGGAACACGAACAGCAGGAGCATCGGATGAACGCCGAACTCGAGTACTCCGTCATGCAGCACCACGCCGCCGAACTCCGTCAGGCCGCCGCCGAGCAGCGGCGCGTACGGGAAGCGCTGAAGGGACAGCGTTCCGAACGTCGCCACCGCTCGGTCTTCGCCAAGTTCCTGGCTTCATGACCGCCCACAAGCAGCCCGGCCGCAGCCTCCCTCGCGGCCGGGCTGAGATGCCCCCTTAGGGGGGCGCGTCCGGCGCCGGATTCCTGGCCGGCCCGAGCGCAGCGTCAGCGACACCCCGGTCCCGTTCCTGGTGGGACCGGGGTGTCGCGCGTTCGCGCCGTACGTCGCGGGGGCTCGTACGGCGCGAGGACACTGACGGAAGATGTCAGGGATCGGCGCATACCGTCCCGGGCATGGACAACAGCTTCGACTTCTTCGTCGGCACCTGGACCTCACGGCAGCGGCGGCTGCGCAAGGCGCTCGCCGGCAGCGAAGAATGGTACGAGTTCACCGGCCACACCAGGTGCTGGAGTGTCCTGGACGGTGCGGGCAACATCGACGAGGTCACCTTCCCCAGCGAGGGCTCCGCCGGGGTGACCCTCCGCCTGCATGACAAGGCGGCCGACACGTGGGCGCTCTATTGGGCCGGCAGCGCCACCGGCATGTCCCTGCCGCCCGTCGTGGGCCGCTTCGACGACACCGGTGTCGGCCTGTTCACCTGCGACGACGTGTACGACGGCAGGCCGATCAAGGTCGCCTACGTCTGGTCGGACATCACCGCCGAGTCGTGCCGCTGGGAGCAGCGCTTCTCCCCCGACGGCGGGACGACCTGGGAGACGAACTGGACGGCCGACTTCACCCGCGTCTCCTGAATCCTTTTCGGGGGTCGGTGCCTCTCATGTCCGTACAACGGAACGAGACAATGGGAGACCATCATGGTGATTGCCATCGCGGCCGGGGCTGCGGCCGTACTGATCTGCACGTGCGTGGTCGTACTGCGGCGAAGGAGCAAGGAACGTGGCTGACCCGCAGCGCCTGGCCGGGCCCGCCGGGCCCGGCCGGGCGGCCCCGGAGCCGCCCGGCGACGGGCGCGCGTGGTCGGACGAGCAGCTGATCAACGCGGCCCGGGCCGGCGACGCCGACTCGATCGCCGCGCTGGTGTCGGGCGCCCACCCGCATGTGCGGCGCTTCGCCCACACGCTGTGCGCCACGCCGGAGGACGCCGAGGACGCCGCCCAGGAGGCGCTGATCGTCCTGTACCGCAAGATCGGCACCCTGCGCGCGTCCGGAGCGCTGGCCTCGTGGATGTTCCGGATCATCCGCAACGAATGCATCAGGCGGGCCCGCCTGATGCTGCGCCCCGGCCCGCCCGCGCCCTCCTCGCCCGCCGCGCAGTCGGCCGAGGAGGAGATGTTCGAACGGCTGGAGGCCGCGCGGGTGGCCGAGGCCATCGCGGCACTCCCCGCCGACCAGCGGCGGGTGCTCATCATGCGGGACGTCCAGGGGCTCAGCGGCCGCATGGTCGCCGACGCCCTCGGGCTGAGCGTCCCCGCGATGAAGTCCCGCCTGCACCGCGCCCGTGCGACCGTGCACGGCCTGCTGTCCCAAGGAGCCCTCCATGACTGAGCCCACCCCGGGGACGTCACTGCCCCGTCACCTGGCCCGCGGCGCGCTGGGCTTCGGCGCGCTGATCGCCGCGGTCGCGCTGATCCCGTGGACCGGGCCGGTCAGCCTGGTGCTCGCCGTCCCCGGCGCGATCGCCCTGCGCGGGTGCCCGGCGTGCTGGGTGATGGCGCTGGTGCAGCTCGTCTCGATGGGACGCATGCAGCGTCAGTGCACCGACGGCGTGTGCGAGCTGGTCCCGGCGGGCGGGCGGCACACGGGCAAGGGCGCGGCTCATTGACCGCGCCCTGACCGGCGACCGCGCACAGGGGGCAGGAGAACAGGCCCACCCGACGACAGCGACCGGGTGGGCCCGGACGGGTCAGGGCACGCGGATGATCAGCGCGTCGCCCTGCCCGCCCCCGCCGCACAGCCCGGCCGCCCCCAGGCCGCCGCCCCGCCGCTTCAGCTCGTACGCCAGCGTCAGCACGATCCGCGCCCCCGAGGCCCCGATCGGGTGCCCCAGCGCGATGCCGCCGCCGTTGACGTTCACCTTGTCCAGCGGCACGCCGAGCTCCTTGGCCGACTGCAGGACCACGCTGGCGAAGGCCTCGTTGATCTCGATCAGGTCGAGATCGTCCGTGCTCAGCCCCTGCTTGGACAGCGCGTGCTTGATGGCGTTGGCCGGCTGCGACTGCAGGGACGCGTCGGGCCCGGCCACGTTGCCGTGCCGGCCGATCTCCGCCAGCCACGGCAGCCCGAGCTCCTCCGCCTTGGCCTTCGACATGACCACCACGGCGCACGCGCCGTCGGAGATCTGCGAGGCCGAACCGGCGGTGATGGTGCCGTCGGCGGCGAAGGCCGGGCGCAGCTTGGCCAGCGTCTCCGCGGTGGTGTCACCGCGGATGCCCTCGTCCTCCCGGACGATCACCGGCTCGCCGCGGCGCTGCGGGATCTCGACCGGGACGATCTCCTCCTCGAAGACGCCGTTCTTGGTGGCGGCGGCGGCGAGCTGGTGGGAGCGGGCCGACAGGGCGTCCTGCTCGTCGCGGGCGATACCGAGCCGGGCGTTGTGCCGCTCGGTCGACTCGCCCATCGCGCACTGGTCGAAGGCGCAGAACAGGCCGTCGTGGGCCATGGAGTCGACGACGTCGGAGCCGCCGTACTTGACGCCCTTGCGCAGCCCCGGCAGCAGGTGGGGAGCGTTGGTCATGGACTCCATGCCGCCCGCGACCACGATGTCGAACTCGCCGGCGCGGATGAGCTGGTCGGCCAGGGCGATGGCGTCGAGGCCCGACAGGCAGACCTTGTTGACGGTCAGCGAGGGCACGGTCATCGGGATGCCGGCCTTGACCGCGGCCTGGCGGGAGGGGATCTGGCCCGCGCCCGCCTGGAGCACCTGGCCCATGATCACGTACTCGACGGCCTCGGGGGCCACTCCGGCACGTTCCAGGGCGGCCTTGATGGCGATGCCACCCAGCTCTACGCCGGACAGCCCGGACAGGGCGCCGAGCAACTTGCCGATGGGGGTACGAGCTCCGGCGACGATGACGGAACTGGACATTGGCGGCGGCCTCCTGTGCTCACGAGGGGTTCTTTGACACCATACCCACGAGTAGGAGCTCGCCCGCTATGGAGGTAGGCCACACAATGTTCATGCGCATCGACCACATCGGGATCGCCTGCCACGACCTGGAGGCGAAGATCGCCTTCTTCTCGGAGACGTTCGAGCTGACCGTCGTGGCCCGCGAGGTCAACGAGGCGCAGGGCGTCAAGGAGGCGATGCTGCACATCGCCGACGGCGAAGGCGGGGGCTCCTACATCCAGCTGCTGGAACCGCTCTCCGACGACTCGCCCGTAGGAAAATTCCTCGCCAAACGCGGCGAAGGTGTCCACCATGTGGCATTTGGGGTTTCCGACGTCGCCGAGGCCATGACTAAGATCAACGAGAAGGGCGTGAGGGTGCTGGACGAACGTCCGCGTCACGGTTCGATGGGGTCGCAGATCGCGTTCCTGCACCCCAAAGATGTGGGAGGAATGCTCACCGAGTTGGTCCAAGCGGCCTCGCGCTAGCAAACGGAAATATCGTTCATAAGTAACTAGTCACGCAGAAAGCTGGACGGGGCCCGAAGGTGGCACCAGCGGAGTACGCTGGCTTCCCACCGGACAGGGAGCCTGCCGCGAGGCACAGGCTCCTGGCTCGGCTGCCCCGAACCCCCCGTCCGGCCCGTGTAGCCGTCTCGACAACCCAGGATCGAGCCTCCATGCAGTCCGACATCGACGCCCAGCTCAACAACTTCTTCGAGGACGCCCCGGCACGCGAGTTCGACGTCGTGCTCAGGGGCTACGACCGGCACCAGGTACACGACCACCTCAAGCAGCTCGACCTGGAGCTACGCCAGGCCCGGGAGCAGGTCACCAACCTGCAGCGCGATCTGTCCGACTCCCAGCGTCAGCTGCAGGAGCAGGAGCGTCCGACGTACTCCGGTCTCGGCGCCCGCATCGAGCAGTTGCTGCGCCTGGCCGAGGAGCAGGCCACCGAGCTCGTGCAGGCCGCCCGGACCGAGGCCAACGAGATCAAGGCCGCCGCCAAGGTCGAGGCCGCCGACCTGAGGGCCGCCGCCGAGGCCGAGGCCGCCGAGAAGCGGGCCCAGGCCACGCGGGAGAGCGACGACATGCGCTCCACCGCCGAGCGGGACGCCGAGGAGATCCGCTCCACCGCCCGCCGCGAGGCCGACGAGCTGACCAACACCACCGAGCGCGAGGCCGCCAAGCTGCGGGCCACCGCCGACCACGAGGTGGCCGAGAAGCGGGCCGACGCCGAGCGCGAGATCGCCAAGCTCCGCACCACCACCGAGCGCGAGGTGGCGCAGCTGCGCGCCTCGACCAAGCGCGAGCGCGACGAGGTGCTGACCACCGCCAAGCGGCAGGCCGACGAGATGCGCGCGCAGGCTCAGCGGGTGCTGGAGGAGTCGGAGGCCAAGCGGGCCCAGGACGAGGCGGAGTTCGAGATCCAGCTCGCCTCCCGCCGGGAGGAGGCCGAGCGCCAGGAGGCCGAGCGCCACGCCACCGCCCAGGCCAACACGCAGAAGATGGTCGCCGAGGCCGAGCAGCGGGCCGCCACGGCCGAGTCGCGCGCCACGAAGGCCACCCAGCAGGCCGAGCAGACCCGCCGCGAGGCCGACCTGCACGCCAAGCAGCTCGTCGCGAACGCCCGCAAGAGCTCCGAGACGGTTATGGCGGAGGCCAAGTCCAGCGCCGAGACGATCGTCACCGAGGCGAAGAACGACGCCGAGCGCACCCGCACCACGATGCAGCGCCAGGTCGACGAGCTGACCAGGCAGCGCGACAGCATCACCAGCCACCTGGCCCAGCTGCGCCAGCTGCTCGGCGGCGCCGCCCTGCCGGGCCTGGAGCCGGAGCCCGCGGTCGCCGCGGCCCCGGCCAAGCCGGCCATCGCCGCACCGGCCGCCGAGCCGGTCGCGCCGCCCACGACGCCCGCTCCCAAGGTCGAGGCCAAGAGCGAGGACGACGCGGAGTGGTGGCAGGAGTGACGGCGGGCTAGACGGGAGACCGCACACGGGGGCAGCGAACGGCTGGGAAGAGAGTCTGGTGACCTTGGGTCGCTAGGCTCTCTTTCTGTTTCACCGACACCTCCCGTCCCCCCTAGGAGCCCGCCGTGTCCGCAGAAACCGAGCCCAGGACCGCCGAGGAGGCCGAGGCGCCGCAGGAGTCCGGGCCCGCCGAGGAGGCGGCGCCGTACGGGCTGCCGGGCAAGCCGTTCGCCCGCGGGCCGTTCCTGTTCGGGCTGGTGGGCGGGCTGGGCGTGCTGACCGCCATCGCGCTCGCCCAGATGATCGAGAAGTCGCTCAGCACGATCATCCTCATCGTCGTGGCGATGTTCCTGGCCGTGGGCCTCAACCCGGCGGTCGAGGCGTTGCAGCGGCGCGGCCTGGGCAGGCGGCCGGCGATCTCGATCGTGTTCACCGGGGTGGTCGTGGCGTTCGCGCTGTTCGGCCTGGCCGTGGTGCCGCCGGTCAGCCAGCAGTTGTCGGAGTTCATCGCGGCCGTGCCCGGCTACATCACCGACCTGAGCAACCATCCGACGGTCCGCCAGATCGAGGCCGAGTACCACGTGCTGGCGCAGGTGCGCCAGTTCGTGACCAGCACGCTCGGGCCCGCGCTGGCCAGCGGCATCATGGGCGCGGGGCTGGTGGTGCTCAACGGCGTGTTCACCACGGTGACGCTGCTGGTGCTCATGCTGTACTTCCTCGGCTCGCTGCACACGATCAAGGAGTACCTGCTCAAGCTCGTCCCGGCCTCGCGCCGTCCGCGCACGTCGGCCATCACCGAGCAGATCCTCACCGGCATCGGCGGCTACGTCGCGGGCAACGTGCTCATCTCGATCATCGCGGGCGTGCTGACCTGGATCTTCCTGTCGATCGCCGGGGTGCAGTACGCGCTCGCGCTCGCCCTCGTCGTGGCCCTGACCGACCTGATCCCGCTGGTGGGCGCCACGATCGGGGCGGTGCTCGTCACCGGGGTCGCGCTGCTGCAGTCGTTGCCGGCCGGCATCGCCTGCGCCATCTTCTTCGTGGTCTACCAGCAGGTCGAGAACTACTTCATCTACCCCAGGGTGATGAAGCGCTCGGTGGACGTGACGCCCGCCGTGACGGTGATCGCCGCGCTGTTCGGCGGCGCCCTGCTCGGCATCGTCGGAGCGTTGCTGGCGATCCCGGTGGCCGCCGCCATCGCGCTGATCATCCGGGAGATCGTGCTGCCCCGCCAAGCTCGGTCCTGAGGAACTCGGCCACCGTCGCGTTGAACGCCTCCGGCTGCTCGACCGCGCTCAGGTGACCGGCCTTGGGGATGACCTCCAGCCTGCCCTCGGGCGCGGCCCGCGCCATGGCCTCGGCGTCGGCGGGAGGTGACAGCTCGTCCTCCTCCCCCACGACGATCAGCAGGGGCACCTTGAGGTCGCCCAGCGTGCCGAAGGAGTCGGGACGCGCGGCCATGGCCCGTTGCGCCCAGGCCACCGCCCCCGGCGGGGCCGACTGCACCAGGCCCTTGACCCGGCCGAAGACCATGGCCCTGCGTTCCTTGGTCGTGGGCCCGATGAGCGCCGGCAGCACCTCGCTGACCAGCACCTCGCTCCCCTCCTCCAGCACGGCGCGCGCGATGCGTTCCCTGTTGTCCCTGGCGGCGGGCTGGTCGGGGGCGGCCTTGGTGTCGGCCAGGACCACGCCCAGCACCCGGTCGGGATGCCGGCGGCAGAACGCCATGGTCACGTATCCGCCCATCGACAACCCGCCGACCACCGCCCGGTCGATGCCCTCGTCGTCGAGCAGCCTGGCGACGTCGTCGGCCATCAGATCGAGGGAGGGCTCGTCGTCGCCCAGCCGGGAGCCGCCGAACCCGCGCAGGTCGGGGGTGATGACCCGGCAGACCGTCGACAGCCCTTCGCGCTGGGCCAGCCACATCGCCGACGACAGCGGGAACGCGTGAAGCAGCACAACCGGGAGTCCGCTCCCGGCCGATCTCGTGTAGAGCTGCACGGACCACACGGTAGCCCGGTTCACGTAGACATTCACTTATTGACCTATGCCGGTATACCGCGATAAGCCCGACCGCTTCCGGACATTGCCCTGCGGTGGTTCCAGCACGCACAATCCTGGCGAGGTGATAGCGATGGCCGGAACCCGTCCCGCCCTCCCCGACGCCACCAACAACGCCTTCCTGCAGGAGGCGTTGAACGAGGTCAACGCCCACCGGGCCAAGCACCACGCGCCCCCGCTCACGATGGACCCGCTGCTGGTCGAGTACGCCAGGTCCAGGGCCTCCTCGCGCTCCGAGCACGAGGGCCTGAGCGCCGGGCACGACGGCCTGCGCGCGGGCACCGGCGAGAGCCTCTTCTGGCACGCCGGGGACGCCACCGCCGGGGACGCCGTCGCCGCCTGGCACGACCGGGCGGGCGGCCACGGCCGGCCGGAGGTCACCGGCGACTTCGGCCGGCTCGTCCGGGCGGGCACCACCAGGATGGGCGCCGGCCGCGTGGCGGGCAACGGCAGCCGGTCCTTCGAGACGTACGTCGTCCTCGTGTTCGAGCCGCCGGGCGAGCCCGGGGCCGTCTGAGGCCCCCGGCACACGAGGGCTCAGCCGATCGCGGTGGCCCCGCCGTCGACGAACAGCACCTGCCCGGTCATGTACGCCGACGCCTGCCCCGCCAGGAACACGGCCGGCTGGGCCATCTCCTCCGGCGTGCCCCAGCGCCGCATGGGCACGCCGGCGACCGTGGCCGCGGCGGCGGTCTCGTCCTCCCACAGGTTGCGGTTGAGGTCGGTGGCCGTCCAGCCGGGGCACAGGGCGTTGACCCGGACGCCCACGGGCGCCCACTCGGCCGCCAGTGTCTTGGTCAGGGCCACCAGCCCGGCCTTGGCGGCGGCGTACGGGGCGAGCAGCGGTGCGCCGCGCGCCGCCACCGAGGCCACGTTGATCACCGAGCCGGAGCCGCGGCCCAGCAGGTGGGGCGCGACGGCGTGGCAGACGGCCATGGCGGAGTCGAGGTTGAGCCGCATCAGCTTGTCCCAGCCGGACAGGCGCAGGTCCTTGAACTCGACCAGGAAGTTCGAGCCGCCGGCGTTGTTCACGACGACGTCGAGGTGCCCGAGCCCGTCGATGGAGGCGGCGACGGCCGCTGCGGCGGCCGCGCGGTCGGTGAGGTCGGCCGGGATCACGACGACCCGCCTGCCGAGCGCCTGGATCTCCTTGGCCACCTCGGCGAGGGTCTCGGCCGACCTGCTGACCAGGGCGACGTCGGCGCCCGCCGCGGCGTAGGCGAGCGCGATGGCCCGCCCGATGCCCTTCGACGCCCCGGTGACCAGAGCCGTCCTGCCGGACAGGTCGAACGCGCCCACAGTGCCTCCTCGCTCGGAACCGAACAAGATTCTACAAATCTTGTCCGGCCCGCGCCATGCCCGTACCGCCCCAAATCACGACAGGACGGGCGCCGCGGGCGCGGCCGGGGCCTGCGGTGCGGCCGGCAGTCTCGCCCCGCGCGGCAGCAGCGACTCGCACGCCCTGACCGCCGCCCCGTACCTCTCCGACAGCGCGTCCACCCGCTCGCCGTCGATGCTGAGGTTGATCAGCCCGTCCTCGGAGACGGTGACCCCGGGAAAGTCCGGCAGCCCGTGCGCGCGCACGCAGGCGGTGAACGCCTTCCCGCCGTCGCCCGGCCCGGTCTCCCCGTACGACGCCGCCGCCCCGCCCGCCACGGCGGCGAAGACCAGGGCGGCCAGGACCACCCGCCTGATGGTCGAACCCTTCATGATGACTCCTCCGTTTCGTCCGACGCTCACAGCGAACCCCACCCTCGGTTACCGCCCGGGAACGACGGCGGTTACCCCGCTGTAACCCCGCTCTGGGCATGCTGGGCGGACCATGAGGGTGCTGATCGTCGAAGACCACGAGGAGCTCGCCCACACCGTGGCCGCCGGCCTGCGCCGCGAGGGCATGGCCGTCGACGTGGCGCTGGACGGGCACGCCGGGCTGGAACGCACGTCCGTCAACGACTACGACGTGGTCGTGCTCGACCGCGACCTGCCCGGCCTGCACGGCGACGACGTGTGCCGGAGCCTGGCCGCCGGCGGCCATCCGGCACGCGTGCTGATGCTCACCGCCGCCGGGACCATCGACGACCGGGTGAGCGGGCTGGGCATCGGGGCCGACGACTATTTGCCCAAGCCGTTCGCGTTCGCCGAGCTGGTGGCCAGGATCCGGGCGCTGGCCAGGCGGGCGCGTCCGGCGCTGCCCGCGGTGCTGGTCCACGGCGGGCTGCGGCTCGACCCCGCCACCCGGGTGGCCACCCGCGACGGGCGCCGGCTGGCGCTCAGCCCGAAGGAGTTCGCGGTGCTGGAGCTGCTGCTGTCGGCGGGCGGCGCGGTGGTCTCGGCCGAGCAGCTGCTCGAACGCGGATGGGACGAGTTCGCCGACCCGTTCACCCAGACCGTGAAGGTCACGGTCAGCCGGTTGCGCCGCAAGCTCGGCGACCCGCCGCTGATCGAGACCGTGCCGCAGGCCGGGTACCGGATGGCCGGCCTCGCCCGTCCCGCGGGCCGGGCACCGGACCCGGACGGAGGTGTCCCGGCGTGCGGCGGACCGTACGGCTGCGGCTGACGCTGCTCTACAGCGGCCTGTTCCTGGCCGCCGGCCTGCTGCTGGTCGCCCTGATCTACCTGCTGGTCGCGCACTCGCCGTTCCCGGCCGCGCCGGCCGCGCCCGTCCTGCCCGGAGGGCCCGGCCAGGTCGTGCCCGAGCCGCGGGTGGACGTGGCGTACCTGGCCGAGCAGCAGGCGGCCGGACTGCGCAGGCTGCTGGTCAACTCGGTGATCGCCCTGGTGGTCATGGCGTTCGCGTCGGTGCTGCTGGGCCGGTTGACGGCCGGGCGGGTGCTGCGTCCGCTGCAGGACATGACGGCGACCGTCCGGCGCATCACGGCCGACCGGCTCGACCGGCGGCTGGCCGCCTCCGGCCCGGACGACGAGCTGAAGGAGCTGGCCGACACCTTCGACGACCTCCTCGACCGGCTGGAGGCCGCCTTCACCGCGCAACGGCGGTTCGTGGCCAACGCCTCCCACGAGCTGCGCACCCCGCTGACCCTGCAACGCGCCATGGCCGAGGTCGCGCTGGCCGACCCCGACGCCGGCGCCGCCGAGCTGCGCCACGTCCTCGACCGGCTGCTGGCGGCCGGCCGGCACCAGGAACGGCTCATCGAGGCGCTGCTCGTCCTGGCCAGGAGCCAGCAGGGGCTGGACCACCGGGAGCCGCTGGACCTGGCCGCCGTCGCCGGTCAGGCGCTCGACCGGCGGCCGGACTCACCGCTGCGCGTCGAGGCGGCGCTGCGGCCGGCGCCCGCCTCCGGCGACCGCGCCCTGCTCGAACGCCTGGTCGCGAACCTGCTGGACAACGCGGCGCGGCACAACGTCCCGGACGGCTGGATCTCGGTGGCCACGGACGCGCGGGCGGGCCTGGCCACGCTCAGCGTCGCCAACAGCGGCCCGGTGATCCCGCCCGACCGGGTCGCGACGCTGCTCCAGCCGTTCCAGCGGCTGGCGGGCGGCCGCCGGGCGGTCGGCGACGGACTGGGGCTCGGCCTGTCGATCGTCGCCGCCGTCGTCCAGGCCCATCACGGCACGCTGGAGGTGGTCGCGCGGCCGCAGGGCGGGCTGGAGGTGACCGTCAGATGTCCGTCGGCAGCGGGTACGCCTCCGGATTGACCCGCCGGACGATCTCGTTCAGCACGATCCGGACGTAGGGCTCGCCCACCCACAGGTGCTTGGCGCCGTCGACCCCGATGACCTCGGCCTGCGGCACCCTGGCGAAGCGCCGCCTGGCCTCCTCGGGACGCAGGTAGTCGTCGAACTCGGGCACCAGCGCCACCAGCGGCCGGCCGAACCGGCCCCACGCGTCGAGGTCGTCGTCGGTGGCCCTGTGGAGCGGCGGCGAGAGCAGGATCGCCCCCTCGACCAGGGGGTCGTGGGCCCACTTCAGGGTCAGCTCGGTGCCGAAGGACCAGCCCACCACCCACACCCGCGGCAGGTCGTTGAACTCGGCGTACTCCAGCGCCGCCGCCACGTCGAACCGCTCGCCCTCGCCGCCGTCGAACGCGCCCCCTGAGGTGCCGCGTTCGGAGCTGGTGCCGCGCGTGTTGAAGCGCAGCACGGCGAGGTCGGCGAGCGCGGGCAGCCGGTTGGCGGCCTTCTTGTAGACGTGGCTGTCCATGAACCCGCCGTGGGTGGGCAGCGGGTGCAGGGTCACCAGGGTCGCCACGGGCGGCCGGTCGAGGGGCCGGGCCAGCTCGCCGACCAGGGTCAGGCCGTCGCCCGTCTGCAGCTCGATCGGTTCACGCCTGGCGGGCAGCACGGTGGCCGCGCGAATCTCCACGGGGGTCCTCCTAGTAGCGGCTGCGGCCGGGGCCGCGGTCGAGTCTCTTGCGCCAGCAGGCCGGATGCCAGTGGCGGCGCTCCTCGTCGCCGCCCGGCCAGTCGGGCCAGGCGACCAGGTGCGGCCTGCCGCCCAGGATCTCCTGGTCGCAGCCGGGGCAGCGGTAGGTCTTGGTCGAGGACGCGCCCGTCAGCATGCGCACCTTCCAGTCGCCGTCCGGCCATTCCTCCACCTTGTCGTTGCCGGTGGGAAGGCCGAGAGGGCGGGAGTCGTCCCTCCGGCGGGCGCGGCGGGGGCTCATGAGCGGGGGAACTCGCTCACACCGGCCGTGACGAGCTGGTCGAGCAGGGGGGCGGGGGCGAAGGCGGGCTCGCGGTACTCGGCGTAGAGGGCCCTGAGGCCGTCGCGGACCCTGGCCAGGCCGAGGTAGCCCAGCATCTCGAACGGGCCGGCCGGGTAGCCGCAGCCCAGCCGCATGGCGGCGTCGATGTCGGCGATGGACGCGTAGCCGGCGTCGTACATGCGGACGGCGTCGTTGAGGTAGGGGAACAGCAGGGCGTCGGCCACGAACCCGGCCCGGTCCTTGCACGAGACGGGCACCAGACCGGCGACCCGCATCAGGTCGCGCGCCGCCTTGGCGGCCCCGGGCGAGGTGAGCGCGGTGCCGGCCAGCTCGGCCACCTTGTCGCCGACGACGTGCACGCCGACCATCCTGGTGGGGTCGGACAGGCGTACGGCGTGCTCGATCACCGGACGGTCGGTGCAGCGCAGCACGGTGTCGGGCGCGTCGGACGGCCTGAACCCCGAGGCCGACAACCGCTCGCCGAGCCCGTGCACGTCGGGACCGTCGATGCCGAACGTGATGATCGTGGACTTCTCCGGCTCCTTGGGCGGCTCCTGCGGCCCGTAGAAGCCGTGGCCGCTCTTACGGCCGAGCCGCCCGGCGGTGACCAGCTCGCGCAGCAGCGGCGAGGGCGCGTGCCGGCGGTCGCGCGTCTCCTCGAACAGCACCTCCATCACCTCGTACGCGGTGTCGAGCCCGATCAGGTCGAGCAGCGCGAACGGCCCCATCGGCAGCCCCACGCCCAGCCGCATCGCGTCGTCGATGCCGTCGCGCGTGGCGATGCCCAGCTCCAGCAGGACGGCGGCGTGGTTCAGATAGGGCAGCAGCAGCCGGTTGACCACGAACCCGGCCCGGTCGCCCGCCGGCACGGCGGTCTTGCCCAGCCGCCCGGCCAGCTCACAGATCTCCGAGACCACCCCCGGCGCGGTCACCACCGTGCCCACCACCTCGACCAGCCGCATCACCGGCGCCGGGTTGAAGAAGTGCATGCCGACCACGCGCTCGGGCCGGCCCGTGGCGGCGGCGACGGCGGTGACCGGCAGCGAGGAGGTGTTGGTGGCCAGCACCGTCCCGGGCTTGCAGACGCGGTCGAGGTCCTGGAACAGCGAGATCTTGAGGTCGAGCACCTCGGGGATCGCCTCGATCACGAGGTCGGCCTCGCGCAGGTCCTCGCGCGAGGTGGTCAGCGTGATGCGCCCCAGGATCTCGGCCCGCTGCCCGGCCGTCAGCTTGCCCCGGTCGGCCGCCCTGGTCGTGGAGCGCTCGACGTGCCCGCGCCCTCTGGCCAGCGCCTCGGCGTCGGCCTCGACACCGATCACCCGAAGCCCGGCACGCGCGAAGACCTCGGCGATCCCGGCGCCCATCGTGCCGAGCCCGACAACTCCCACCGTTTCAAACGCCATGCGACCAGTTTTCCAGAGCCGCTAAGGTGGACCGTCATGCGGCTGGTCATCGCGCGGTGCAGCGTGGATTACATCGGACGGCTCACGGCGCATCTGCCGATGGCGCCGAGGCTCGTCCTCATCAAGGCGGACGGGAGCGTCAGCATTCACGCCGACGACCGCGCCTTCAAACCGCTCAACTGGATGAATCCGCCGTGCAAGCTCAAGGAGGACGGCGAGACCTGGACGGTCACCCACGGCAAGACCGGCGAGAAGCTGGTCCTGACCATGGCGGAGATCATCCACGACTCCAGCCACGAGCTGGGCGTCGACCCCGGCCTGATCAAGGACGGCGTTGAGGCTCACCTCCAGGAGCTGCTGGCCGAGCACATCACGACCCTGGGCGAGGGCTACTCGCTGATCCGCCGCGAGTACATGACGGCCATCGGGCCGGTCGACATCCTGTGCCGCGACGCGCTGGGCGCGACGGTGGCCATCGAGATCAAGCGGCGCGGCGAGATCGACGGCGTCGAGCAGCTCACCCGCTATCTGGAGCTGCTCAACCGCGATCCGCTGCTCGCGCCGGTGCGCGGGGTGTTCGCGGCCCAGGAGATCAAGCCGCAGGCGCGCGTGCTGGCCACCGACCGGGGCATCGACTGCGTCACCCTCGACTACGCCGCCCTGCGCGGCATCGAGCCGGAGAACCCGACCCTCTTCTAGCGCTCCCGGCCTCGTAGCGGGCCGGGACTTCCCATGGCCTGACATTCCAGTATTGACACGTCTCTCATGGACGTTCTAGTTTCGACCTATCGAGATTGGAGTGTTCATGGACGTTCCCGCGTACCTCAGCGGCGACCTGGCGCCCGTCCCCGACGAGATCGAGGCGCACGACCTGGAGGTCACGGGCGCGCTGCCCGCCGAGCTGACCGGGCGCTACTTCCGCAACGGGCCCAATCCCCGGCCGGGCGAGGATCCCGGCCACTGGTTCGCCGGGCACGGCATGCTGCACGGCGTCCGGCTGCGGGACGGGCGGGCCGAGTGGTACCGCAACCGGTGGGTGCGGACCAGCAAGTTCACCGACGACGCGCCGTTCGTCTCCGACACCGGCGTCGATCTCGCCGCCGTGACCGCCAACACGCACGTCGTCCGGCACGCCGGACGCATCCTGGCGCTGGTGGAGAACGGCCTGCCGCACGAGGTGACGCCCGAGCTGGCCACCGTGGGCCCGTGCGACTTCGGCGGACGGCTGACCACCGCGATGACCGCCCACCCCAAGCACGACCCGCTCACCGGCGAGCTGCACTTCTTCGGCTACGGGTACTTCCCGCCGTTCCTCACCTACCACCGGCTCTCGGCCGCCGGCGAGCTGGTGGAGAGCAGGGAGATCGAGGTGCCGGGGCCGACGATGATGCACGACTTCGCCGTCACCGAACATCACCTGCTCTGGCTGGACCTGCCGGTGGTGTTCGACCTGAACCGCCGCGGCATGCCGTACGCCTGGGAGGACGACTACGGCGCCAGGATCGGCGTCACCCCCCGGACGGGCGGCCCGACCCGCTGGTTCGACGTCGACCCCTGCTACGTGTTCCACGTCGGCAACGCCTGGGAGGACGAGCGGGGGCGCATCGTCCTCAACGCCGCCCGCTACTCCCCCGGCGCGTGGTCCGCCGTCTGGGAGCAGATCGGCGGCACCGCCGACCCGGCCCGGCACGCGGGCGCCGCCGGCGCGGCCGCCCTGCACCGCTGGACCCTCGACCCGGCCACCGGCACGGCCACGGAGGAGGCGCTGGACGACCGCGGCGTGGAGTTCCCCACGTTCAACGAGGACCTGCTCGGCCGGCCCGGCCGCCACCTCTACACGGTGGGCGCCGACGCCGTCGTCAAGTACGACCTGCGCGACGGCTCCGCCCAGGTCAGGAAGACCGGCGGCGCCACCGGCGAGGCCGTGTTCGTGCCGGCCGAGGGGGCCACGGGCGAGGACGAGGGGTGGCTGCTGTCGATCGTCACCTCCGGGGAGTCGTCCGAGCTGCTGGTGCTGGACGCGAGCGACCTGTCCGGCGTCGCGTCGGTGCGGCTGCCCAGGCGGGTGCCGGCGGGCTTCCACGGCTCGTGGTTCGCGGAGGGCTGACCGGTGGAGATCAGGCAGTCCGGCGACTTCGACGCCGCCGGCGGGGCGCCGGCCAGGGCCTTCCACGACGATCCGGTGGTCGGATGGCTGCTGCCCGGCGGCCGCGGCGCGGCGGGGATGTTCGCCACGATCGCCCGGCACATGCACGCGTTCACCGACACGGCGCTCAGCGGGGGCGGCGCCGTGGCGGGGGTCGCGCTGTGGGACCCGCCGGACCACCGGCCCGACGCGGAGGCGGCCGTGCCCGGCCTGCTGGCGGCCATGGGCGACCGGGTGCGCCAGGGCCTGCTGCTGGAGGAGGAGTTCGCCCGGCACAAGCCCGGCGGCCCCTACTGGTACCTGGCCCAGCTCGGCACCGTGCCCGAGCTCCAGGGTACCGGCGTGGGCGGCGCGCTGCTGCGCGCGGGCCTGGCCAGGTGCGGCGACCTGCCCGTCTACCTGGAGAGCAGCAAGGAGTCGAACGTGCCCTTCTACGAGCGGTTCGGGTTCGCGGTCACCGAGCGGTTCACGCTGCCGGACGGGCCGCCGGTGTGGGGGATGCTGCGCCCACCCCGGAGCTAGTAAGCGACGGCTTACCGGTTTATCGTGACGCCATGACCACGCTGACGTTCGACTCACTGAACCCGGCTACCGGCGAGGTCGTCGGCAGTCACCCCAAGAACGACGCCCAGGCCGTGCACGAGGCCGTGGCCAGGGCCGAGACGGCCGCGCAGTGGTGGGCGGCCCTGCCCGCCGGCGAGCGCAGGCGCCGCCTGCTCGACTACAAGGCGGTCATCACGCGGCGCCTGCGGGAGCTGGCCGCGCTGGTGCACGAGGAGACCGGCAAGCCCGTGGGCGACGCCACGCTGGAGATCGTGCTGGCCGTCACGCACCTCGACTGGGCGGCCCGCAACGCCGCCAAGGTGCTGGGCCGCCGCCGCGTGGCGACCGGCATGCTGGGGCTCAACCTGGCCGCCACCCTGGAATACCTGCCGCTCGGCGTGGTCGGCGTGATCGGTCCGTGGAACTACCCGGTGTTCACCCCCATGGGGTCCATCGCGTACGCGCTGGCCGCCGGCAACGCGGTCGTGTTCAAGCCCAGCGAGCTCACCCCCGGCGTGGGCGTGCGGCTGGCGGAGCTGTTCGCCGAGTCGGTGCCCGAGCAGCCGGTGTTGCAGACGGTGACCGGGCTCGGCGAGACCGGCGCGGCGCTGGCCGCCGACCCCCGGGTGCGGAAGGTGGCCTTCACCGGCTCGACCGCCACCGCCAAACGGGTCATGGCGGCGTGCGCGGAGAACCTCACGCCCATCGTGGCCGAGTGCGGCGGCAAGGACGCCTTCATCGTGGACGCCGACGCCGACCTGCCCGCCGCGGCCGACGCCTGCCTGTGGGGCGCGATGTCGAACGCGGGCCAGACCTGCGCGGGCGTCGAGCGGGTCTACGTGGTGGACGCGGTGTACGAGCCGTTCATGCGGGAGTTGTCGGAGCGGGCCGCCCAGGTCAAGGCCGGCCAGGACTACGGCCCGATCACCATGCCCGCCCAGATCGACATCATCCGGCGGCACATCGACGACGCCACCAAGTCCGGAAAAGTGGTCACCGGCGGCCCCGGCTCGGTACGGGCGCCGTTCGTCGACCCGGTCATCGTGGCGGACGTGCCCGAGGACTCCCCGGCCGTGCGCGAGGAGACGTTCGGGCCGACGATCACCGTCCGGCGCACCCGCGACGCGCAGGAGGCGCTGGAGCTGGCCAACGCCTCGGCGTACGGGCTGGCGGGCACGATCTTCTCGCGGAACGCGCGCCGGGCGACGCAGCTCGCGCGGGCGATGCGTACCGGGATGACCGCCGTCAACTCGGTCATCTCCTTCGCCGGGGTGCCCGCGCTGCCGTTCGGCGGGATCGGCGACTCGGGGTTCGGCCGCATCCACGGAGCCGACGGTCTACGCGAGTTCACCAGGCCGAAGGCGGTCTCCCGCCAGCGCTTCGCCCTGCCCGGCATGAACCTGACCTCGTTCAGGAGAGGGCCCGACGAGCTTGAGCGACTGATCAGGCTTGTCACGTTCTTGCACGGGCGACGTAAAAGATAATCATCGCGCTCTTTCCCAAATCCGATCATCCGTCCATAATTGTGTGCTCTGGGGGCCACGATCATGTTGGACGGGTGGAATGTGAACCGGTCTTACCGGGGAATGTCGGCTGAGCAAAGGCTGGCGGACAGACGCGAGCGGCTGATGACGGCCGCCTACACGCTATACGCGAAACCAGGTTTCGCGGCGACGACCATCGAAAGATTGTGCTCGGAGGCGCGGATCTCCAACCGCGCCTTCTACGAATGTTTCGGCGGCCGCGAGGAGTTGCTCCAGGCGCTGCACGAGCGGTGCGTGGAGGAAAGCCTCGCGGTTGTGGCCAAAGCGTTACAGGAGGCGCCGGGCACGCTTGACGGAAGAGTCAAGGCGGGGATTCGCGCCTATATCGAGTTCGCCGCCGCCGACTGGCGGCGGGCCCGCATCATGCACCTGGAGGTGCGCAGGTCGGGTGACGTCCTGACAGCCTCGCGTCAGCGGGCGGTGGACTCCTTCGCCCGGCTCGTGGAGGAGGCGTCGGCGGATTTCCCGCAGGCCCGCTCACTGAATCGGCGGCTGGTGGCACTTGGCGTAATTGGCGCCCTGCAAGAGCTGCTGATCGAATGGATACTGGCCGACCAGCAGCCGGACATCGACGATCTGGTCGAGGTGGCGGTGCACATCTTCATCCGCAGCCTCAGTCCGTCGTGACCCGCCGATTACCCGCAGTGATGGGGTCACAGAATAATCACTTTCACAGTTCTTTCCGAGTGGCCATGCCCGTGATAGAGGTCCAGCCGAAATCTACATTCCCTCTATATTCGGCTCGTGAAAGGGCGCAGGCGACGGCTGATCGACGCCCGGCCCCCGATATGTGACCTCAGGCCACCGCGGCCGCGGGAACCTCGACGTGCAGGACCCGATTCAGCCGGGTCACCGCCAGGATCCGCATGATCCGCGGGGGCACCCCCCGAAGAACGAGGCGGCGTTGCACGCTGATCGCGCGCCGATGCGCTCCGACCAGCACCCCGAGCCCGGTGGCGTCGATCATCTCCAGCTTGGAGAGGTCGAGGATGAGGTCGCCCTCGCCGGCGTCGAGCGCGGCGTGCAGCCGCTCACGCACGCCGGCCGACGTGCCGGCGTCGAGCCGCACGCCGATCCGCACCGTCTGGCCTCGTGGATTGCGCCGGACGCGCATGCCACCTCCTCAATCACGCACACGGCGTGTGGTCGCCGGGATCGAAACCCCCGCTTCTCCTCCCCTACCCATCTATCGGGAGTGACACGACAGCCGTCAGCAGGAACTGTCCGTCGCCGGTGGGACGGGCCGTCATGCGCCCGCCCACGGCGGCCATCCGCTCACCCATGCCGGTCAGCCCGCTGCCCAGGTCGTCGGCCTGCCTGCGGGCCACGCCGTCGTTGCGCACCGCCAGTTCCGCCTCCTGGTCGGTGAATCGCAGCGTGATGTCGCAGAAGGTCGCGTCGCTGTGCTTCAGCACGTTCGTGACCGCCTCACGCACCGCGTAGGCGAACACCGGCGCGACGCCCTGGGGCAGCTCGCGGTGCGGCAGGCGCACCTCGCAGCGGACGCCGGCCGCTTCGAGCACTCCCTTCACGCTATTCAGCTCAGCGGTCAAGTCAAGTTCGCGGTAGCCGCGCACGGCCTGGCGCAGCTCACGCAGGGCCTTGCGGGTCAGCGTGTTCACCTCCGCCATCTCGTCCCTGGCCGCCTTGCCGTCGGCGTCGGCCAGGCGTACGGCCAGCTCGGTCTTGACGGCGATGGCGGAGAGCTGGTGGCCGACGAGGTCGTGCAGGTCCCTGGCGAAGCGCAGCCGCTCCTCGGCCAGCGCCAGCCGGGTGTGCGCCTCGCGGCCCTCGTGGGCCTGCACGGCCAGCGACCAGATCCAGGCCCACATCCTGTTCGTGCAGGGCAGCGCCACAGCCCACACGACGTCGAGGGCGGCGATGACGAGCAACGAGACGAGGAAGGAGTCACCGCTCAGCGCCAGCAGGCCCGTCCCGCTCAGCACGGACAGCGCGCCGAGCCCGACGCAGGCCGCGCACGTCGCCGCGCCCAGCGCCAGCGCCCTGCGCACGGGCAGCCCGATCACCACCACGGACAGCCAGACCATGGGCACGAACCCCCAGCCCATCGGGTCGGCCCCGCCGAGCAGCGCCGCCAGGAACGCCAGAGCGCCGGTCCACACGACCTCCCTCGTGGGATACCGGCGCTCCATGACCGCGGCGACGACGCGTACGTAGAGCCAGGTGAAGCCGAGCGCCGCGATCGTCGCGAACACGAGGCGCGGCCAGCCGGCCGCCGCCGAGCCGAGGCTGAACACCGTCGACGCGATCAGGAAGATCCACATGATCACGAGCGTCGAGTTCAGCATCCGGCGGGTCAGCCGCCGCGCCCGCGTGATCGCGTCCATCTAGCCCGCGCGCAGCACGTCGCCGAGCTTCAGCCGGGCGCCCGTGCGCAGCACCGCCCGCTCGTAGACCTTGGCGCCGAACGACAACACCGCCAGCACGGCCACGGCCATCGCCGCCATGGACGCCGCCACCTGCCACATCGGCACGTCGGCCGCCGCCATGCGGACCGGCATGATCATCGACGAGAACGGCGGGATGTAGGACATCACCGTGGCCAGCGTGCCCGTGGGATCGTTGGTGGCGTAGAAGGCCACGAAGTACGTGGCCATGATGAGCATGGTCAGCGGCGACATCACGCTGCTCACCTCCTCCTGGCGGGAGACCAGCGAGGCGAACGCGGCCGCGAGCGTGGCGAAGAACGCGTACCCGAGCACGAACCAGACCAGGACGGCGACCACCAGCCCCGGCAGACCCGGCGGGAAGTCGGAGGCGAACCCCGACACCGACGTGGCGATCAGGCCGACGGCGAGGATGGTGAGCAGGTTGATCAGCCCGAGCACGCCCAGACCGACGATCTTGCCGCCGAGCAGCTGCCACGGGCGCACCGCCGCGAGCAGGATCTCCACGATCCTGCTGCCCTTCTCCTCCACCACGCCCATGGCCACCATCATGACCTGGCCCATGAGCAGCATGAACAGGACGAGCACCAGCACCACGGCGATACCGGTCTTGGCCGCCTGGTAGCGGGTGTCCACGCCCACGGAGACCACCTGCAGCGGCGGGATCGTCACCCCGGCCGCGCCGAGCCGCATCTCCCTGTTGGTGCTCTGCATGAGCACGCCGAGCTTGCTGTCGATCTCGCCGTCGGTGAGCACCTTGTCGCCGTTGACCAGCACCGCGTCCACGTCACCGGCCAGCACGGCCTTCTTGGCCGCGGCCTCGTCGGGGAACGAGCGCCACTCGAACTCGGCGTCCGGCGCGGCGGCCTTCAGCGGGAGCTGCTGGGAGTTGACCGTGCCCAGCGTGTACGAGTCGTTCCCGCCCATGATCTTGGGCGCGAAGGAGACGGCCGCCACCAGCAGCGCGGTCACCAGCAGGCCGACGAGGAACGTCTTCGTACGTACCTGTGTGACGATCTCGCGGCGGGCGACCAGCATCAGTCCGTTCACGCCACGGCCTCCTTGAAGATCTCGGTGAGGGTCGGCTGCTCGACCCCGAAGTGCTCGACGCGGCCGGCCTTCATGGCCCGGCGCAGGATCTCCTGGTCGTCGCCCTCGGTCGTCCGCAGGGTGTGCAGGTCGCCGTGGACGGTCACCGTGCCCGGCAGGCCGTCGGCCCAGCCCGCGGCGGGGTCGCGGACCTCCACGCGCAAGGTGTCGCCCTCGGCGGCACGCAGCTCGGCCACCGTGCCCGTCGCGACCATCCGGCCGCCGGAGACGATGCCCACCGAGTCGCACAGCCGCTCCACCAGGTCGAGCTGGTGGCTGGAGAAGATCACCGGCACGCCGCTCCTGCAGCGTTCCTGGAGCGCCCCGGCCAGGGCGTCCACGGCGAGAGGGTCGAGCCCCGAGAACGGCTCGTCCAGGACCAGCGCCTCGGGGTCGTGCACCAGCGCCACGGCCAGCTGCACGCGCTGCTGGTTGCCCAGCGACAGCGTCTGCACCGCGTCGCCCCTGCGCTCGGTCAGCCCCAGCCGCTCGATGAGCTCGTCGGCGGCCTTCTTCGCCGCCGCGGGGGCGAGCCCGTGCAGCCGGCCGAAGTACTCGATCTGCTCGGCGACCCGCATCTTCTGGTACAGCCCGCGCTCCTCGGGCATGTAACCGAACCGCGTGCGGTCGTCGTAGCCCAGCGCCCGGTCCCGCCAGCGCACCGCGCCGGAGTCGGCCTGGAGCACGCCCATGACGATGCGCATCGTCGTCGTCTTGCCCGCACCGTTCGCGCCCACGAAGCCGTACATCTCGCCCGGACGTACCGTGAAGCTGATCCCGTCCAGGGCGACCTTGCCGCCGGGGTTGTCGGGACCGCCCGCGAAGCGCTTGCGCAGCTCGCTGATCTCGAGCATCAGGTCCTCTCTCTCGTCATGGGTAAATTGTGGCTTTGGCGGCGTTCGCCCTGGTAGTCGTGGAAATCATGGACGTGACATGGAAAGCGCGTCCCGTTCGGATGACATTTGTCATTACGCTGGGTTCATGACGCGTGCCGACAAGGACAAGCCCGTCGTCCTCTCCCGCATCTACACCCGTACGGGCGACGACGGCACCACGAACCTGAGCGACATGAGCCGCGCGGCCAAGACCGACACCCGGCTGGCCGCCTACGCCGACGTCGAGGAGGCCAACGCCTGCCTGGGCCTGGCCCTGTCCCACGGCACCCTGTCCGCCGACCTCGTGGCGCTACTCGTGCGCATCCAGAACGAGCTGTTCGACGTGGGGGCCGACCTGGCCACACCGGTGGTGGCGGAGCCGGAGTTCCCGCCGCTGCGGGTGGAGCAGTCCTACATCGACCGGCTGGAGGAGCAGTGCGACCGGCTCAACGCCGAGCTCCAACCGCTGCGCAGCTTCATCCTGCCCGGCGGCGACCCGGCCACGGCCGCGCTGCACCTGGCCCGGGTGACCGTACGCAGGGCCGAGCGCACCACGTGGGCGGCGCTCGAGGCCCACGACGACGTCAACCCGCTGACCGCCAAATACCTCAACAGGCTGTCCGACCTGCTCTTCATCGCCTGCCGGGTCGCCCACGGCGGCAACGAGATCCTCTGGAAGCCCGGCGGCACCCGCTAGGCGACGTCGAGGTACGCGCTGGGCGGCGCCGACTCCAGCCAGGCGAGGAAGCCGGTCAGGGCGTCGGCGCTCATCGCCAGCGACAACCCGTGCGTCGTGCCGCCGCAGTCGACGGCGTAGAGGCCGCCGTCGATCTCACGCCGGGCGGAAACGACGAGGCCGCGCCTCGCGATCGCGTGGCGCGGCCTCAGTCGGACGCCCATGAGCGGAATCCAGTGGAGCTCACCGTCGGCGTAGCGGGCCACCCCGCTCTGCCACCCTCGGCTGCCCACTTTCAGCCGACAGGGTACGCTGCCGCGCGAACGGGCGAGCGTCACCCCTCGCAGGACCACGAGGGCGACCAGCAGCAACAACAAAACCGAAACCGTCGCCACCATGGCCGCCCCCCTGAATCCCGTTGTATGTATTAAACCTCTTCGCCCGCCGCGCGCAGCCGGGCCCTGGCCCGCTTCGCCTCGATCGCCGCGTCGGCGTCCTCCTGGTTGGCCTCGATCGAGGCCTGAGCCCGGTCGAGAGCGTCTCGGGCGGCCGCGACGTCGACCTCGGAACCGAGCTCGGCGACCTCGGCGAGCACCGACACCTCATCATCGGCCACGGAGATGAACCCTCCGTGAACGGCCGCGACGAGCTCGGGCTCACCTTCCCGCTTGACGCGCAGCACGCCGCCCTCGACGAGGACGCCGAGCACGGGTGCGTGTTGCGGCATGATACCGATCTCGCCGTCAACGGTCTTGGCGATCACCATGTCGGCCTCGCCCGACCAGATCTCACGCTCGGGTGAGACAACCCCTACGCGTAGCTTCGCCACTTCAGCAGGTTCCTTTCCGATCAGGTAGCGGCACGGGTTCTCCCACCCGTGCCACTACCGTAGGGCGATCAGCGACGCTCGAGTTCCTTGGCCTTGGCCACGGCCTGGTCGATGCCGCCGACCATGAAGAACGCCTGCTCGGGCAGGTGGTCGTACTCGCCGGCGCACAGGCCCTTGAAGGAGGCGATCGTCTCGTCCAGCGGGACGTTCTCGCCCGGCTGGCCGGTGAACGCCTCGGCGGCGTACATCGGGTGCGACAGGAACCGCTCGATCCGGCGGGCCCGCTGCACGGTGACCTTGTCCTCTTCGGACAGCTCGTCGATACCGAGGATCGCGATGATGTCCTGGAGCTCGCGGTACTTCTGCAGGATCCGCTTGGTCTCCTGGGCCACCCGGTAGTGCTCCTCGCCCACGACCTGCGGGTCGAGGATCCGGGAGGTGGAGTCGAGCGGGTCCACCGCGGGGTAGATGCCCTTCTCCGAGATCGGCCGGGACAGCACGGTCTGCGCGTCGAGGTGCGCGAACGCGTTGTGCGGGGCCGGGTCGGTGATGTCGTCGGCGGGCACGTAGATCGCCTGCATGGAGGTGATCGAGTGACCGCGCGTCGAGGTGATGCGCTCCTGGAGCAAGCCCATCTCGTCGGCCAGCGTCGGCTGGTAACCCACCGCGGACGGCATGCGGCCGAGGAGGGTGGAGACCTCCGAGCCCGCCTGCGTGAAGCGGAAGATGTTGTCGATGAACAGCAGCACGTCCTGCTTCTGCACGTCGCGGAAGTACTCCGCCATCGTCAGCGCGGACAGGGCCACCCGCAGACGGGTGCCCGGCGGCTCGTCCATCTGGCCGAAGACGAGAGCGGTGTCCTTGAGGACGTCCGCCTCCTCCATCTCCAGCCAGAGGTCGTTGCCCTCACGGGTGCGCTCGCCGACGCCGGCGAACACCGAGGTGCCACCGAAGTTGCGGGCGACACGGCGGATCATCTCCTGGATGAGAACCGTCTTGCCCACACCGGCGCCACCGAACAGGCCGATCTTGCCACCCTGCACGTACGGGGTGAGCAGGTCGATGACCTTGATACCCGTGACCAGCATCTCGGTACGGGACTCGAGCTGGTCGAAGGGCGGGGACGGCCGGTGGATGCCCCACTTCTCGGTGATCTGGAGCGAAGCGGTCGGCACGTCGAGCGACTCGCCGAGCGTGTTCCACACGTGGCCCTTGACGATGTCGCCGACGGGCACCGAGATCGGGTGGCCCGAGTCGGTGACGGCCGTACCGCGGACCAGGCCGTCGGTGGGCTGCATGGAGATGGCGCGGACCAGGTTGTCACCCAGGTGCTGGGCGACCTCCATGGTCAGGGTCTTGGTCTCGCCGCCGAGGGTCACCTCGACGTTGAGCGCGTTGTAGATGTCGGGCATCGCCTCGACGGGGAACTCCACGTCGACGACGGGCCCCTTGACGCTGGCCACACGACCGGCACCGGCCGACGTGGGCTCAACAGTCTCAACAGCCTCTGCAGTCATTTCACTCTTTCCCCGCTGCGGCGTCAGCCAGCGCGTTGGCGCCACCGACGATCTCGCTGATTTCCTGGGTGATCTCGGCCTGGCGAGCCTGGTTCATCTGCATGGTGAACACGCGGATCAGCTCGTTGGCGTTGTCCGTGGCGGACTTCATGGCGCGGCGGCGCGCGGCCTCCTCCGAAGCAGCCGACTGCAGCAGCGCCGTGAAGATGCGGGACTCCACATAGCGCGGCAGCAGCGATTCGAGCACGTCGCCCGCGGTGGGCTCGAACTCGAAGTACGGCGGGATCGTCTCGCCGGCCGTCGCCTCGGTCTCCTCGACCTCCAGCGGCAGCACGCGCTTGACCACGACGTTCTGGGTCAGCATCGAGACGAACTCGGTCGAGACGATGTGGATCTCGTCGATCCCCGCCTCTTCCTTGAAGGAGTCGATCAGCGTCTGCGCGATCTCCTTGGCGTCGGCGTAGGCCGGCTTCCTGGAGAAGCCGACCCACTGGCCGCCCATCGTACGGTTGCGGAAGGTGTGCCAGGTGACACCCTTCCGGCCGGTGACGAACGGCACCACCGTCAGGCCACGGCTCTCCAGCAGCCCGCGCAGGGCCTCGGCCTCGCGCAGGACGTTGGCGTTGAAGCCGCCACAGAACCCGCTGTCGCTGGTGACGATGAGGACGCCCGCCTTGGCGGGGTTCTCCTTCGCCACGGTCAACGGATGATCGACGCTGGCCGCGTTGCTGACGACGCCGGTGACGGCGCGAGTGATCTCACGCTCGTACGGCAGCGCCGCCTGCATCCGCATCTGCGCCTTCACGATCCGCGAGGAGGCGATGAGCTCCTGGGCGCGCGTGATCTTGGCGGTCGACTTGACCGACCTGATCCGCCGCCGCAGCAGCCTTAGCTGGGCACCCATGAGCTACTTCTCCGTCGCCGGACGGACGACCTTCTTGATCTTCTCCTGGCCGACCTCGTCGGCCTCGAGCGGCGCCACCGGCTCGTCCTTGACCAGGAGCTCGCCCGAAGAGGTGGTGAAGCCCTTCTTGAACTCCGTGACGGCGTCCTTGAGGCTGGTCACCGCGTCGTCGGACAGCTCGTTGGTCTCGCGGATGCTGTCGAAGATGCCCTTGTGGCTGCTCTGCAGGTAGTCGAGGAACTCCTGCTCGAAGCGGCGGATGTCCTCGACCGGAACCTCGTCGAGCTCACCCGTCGTGCCCGCCCACACCGACACGACCTGACGCTCCACGGGGAACGGCGAGTACTGCGGCTGGATGAGCAGCTCGGTCAGGCGCTGACCGCGCTCCAGCTGGGCGCGGGAGGCCGCGTCCAGGTCGGAGGCGAAGGCCGCGAAGGCCTCCAGGTCGCGGTACTGCGACAGCGACAGACGCAGCGTGCCGGCCACCTTGCGCATCGCCTTGATCTGCGCCGAGCCACCGACTCGGGAGACCGAGATACCGACGTTGATGGCGGGACGGATACCGGCGTTGAAGTAGTCGGTCTCCAGGAAGCACTGGCCGTCGGTGATGGAGATGACGTTGGTCGGGATGAACGCCGACACGTCGTTGCCCTTCGTCTCGATGATCGGAAGACCGGTCATCGAGCCGCCGCCCATGTCGTTGGAGAGCTTGGCGCAGCGCTCCAGCAGACGGGAGTGGAGGTAGAAGACGTCACCGGGGAACGCCTCGCGGCCCGGCGGGCGGCGAAGCAGCAGCGAGACGGCGCGGTAGGCGTCGGCCTGCTTGGTGAGGTCGTCGAAGATGATGAGGACGTGCTTGCCCTGGTACATCCAGTGCTGGCCGATGGCCGAACCGGTGTAGGGGGCGATGTACTTGTAACCGGCCGGGTCGGAGGCCGGGGCGGCGACGATCGTGGTGTACTCCAGGGCGCCGGCCTCTTCGAGACGGGAGCGCACCTGGGCGATCGTCGAGCCCTTCTGGCCGACCGCGACGTAGACGCAGCGCACCTGCTTCTCGGGGTCGCCCGAGAGCCAGTTGTCGCGCTGGTTGAGGATGGTGTCGACGGCCACGGCGGTCTTGCCCGTGCCACGGTCACCGATGATCAGCTGGCGCTGGCCGCGGCCGATCGGCGTCATGGCGTCGATCGCCTTGATGCCGGTCTGCAGCGGCTGCTTCACCGGCTGCCGCTGGACGACCGAGGGGGCCTGCAGTTCGAGGGCGCGCAGGCCCTCGGACTCGATCGCGCCCTTGCCGTCGAGGGGGTTGCCGAGCGGGTCGACCACACGGCCGAGGAAGTTGTCGCCGACCGGCACGGACAGGACCTCGCCCGTCCGGCGGACCGTCTGGCCTTCCTCGATCTTGCTGAAGTCGCCCAGGACCACGACGCCGATCTCTCGGGGGTCGAGGTTCAGGGCCAGGCCGCGCGTGCCGTCCTCGAACTCGAGCAGCTCGTTCGCCATCGCCGAGGGAAGGCCGGAGACATGGGCAATGCCGTCGCCGGCGTCGACGACGGTCCCGATCTCCTCGCGCGCGGCGCCTTCCGGTTCGTACGCCTGGACGAAGCGCTCAAGCGCGTCCCGGATCTCGTCCGGCCGGATCGTAAGCTCCGCCATCTCTACTCTGTCTCCCTATTCATTCGGCGCTCACTGCGCCTCAGCCGGCCAACCGGCGGCGGACTTCTTCAATTCGTCCCACGATCGTGGTGTCGATGATCTCGTCGCCGATGCGGACCGAGAACCCACCGAGCACTCGCTTGTCCACCTCGACGTTCAGGTGCACGTCGCGACCGTAGGAGGTGCGCAGCCAGTCGGCCAGTCGCTGCTTCTGCGCGTCGGACAGCTCGACCGCGCTGCGCACGACCGCCACCAGGCGCTGGCGCTGCTGGGCCACGAGCTGGCCGTACCCCTCCAAGCCCGTCTCCAGGCTACGCCCTCGCGGGTGCACCGCCAGCTGCGTGATCAGGCGCTGGCTGGTGGGGGCGACCTTGCCACCGAGCAGGTCGCTCAGCAGCTGCCGCTTGCCCTCCGCGGGCGCGGCCGCGTCGGCGAGCGCGCGTCGGAGGTCGGGGTTGGCGGCGACGATGCGGCCGAAGCGGAAGAGCTCGTCCTCCACGTCGTCGAGCCTGGACTGGCCCTCCGCCTCGGCGGCCGCGGCGACGACGCCGAGCCGTTCGAGCGAGTCGGCCAGGTCACCCGCGCGCGACCACCGGACCGAGACCGCGGCCTCGGTCGTGGCGATGGCCGCCTCGGAGACCTTGCCGCCGAGCAGGGCGCGGATGGTGCCCGCCTTCTGCTCGGCGGCCCTGGCCGGGTCGGACAGCGCGCGGCGCAGGCCATGCTCGCGGTCGAGCAGATCCGCGACGGCGAACAACTCGTCGGAGAGCGCGCCAAGGTCGGCGCTGCCCGCGACCGCGTTGAAGCGCTCCTCGACCTCTGCCAACGAGGTCCTGCTCAGACCTCTCATTAGCGCACCGCCTGCGCGTTGCTGCTCTCGAGCTCGTCGAGGAACCTGTCCACGATCCGGCTCTGGCGGACCTCGTCCTCGAGGGACTCGCCGACGATGCGGCCGGCCAGCTCGGTGGACAGACGGCCGATCTCCGTGCGGAGCTGCGCGAACGCGGCGGCGCGGTCGGCCTCGATCTGGGCGTGCGCGGCCTCGACGAGACGACGGGCCTCGGCCTGCGCCTCCTCGCGGAGCTCCGCCTTGATCTGCGCGGCCTGCTCGCGAGCCTCTTCGCGGAGCCGGCCGGCCTCGCGGCGGGCCTCCTCGAGCTGCTGCGCGTACTGCCGCTGCAGGTTCTGCGCCTCGGCCTGGGCCTCCTCGGCCCTCTTGATGCCACCCTCGATCGCGTCGGTCCGCTCGGCCAGCGTCTTCTGGATACGCGGAACGAGAATCTTGCCGACGACGAGGAGAACGACGAGGAACGAGAAGATACCGACGACGAGCTCGAACGTGTGCGGAAGGAGCGGGTTCGCACCTTCCTCCTGCGCGAGGAGCGTAGCTGCCTTAATCATGGGTGCAGCCTTTCGTCAGAATTCTTCCGGTCTACTTGATGCCCTGGAAGATGAAGGGCGCGACCAGACCGATCAGGGCGAGGGCCTCGGTGAGGACGAAGCCGAGGAGCATGTTC
This sequence comes from Nonomuraea sp. NPDC005692, assembly GCF_040631115.1. Classification (NCBI taxonomy): domain Bacteria; kingdom Bacillati; phylum Actinomycetota; class Actinomycetes; order Streptosporangiales; family Streptosporangiaceae; genus Nonomuraea; species Nonomuraea sp. NPDC005692. The sequence goes on along the minus strand of NZ_JBEXYU010000006.1, from coordinate 265,773 downwards.
TGGCGGATCAGGCCGTACGCTTCGGGCTGACGCGCGATGGCCTGCACGCCCTGACCGAAGATGATGCCGACGCCGATGCCGGGGCCGATGGCGGCGAGACCGTAACCGATGGCGGTGACGTTGCCGGAGACCTCAGCGAGAACGCTCATTGCTATTTCCTTTACTGGACGGCCGGTGAAGGGAGTCCCACCGGTCATGGATATTCCGGTATGTGGTTCTCAGTGATCCGGGTGCAGCGCGCCGCCGATGTACATCGCCGCCAGCATCGCGAACAGGAACGCCTGCAGGAACTGGATGAACATCTCGAACCCGGTAAGGAGGATCGTCATGAGCACGCCCACCACGCCGACGGGAGCGCCCAAGGGCGTCAGCTTCTCGAACAGGAACCAGAAGCCGACCATGCTGAAGAACGCGAGCAGCATGTGACCGGCGAACATGTTCGCGAACAGTCGGACCGCGTGCGTGAACGGTGCGATGATCATGTTCGAGAGGAACTCGATCGGCGCCAGGAGGAAGTAGATCGGCTTGGGCAGGCCGGGCGGGAACATCATGTTCTTGAAGTAACCGATGCCGCCCTGGTGCTTGACGCCCAGGTAGACCTTGATCGCGTAGATCGAGAGCGCGAGCACGGCCGGGAACGCGATGTGCGAGGCGACCGGGAACTGCGCGAGCGGGATCACACCGAGGATGTTCCAGAACAGGACCAGGAAGAAGAGGGTGACCAGCAGGCCCATCCACCGATCGGCGTCCTTGCCGAGGAACGGCCGGGCGATCTGGTCACGGACGAACATGTAGCCGTACTCGACGACGTTCTGGGTGCCCCTCGGCACGAGCTTCGGCTTGGCGAAAGCCACCCAGCACACCGCGATCACCGCGAGCGCGCTCAGGATCGCCAGCAGCACCGGCTTGGTGAACCAGGTCACCCCGGGGATGATCGGCGTGAACGAATTGAACAGCTCATCGGGCGATGGCGCCCGGAAGTTGTCTTCGGGGGCGAGGACCGTCAGCGCAATCACGCGGCGTTCCCTTCAACGTCGTAGTGGATCACAAGGGTTTCCTCAGCGAGGCGATCGCTGCGTCGGGTTAGCGACCGAACTTCCGGTAGACCGCGTAGCCGCCGAGCACGACCCCAAGGACCACGCCTATGGGGAAGAACGCGGACATGTCGAGCCACCGGTCCAGCAACCACCCGAGACCGCCATAGACCGCCATCCCGGCGAGCAGATAGCTGGGGACTGACCACATGGCATCGGAGAAGTCGCGACCGTCGTGTTCCGGTCGGCGTTCCTGTGCGCTCATCGCGGCCCCGACGATAGCAGGCGAGTAGAGGACTAGTCATATCGGACCCCATCCCTTTACCTGCCTCATGAGTCACCCTTTCCGGGGACCGAGGCTTCGGGGTCGACGTAGAGCATCTTGGTCTTCATGAACGCGCGGACCTCGAATCCGGTCCAGACGAGCGTGCACACGACCACGGACCACGCGAAGGCCTGGGTGTTCCAGACGGTGGTCTCACGGAAGGCGGAGAGCACCACCATGATGGCGACGACCTTGACGAGGTAGCTGACCATGGCCGCGATCGCCATCATCTGCGGGGAGACGCGGGCGGCATAGGAGACCGCTACCACGCTGACGCTGAAGAAAACCCCGACGAGCAAGGTGCCGAGGGCCGCGCCGAGCGCTCCCTTGCCTCCCGCCAGGAGGAACGCCACGATGACCGCGACCACCCCGACCGCGAAGGTCGGAACAGCGGCGCTCTTGAGTACGCGCACGTCGTTGGCCTGCATCGGTGCTCCATCAGCATGTTGTCAAGCGAGCGTTTGCTACCTCCAGAACATGTGCGTCTGGAGGTCCCTGCTCGTGAAAGATATCACAAGCTCACGGAAGACCGCTTTTACCTGCCGTTTCTAGTTCCCGATCACGGACGACTCGGAAATGCAGGAATGACCGGTTTGCCCTCGGCGCTCGCGCGTTCCTGCGCCGAAGGGCCGCCCTGCGGCGGCATCTGCCGCCTGACCTCGGTCTCCGGGCCGATCGGCGGCATCGGGCCGGTGGGCGGGCCGTCGTCGTCGGGCTGCTTGTTGCGCGTCGCGGCGTGCGCGCCGCCCCTCCCCCGCCAGCGCGGCGCCGCCATCAGCACGAGGACCGCCAGCGCCAGCACGATGACCACGACGAACAGCAGCACCGGCACGCCCTCGCGCGACATCGCCACCATGCCGAAGGCGAACAGGAACGCCCACGCGTACATGATCAGCACCGAACGGCGGTGCGAGTGGCCGATGTCCAGCAGCCGGTGGTGCAGGTGACCACGGTCGGGCGCGAACGGCGACATGCCGTGGGACGTGCGCCGGACCACGGCGGTGATCAGGTCGATCAGCGGCAGGACCAGCACCGCCGCCGGCAGCATCAGCGGCAGCAGCACCGGGACCTTGTTCATGTCCTCGATGGCGGCCGGGTCGAGCGGCGTCACCGTGACGATCGAGGAGGCGAGCACCAGCCCGATCAGCATCGCCCCGGTGTCGCCCATGAAGATCTTGGCCGGATGGAAGTTGTGCGGCAGGAAGCCCAGGCACGTGCCGATGAGCACGGCCGCGATGGCCGCCGTGGTGGTGATGTTCCCCACGCTCATGCTCTGGGCCAGCAGGATCGAGTACGCCCACGTGGCCATGGCGGCGATGCACACGATGCCGGCCGCGAGCCCGTCGAGGCCGTCGACGAAGTTCACGGCGTTGATGGTGACCACCACGATCATGATGGTGATGATCGTGCTCAGCGTGTAGTCGAGGCTGGTGGAGCCGCCCCAGTCCTTCGGCAGCGGGATGTAGAGCAGCCGCAGGTCGAAGTAGACCAGCACGCCCGCCGCCGCGATCTGCCCGCCGAGCTTGATGAAGGCGTCCATGCCCCACCAGTCGTCGAGGAAGCCGGTGAGCGTGATCAGGCCGCCCGCGACGATCAACGCGGTGACCGCCCTGCCGTCGGACTCCGACAGCGCCTCGCCGGTGTGTTTCAGCTGGCTGGCGACCAGCAGGCCGACCACCAGGCCGCCGTACATGGCCAGGCCGCCGAGCCTCGGCGTCGGCGTGGTGTGCACGTCGCGCTCACGGACCTCGGGCATGGCGCCGATGCGGATGGCGAAGCGGCGCACCAGCGGCACCAGCAGATACGTCACCGCTGCCGAGATGAGCGCCATGAACAGGTATTCGCGCACGGACCTAGTTTCCCGGATGCTCCGGCCAGCTGTGACCGGAAACCGACACAGACCAGCTTAATATTCGCTGAGATATGGCCGATGGATGGCGAGAAGCGCCGCCACTCTTTCCCTGACCTCGGGCGCGACGGCCGGTTCGCGCACGGCCGTCGACAGCAGACTTCCCACCTCTTTCATCTCCCGCGGGCCCATGCCCTGCGTGGTCACGCACGCCGTGCCCACCCGTATCCCGGAGGTGACGGCCGCCGGCTCCGGATCGTACGGGATGACGTTGCGGTTGAGCGTGATGCCGGCGGCCGCGCAGCGCCGTTCGGCCTCGGCGCCCGAGACGCCCAGCTCACGCAGGTCGATCAGGGCCAGGTGGGTGTCCGTGCCGCCCGTGACCGGACGCATGCCCTCCCCGTCCAGCGCGTCGGCCAGCGTGCGGGCGTTGGCGACGACGCGCCCCGCGTACTCGGCGAACTCCGGCCGCAGCGCCTCCCCGAACGCCACCGCCTTGGCCGCCACCGCGTGCATCAGCGGCCCGCCCTGCACGAACGGGAACACCGCCCGGTCGATCTTGCCCGCCAGCTCCTCCGTGCACAGGATCGCGCCGCCGCGCGGCCCGCGCAGCACCTTGTGCGTGGTCAGCGTCACGACGTCCGCGTACGGCACCGCCGACGGGATCACCCCGCCCGCCATCAGCCCGATCGGGTGCGCCACGTCGGCCAGCAACCACGCGCCCACCTCGTCGGCGATGCCGCGGAAGACCGAGAAGTCGATCAACCTCGGGTACGCCGTCGCGCCGCACACGATGACCTTGGGCCGGTGTCGCAGCGCCAGGTCCCGCACCTCGTCGTGGTCGATGAGCTCGGTGTCGCGCCGCACGCCGTAGGAGGCGACGTCGAACCATCGTCCCGAGAAGTTCATCTTCGAGCCGTGCGTGAGGTGGCCGCCGTGCGGGAGCGCCATGGCGAGCATGGTGTCGCCGGGCTGGAGCAGGGCGGCGTAGGCGGCCAGGTTGGCACTGGCGCCCGAATGCGGCTGGACGTTGGCGTGCTCGGCCCCGAACAGCCTGCGCGCCCGCTCCACCGCCAGGCGTTCGGCCCGGTCGACGACCTCGCAGCCACCGTAGTAGCGCCTGCCGGGGTAGCCCTCGGCGTACTTGTTGGTGAGGGTGGAACCCAGGGCGGCCATGACCGCGGGGGAGGTGAAGTTCTCCCCGGCGATCAGCTGGATGCCGGCGCGTTCCCGTTCGAGCTCGTCGAGCAGCACCTGCGCCAGCTCCGGATCCTGCCGCCGCAACCGCCCGAAGTCGGGCCCGTAGTACGGCTCCCCACCCATCTCTCCACTGTACGACCGCATGTCCGTTTTGCCCAGGTAACCGTCCCGGGAGGGCCGCCGCCCGCGAATGCCAGAGGACCGCGACCCCGCAGCTCAGAGACCGCGCAGCTCAGAGACAGCGGAGGTCAGGGACCGCGGAGGTCAGGGACCGCGGAGGTCAGGGGAAGGCGTGTGGTGCGCCGGTCTGGCTGGGGATCCACCTCGGGGTGTCGTCGGCCTCGTCACTGATCGCGGTGAGCACGGCGTGACGGTAGAGGGCCAGCTTGGACCGCCATTCCCGGATGTCCTGCACATAACGATCGCCGACCGGCGCGTCCCAGGTCTGCGGGCTCTTGGCCAGCGCGTACGCCTTGTCGAGGGCCGTGCTGAGCTTCTCCAGCATGGGCAGGACGGTGTTCCAGGCGGTGACGAGACGTTCGTAGTCGGGGTTGAACTCGTAGGCCAGCGGCTGGTTGTCCAGCGGGCCCGCGGCGGTGACGGGCGGCATCTCGTCCCTGCTCCTGGGCCTGGGGGCGGGCGGGTCGACGTACATCACACGCTCCTTCCCGACGTCCCGGGATCGACCTCACCCGATGGACCGTCCGGCCTGATGTCCCTGGGCGCCCACTCACCCTTGCCGTACTCACCGGGCGGAACCTCCACGGAGGGCATGTCGAGCGGCTGAACGTCGCGAACGTCGTCGATCAACGTCCTGATCGCCTCCGGCCCGGCCGCGGACACATCCACAGCCACAACCCCGTCCCCCTCACTCACCCACCCTCCACCGACGCCCCCACCGTCCAAGCCCCGTGCCCCACCATCGCCATGACTTCCGACACCATGCCCCCCGGCGTCGTGAACGGCCGCACCGTGCCCCCCGGCATCGCCACTACCAGCCGACACGTCTCCTCCACCAGGTACGGCCGCCCCTCCCCCAGGCGCCGTAGGCGGAATCCGCACCCCAGCAGAACCGTCACCACGCCCAGCCCCACCACCGTCCGCACCGGCCCGACCGGCGTCCGCCGCACCACCGTCAGCGCGACCGGCATCGACCCCGCCACCACCGGTTCCTACATCGGCGCGCCCACCACCCGTGCCCCCATCGGCACGCCCGCCCTCGCCGTAACCGCCACCGACGTCACGACCACCATTCGTGGCACCGCCCTCAGCACGTCCGCCATGCGCGCCGCCATCAGCACGCCCGTCCCCGGTGCCACTACCGGCATCACGGCTGCCGTCGGCGGTGCCCGCGTCTGTGCGGTTGCCGTTCGTGGCCTTGTCGTCGGCGCAGGCGGCGCCGTCGGTACGGCCGGTGTCGGTAACACCGCCGTCAGAGCGGCCGTTGTCGCTGATCGCGCCACCGCCGGAGCCGTCGGCTCGGCCTGTGCCGGTGTCCGTGTGGCCATTTGCGCCGTCGGCCCGGCCGGTGTCGCCGATGGGCTGGGTGCCAGTACCTGTAGTGGCGTCGGAGCGGGTTCCGGTGGAGGAGGTGCCATCGGTGTGAGTGCCGTGGGCGTTGCCCGCGTCACCTTGGGTGCCGTTGTGGGAGGTCGTGTCGCCGGCGGTGCCGAAGTGGGCGCCCGTGCCCTCTGACGTGCCGTAGGGGTGGCCGGTGGCGGTTGCGGTGCCGTGGTGGTGGCCGGTGGTGCCTGAGGGGGTGGTCGAGGGGTCGGTGCCGCCCTCTCCTGCCGGCACCGACAGCCCTTCGCCTCCGCCCGTCGTCGCCGCGGCGCCATCGGCGTGCACGGTCGGCATGTCGATGGGCTGCACGTTGTCGACGTGCTTGAGCAGGGACTCCAGTTGTTCGGCCGTGGGCGGGTCGATGGGGACCTGGAGGACCTTCACGCCGTCGACCACCACGACCTGGGGCTTGTGCGGGTCGTCCGAATGGTCCTTCGCGGGGACGTCGGCCGTGCCGGTGTCGGCCTCCGCGCCCCGGTCGCGCCTGCTGTCCTGGTCGGCGGCCTTGGGGTCGTCGGCGGCCGGGGTGTCGCCGGTCCGGCCGTCGCTGCGTCCGTCCGTGCGGTCGCCGGTCCGCTCACCGGTCCGGTCGTCGGTCCTGGTGTCGTTTCCGCTGGTCCCGGTGTCCTTGTCGGCGCCGTCGCACGCCTTCCCGTCCCCGTCGGCCTTGGCACCGTCGTCGCCGGTCGTGCTGTCGGGGTCCTTCGGCGTCGCCGGGTCCGTCGGCTTGGGATCGTGGTCCCTCGACGCAGGCGGATCCGTCGGCTTGGGATCGTGGTCCCTCGACGCAGGCGGATCCGTCGGCTTGGGATCGTGGTCCCTCGACGCGGGCGGATCCGTCGGCTTGGGATCGTGGTCCCTCGACGTCGCCGGGTCCGTCGGCTTGGGGTCGTGGTCTTTCGGTGCAGGTGGGTCCGTGGGCTTGGTGTCGGGGGTTTTCGGGGGTGGCTCGGTGGGTTTCGGGTCGTGGTCCTTCGGGGTGGAGGGGTGGGTGGGCTTCGGGTCGGCGGGGTTTTCGGGGGTGGCGGGGTTCGTGTGCTTGGGCGGGTCGTCGGCGCGGGGGTTGCCGTACTTGTCGTCGCGGGTGCCCCGCGACTCCTTGGGCTCGTCGGCCGTGCCGCCGCCGCCCGTCTTCGACGTGTCGCCCAGCTTCCCGTCGGCGCGCTTCTCCAGTACGGCCAGCCGCGTGTTGACGTCCTTGACCATGTGATCGGCGGAGTCGGCCACCTGGACCGGACGGTGAGTGCTCCGCGCGGACAGCCCGGCACGGCTGAGCACCGCCCTGACCTGGTCCTCGGCCGTGCGCAGCGTCGAGGACGCGTGCTTGACCTCGGTCAGCAGGTCACGGACCAGCTGCGGATCCATGCCGTCGAACTTGCCCATGGGCCACTCCCGGACGTGTCGCCGTTCCGGGACTCACGGTAACCGCGGCCGTGGTACCGCCGCAGCCGGGATAAAAAGACGGTATACGTCAGTCGTCGGTGGCGACGTAGCCGATGATGCCGCGCAGCTTCTCGACGGGGATCGCGCCGCGGCGCAACATCCGGGGCACCGCCGTGGTGAGGTCGAGGATGGTCGAGGGCGTGTTGTCGGTGGTCTTGCCGCCGTCGAGGTAGACCGCGACCGAGTCGCCGAGCTGCTCCTCGGCCTCCTCCGCCGTCGTCGCCGCGGGGGCGCCGGAGCGGTTGGCGCTGGAGACGGCCATCGGGCCGGTCTCCTTGAGCAGGTCGAGGGCGACCGGGTGGAGCGGCATGCGGACGGCGACCGTGCCCTTGGTGTCACCCAGGTCCCAGGAAAGGGCCCTGTTGGCCCTGCAGACCAGCGTGAGCGGCCCGGGCCAGAAGGCGTCGATGAGATCCTGCCCGTAGGGCCCGAGGTCGTCCACGAGCGCTGTGGCGGCTCTGACGGTGCCCACGAGCACGGGCGGCGGCATGTCGCGGCCGCGCCCCTTGGCGTCGAGCAGCGCGGTGACGGCCGGCGGCATGAACGCGTCGGCGCCGATGCCGTAGACGGTGTCGGTCGGCAGCACGACCAGCTCGCCGCGGCGCACGGCGGTGGCGGCCTCGATCAGGCCCTCGGCGCGCTGGTCGAGGTCGGAGCAGTCAAAGCGTCTTCCCACGGCGTGCATCCTAGTCCTGGCCGAGTCTGGCCGTGACGAAGCGGTCCCTTCGGGTGAGGTCCTGGCGCAGGCGGACGTCGCGCCAGCCGTTGTCCTCGGGGAAGGTCAGATAGACGGCCCTGCCCTGCTCGTCGGCGTGTTCGACGGCCACCCAGCCGCCGGGTCGCAGCAGGCGGCGGGCGGTGCGTTCGACCGCGCGCACCTCGCCCAGGCCGTCGTCGCCGGAGCCGTACAGGGCCCTGGAGGGGTCGTAGTCGCGGACCTCGGGGTCGCGCGGGATGGCGCCGGGCGGGATGTACGGCGGGTTGGAGATCACCAGGTCGACCTTGCCGTTGAGCTCGGGAAGGGCTTCGGCGAGGTCTTCCGGGTGCAGGTGCGTACGCCCCTGGCCCAGCTCGGAGATGTTGCGCTTGGCCCAGGTGTAGGCCGCGGGGTCGACCTCGACGGCGTGCACCTCGGCGAGCGCGACCTCCTGGGCGATCGACAGCGCGATGGCCCCCGAGCCGGTGCCGAGGTCGACGACGAGCGGCGCCGTCACGTCCATGGCGCGCAGGGTCTCGATCGCCCACCCGGCCATGACCTCGGTCTCCGGCCGCGGCACGAACACGCCGGGGCCGACCGCGAGTTCCAGGTAGCGGAAGTAGGCGTGGCCGGTGATGTGCTGCAACGGCTCACGCGCCTCGCGCCGGGCGATGCCCTCCCAGAACAGCGCGTCGAAGTCGGAGTCCTTGACCGTGTGGAGCTCGCTCCTGCGCACGCCGTGGACGAACGCCGCGATCTCCTCCGCGTCGGTGCGCGGCGAAGGCACACCTGCCTCGGCGAGCCGGGCGGTGGCGAGAGCGATCTCGTCCAGCAGAAATGTCATGAGTGTTGTGCGAGCTTCTCCGCCATCTCGGCGTCGATGAGTGCCTGGGTGACGGCGTTGAGCTCGCCGTCGAGAACCTGGTCGAGGTTATACGCCTTGAAGCCTACGCGGTGGTCGGAAATCCGGTTCTCGGGAAAGTTGTACGTGCGGATGCGCTCGGAACGGTCGACCGTCCGCACCTGCGACTTGCGCTCGGCCTGCGCCGCGGCGTCGGCCTGCTCCTGGGCCACGGCCAGCAGGCGGGCACGCAGGATGCGCATCGCCGACTCCTTGTTCTGGAGCTGGCTCTTCTCGTTCTGGCAGGAGACGACCACGCCCGTGGGCAGGTGGGTGATGCGCACGGCCGAGTCGGTCGTGTTGACGCTCTGGCCACCGGGACCGCTGGAGCGGTAGACGTCGATGCGCAGGTCGTTGGGGTCGACCTGGACGTCGACCTCCTCCGCCTCCGGGTAGACCAGCACACCCGCGGCGCTGGTGTGGATGCGGCCCTGGGACTCGGTGACGGGCACCCGCTGCACGCGGTGGACGCCGCCCTCGAACTTGAGCCTGGACCACACGCCCTCGTCGCCCTTGGCCTTGATGCCGACCGTGACGTCTTTGTAGCCGCCGAGGTCGGAGGGCTGGGTGTCGATGATCTCGGTCTTCCAGCCGAGGCGCTCGGCGTAGCGCAGGTACATCCGCAGCAGGTCGCCGGCGAACAGTGCGGACTCCTCGCCGCCCTCGCCCGCCTTGATCTCCATGATGATGTCTTTGTCATCGTTGGGGTCGCGCGGGATGAGCAGGTGCTTGAGCTTCTCCTCAAGCTGCGGGATGCGCTCCTCGATCTCGGCCGCCTCGGCCGCGAACGCCTCGTCCTCGCCGGCCAGTTCCTTGGCCGCCGTCAGGTCCTCGCGGGCCGCGTCGAGCTCCCGGTAGGTGGTGACGACCGGGGTGAGCTGGCTGTAGCGCCGGCCGAGTGTGCGGGCCTTGTTCTGGTCGGCGTGCACGGCGGGGTCGGCAAGCTGCAGCTCCAGCTCGGAATACTCCTTGAGCAACTCGTCGAGGTTCACCGTGGGTCCTTCAGTGGGTTGAATGCCGTTTCACCAACAACGCCGACCCGGCGCACGTGGTGCGGCCGGGTCGGCGTCGGTGAAGCTACTTGCCCGTGGCCTTCTTGCCGAAGCGCTTCTCGAAGCGAGCCACCCGGCCGCCGGTGTCGAGGATCTTCTGCTTGCCCGTGTAGAACGGGTGGCAGGCCGAGCACACGTCGGCGTGGATGACGCCATTCTTCGCGGTGCTGCGGGTCGTGAACGTGTTACCGCAGGAGCAGGAGACCTGCGTCACGTGGTAATCGGGGTGGATGTCGGGCTTCATGGCTGTCCTTTCGGGCTGCGGCCGCCGGGTCGCCTTCACGCATGGCGTGAACCGGAACCGCAAAATGGTCAGCTACCAGTGTGCCAGATCGTGCAACCTGCCCAGGCCATGGGGCATTCCCGCGATCTTCATGACGTGGCCACACGCGCCACACTAGGCTCCCTCGCACAAACCATCACTTTTCCCACAAATGGGACTTAGCCAAAGGATCATCCAACTGATGAAGAGAAGGGTGCGGCTGCTCCTCGCGGCCGCCACGGGGGCCGCCGTTCTCCTCGGAGGCGCCGGTCTCTCGGCCACCGGCGCGTCGGCCTCGGCCTACGCACTGGCGGACGACTTCGCGGGGGACGCGTCGGCGAGCGCGTACATCCCTCTGGAGAAGGACGTCGACGCCACCGTCACGCTCAGGCTGAAGAACCCGGGCACCGTCACCAGCGTGACCGGTTCCATCGAGCCGCCCGGCAAGTCGGCCAGGACGGTGTCGTTCGACTTCACGCCGAGCACCTCCACCACCACCCCGACCCCCACCCCGTCGCCGGCGACCGAGAAGACGGTCACCGGCAAGTGGACGATCACCAAGGACGACCCGGCGGGCGACTGGAAGCTCACCGTCAACGTCGCCCGCGGCGGCTCGAGCTACTCCACCCCGTTCACCGTCAAGGTCTCCGGCAAGCAGGGCATCTCCGGCGCGAACGTCACCCCCGACCCCGTCCAGCTCGTCAAGGGCAGGGACACCAAGGTCACGGTCGAGGCGTCGGTGAAGGACGCGGGCACGGTCTCGGCCAAGCTCGTCAGCGACACCACCAGCGAGTACTACGACCTCGGCGAGCTGGCCAAGGAGTCGGACAGCTACTACCGCGGCGTCACGTACTTCACCGACGACACCACCGAGGGCGACTGGACCCTTGAGGTGTACGCCACCCGCGGCGGCCAGACACTCAAGGGCGAGGCGTCCTTCTCGGTCGTCGCCCCGACCGGCGGCGCGTCCAAGAAGGCCAAGACCAGGGTGACGATCTCGGCCCCGAACAAGGTCACCAAGGGCCGCGCGTTCAAGGTCTACGGCAAGGTCTACCGCGGCACGAAAGCGTACAAGAACAAGATCGTCGAGGTGTACTTCAAGACCAAGGGCACCAAGACGTACAAGTTCATGGGGTACGCCAAGGCCACCTCGACCGGCAAGTACAGCAAGACCTTCAAGGGCAAGAAGGACGGCTACTTCCAGGTCAAGGTGCCCGGCACGAGCAAGACGCGCACCTCCCTGTCGCCGCAGGAGTTCGTGGACGTGAGGTAGCGGGTACGGCCCGCATCCCCAACCCCGGGTGCAGGCCGTATCAGCGACCCAGATACGTCAGGACGGCGAGAACCCGCCGATGGTCCTCGGGCGCGGGCCCGAGGGCCAGCTTGGCGAAGATGCCGGACACGTGTTTCTCCACCGCCCCTTCGGTGACGACCAGCCTGGAGGCGATCGCGGTGTTGGAGCGGCCCTCGGCCATCAGGGCCAGGACCTCGCGCTCCCGGGGGGAGAGCAGGTCGAGCGGCGCGCCCCTGCGCCTGCGGCTGAGCAGCTGCACGACGACCTCCGGATCGATCACCGTGCCGCCCGCCGCCACCTCGCGCACCGCCTCCATGAACTCGGCCACGTCGGCCACCCGCTCCTTCAGCAGGTAGCCGACGGCCTTGCCGATCAGCTCGCCCGCGTAGCGCTCCTCGACGTACTGGGACAGGACCAGGATCGGGAAGTCGGGCCTGGCCTCGCGGACCCTCAGCGCCGCCTTCAGCCCCTCGTCGGTGTGGGTGGGCGGCATGCGCACGTCGACGATCGCCAGGTCAGGCTGGTGTTCGTGGACGGCGGCCACCAGCGCGGGCCCGTCGGAGACCGCCGCGACGGTCTCGAAGCCGCCGTCGGCGAGCAGCCGCGCCAGCCCCTCGCGCAACAGTACGGAATCCTCGGCGATGACCACGCGCATGTGCACATGACTACCATTCGCAGGGCAGCTCCGCACGGACGATCGTCGGCCCCCCGACGGGGCTGTGCAGCACGAGCACGCCGTCGATGGTCGCCGCCCGGTCGGCCAGGCCCGACAGCCCGCCGTCCGGCGTGACGACGGCGCCGCCGATGCCGTTGTCCCACACGTCCACGACCACGCCGCGGTCGTCCCCGAACACCGCCACCGACGCCTCCGTCGCGCCCGAGTGCTTGGCCAGGTTGGTCAGGGCCTCGGCGACGATGAAGTACGCGATGCTCTCCACCGCGGCGGGCGGCCGTTCGGTCAGTTCGACGGAGACGTCCACGTGCACCGGGGCCCGCGCGGCCAGCCCCGACAGCGCCGCGTCGAGCCCGCGGTCGGTGAGGATGGCCGGGTGGATGCCGCGGGCCAGGTCGCGCAGCTCGGCGATGGCCGCCTTGGTGCCCGCGTGGGCCTGGACGATCAGCGTCCTGGCCTCCTCCGGCTCGGTGTCGAACTTGGCCTGCGCCCGTCCGAGGTCCACCGCCACCGACAGCAGCCGCTGCTGCGCGCCGTCGTGCAGGTCGCGCTCGATCCTGCGGCGTTCGGCCTCGGCCGCGTCGATCCCCCTGGCCCGGCTGGCCCGCAGGCGCTCCTCCTCGCTGCCGCCGAGCAGCACCGTGGCCAGCGTGCCGTGCAGCCAGGCCATGCCCCGTACGAGATATGCCGTCACGACGAGCAGCACCACGCCGGCCGCGCCCGCGACCAGCACGCCCGCCCAGTCGTCGATGATCAGGCCGGTGCGCCCGTCGCTCAGGACGTACAGGACGCGTGCCAGGGGCGCGAGCAGCAACGTCGCCGTCGCCGTCCACAGCGCGAGCGACAACGCGGACTCGACCAGGCCCAGCGGGAGCAGCATGAGGAGGTAGCCGAGGTCCTGCCAGGTGGCCTTGTCGCCGAGCAGCCAGGTGAGGTGCGCGAGCAGCCCGCCCTCGGGCCTCCTCCGGTACGGGTCGGCGATCCGCACCCCGAACGCCGCCCCCATCAGCCGCCGCTCCAGCATCGCCCCGCCACGCCACATCAGCACGGTCGCCATCGTCAGCGGCAGCCCCACCCAGACGACCACCAGCGGCACCGCCACCGTCGTCGCCAGGGCCACCACGACGAACCAGGCCATCCCGAACCCCGCGCTGACCAGCAGGTACGGAGCCGCCCGCCAGGTCATGGGGTCCACCAGCACCCCTAACGGCCCCTTCGGCCCGAACCGCACCCTGTCCTTCAGCCTCACCGATCGCATGCCTCCAGCCTGCCCGGCACCGCGGACGGGGTGAATGGAGCAGACGTCCGATCCGCAGGTGGGGTTAACCCCACCCCGCGACCTGCCCGCGCACGCGAAAGGGGCGGCGGGAGAACCTCCCCGCCGCCCCTTCAGGCGCGTGGCCGCTAGTCGCGGTCGTTGCTCACCGTGGTCTTCTGCACCTGCATGAGGAACTCGGCGTTGGACTTGGTCTCCTTCATCTTCTCCAGGAGAAGCTCCAGAGCCTGCTGCATGTCCAGGGCGTGCAGCACCCGCCGCAGCTTCCAGACGATCTGCAGCTCCTCCTTGGCCATGAGGATCTCTTCCTTACGCGTGCCGGACGCGTCGACGTCGACCGCGGGGAAGATGCGCTTGTCGGCCAGGGAGCGGTTGAGCTTGAGCTCCATGTTGCCGGTGCCCTTGAACTCCTCGAAGATGACCTCGTCCATCTTGGACCCGGTCTCGACCAGGGCCGTGGCGAGGATCGTCAGCGAGCCGCCGTTCTCGATGTTGCGCGCGGCGCCGAAGAAGCGCTTCGGCGGGTAGAGCGCCGTGGAGTCGACACCACCCGACAGGATACGACCGGAGGCCGGGGCCGCCAGGTTGTAGGCGCGGCCGAGTCGCGTGATCGAGTCGAGCAGGACGACCACGTCGTGGCCCAGCTCCACCAGGCGCTTGGCGCGCTCGATGGCCAGCTCGGCGACCGTGGTGTGGTCTTCGGCCGGACGGTCGAAGGTCGAGTGGATGACCTCGCCCTTCACCGACCGCTGCATGTCGGTGACCTCTTCGGGACGCTCGTCCACGAGCACGACCATCAAGTGGCACTCGGGGTTGTTGCGGGTGATCGCGTTGGCGATCGCCTGCAGCACCATCGTCTTGCCGGCCTTCGGCGGCGAGACGATGAGACCGCGCTGGCCCTTGCCGATCGGCGAGACGAGGTCGATGATCCGCGTGGTGAGGATGTTCGGCTCGGTCTCCAGGCGCAGGCGCTCCTGCGGGTAGAGCGGCGTCAGCTTGTTGAAGTCGGGCCGGTTGCGGGCCTGCTCCGGGTCCATGCCGTTGACGGTGTCGAGGCGGACCAGGGCGTTGAACTTCTCGCGGCGCTCGCCGTCGCGCGGCTGGCGCACCGCGCCGGTGATGACGTCGCCCTTGCGCAGGCCGTTGCGGCGGATCTGGGCCAGCGAGACGTAGACGTCGTTGCTGCCCGGCAGGTAGCCGCTGGTCCTGACGAACGCGTAGTTGTCGAGGATGTCGAGGATGCCGGCGATCGGGATGAGCACGTCGTCGTCGCCGATGACGGGCTCGGTGCTGTCGAAGCGGTCACGGCCGCGGCCGCGGTTGCGCTCCCTGAAGCGGCCCCTGCGGCCACGCCGGTCGTCGTCGTCGCCGCGCTGGTCACCGCGCTGGTCACCGCGCTGGTCACCGCGCTGGTCGCCACGCTGGTCGCCACGCTGGTCGCCACGCTGGTCGCCACGCTGGTCACCGCGCTGGTCGCCCCTGCCGCCGGCGTCCGTGGCGCGCTGGTCGCCGCGGCTGCTCTCGGCACGGCCGCCCTCACCGCGGTCGGCACGGTCGGCACGGTCGCTGCGCTCACCGCGGTCGCTGCGCTCACCGCGCTCGCCGCGGTCGCTGCGCTCGCCACGCTCACGGCGCTCGCCGCGGCTGCGCCGCTCGCGACGGCTCTCGCGCTCGCCCCGCGTGTCGGCCTGACCGGCGTCCACGACCTGGGCCTGCTGCTCGACGGCCGGCTCGGCCGGCGCGGCCACGGGCTCAGGGGCCGCGGCCACCGGCTCGGCGGCCTGCGGTGCGGCCTCGTCGGCGGGCTTGGTGCGGGAACGTTCCCTGCGCGTACGGGTGGGCCGCTCGGCCACGGGAGGCGCGGCCTCCGTCAGGACGGGCGCCGCCTCAACCGCGGCTGCCGCCGGAGCGCCGTCTCCGGAGGCGCCACCCTGCTTCTCCTGGATGGCCGCGATGAGCTGGCTCTTCCGCATGCGCCCGGTGCCGCTGATGCCCAGCTCAGCGGCCATCTTCTGCAGCTCGGGCAGCACCTTGGCGGACAGGCCGGTGCCGGAGCGACGCGCACGAGGCTTGGCCGCGGCGCGGGTGGGGGTGTCGCCGGACGCGGGCTGAGAGCCTGGTGCGTCGGAGAGGAGTTCGGTGGTGTCGCTCAACTAAAAGGTCCTTCCCAGGGGTCGGGCGCCGGTTTTGTTCTGCCGGGCGTCCCGGAGGTGCTTGCGACCCGGCGGGACAGACCGGGTCGGGGTGCACGTTGCGATCTTCGGCTGTCGCGGACGGCCGCCACTCTTGGGGAGGGGTTCGTCCAGGCCGCCACAGGACCGTGGCGCGTGGCTGACACCCCCCAGATTGCTGTCGCCAACCAGATGTCGATGTGCGTCGAACGCGCAGGTCCCCGTCGTCGCCGCCTCACGTTGGGCCAACCGGGTGTGGGCCAACCGGAGGCAACGGATTCCGGGGAGACAGCCGCGCTGCTCACGCCTCGCGACGTGAAGCATGATGCAGCGATGTATGGCTGACAAGCACGCACCCACCAAGGGGGCATCTGGTGCGGCTATCAGCCTAACATCACCAGCGCACACGGCTATTCCCTGAAGGTCTAAAGAGGCATCAGCGTGTCTCGGGGAACTGAACGTTCGCACCAACCGGGTCGACGTCCATTTGCTGGATGTGCCAGTCATTACCCACTTCTGGCGCGATCAAATCCTGCGTATCCGGTGACGAAAACGCAAGAACCGTGGGACCCGCCCCCGAAACGACCGCGGGCACGCCGACTGCACGCAGACGTTCTACCAGACGCGCGCTCTCCGGCATGGCAGGCGCGCGATAGGGCTGGTGGAGACGGTCTTCGGTGGCGGCGAGCAGCAGCTCTGGTTCCGGCCGCGAGGTCAGCGCGGCGATCAGCAACGCGGCCCTGCCGGCGTTGAAGGAGGCGTCCTTGTGGGGCACGTCCTTCGGCAACAGCCCCCGAGCGGTCTCCGTGGACAGCCGCGTCGAAGGAACGACGGCGACCGGACGGACCCTCTCGTCGGGGGCCAGCTTCACCATACGCGGTGCTCCGGCGTGGTCGGTCCAGGCCACCGTCAGGCCCCCGGCCAGGCACGGAGCGACGTTGTCGGGGTGGCCCTCCATCTCGGTGGCCAGCGCGAAGACCTCGTCGTCGGACAGGACGGAGTCGCTCAGCGCGCGGGCGGCCAGGATGCCGGCGCAGACCGCGGCCGAGGACGAGCCCAGGCCGCGGGCGTGCGGGATGCGGTTGACGCAGCGCAGGGCGATGCCCGCGGGCTGCGGCGCCCCCATGCGGGCGTACGCCTCGCGCATCGCCCGGACGACGAGGTGTCCCTCACCGAGGTCGACCTCGCCCGCGCCTTCGCCCTGCACGCTCACGCGCACGCCGGGCTCGGCGGTGAGCGTGGCCTCCACGTCGTCGTAGAGGGTGAGCGCCAGGCCGAGCGCGTCGAAGCCCGGCCCCAGGTTGGCCGACGTGGCCGGCACCCGGATTCGCACCGTCGTCATTGGTTCACGGTTCCCTCGTCGTTCGCTCACTCCCCGTGCACCCCTCAGGCGAGGTTGAGTGCCGCGGCGGCGGCGTGCACGTCGATCGGGATGACCACCGGCGCGGGCGCGCCCGAGATGGCCCAGTCGGGGTCCTTCAGGCCGTTGCCGGTGACGGTGCAGACGATGCGCTGCCCGGCCTCCACGAGCCCCTGGGAGTGTGCCTGGAGCAGCCCCGCGACGCTCGCCGCCGAGGCCAGCTCCACGAACACGCCCTCCTCCTGGGCCAGCAGCTTGTACGCCGCCGCGATCTGCCGGTCGGTCACCGCCTGGATGACGCCGCCGGACTCGTCGCGGGCCGCGGTGGCCAGGTTCCAGGACGCCGGGTTGCCGATGCGGATGGCGGTGGCGATCGTGTGGGGGTGGGTCACCGGGGCGCCCTCGACGATCGGCGCGGCGCCGCTGGCCTGGAAGCCGAACATGCGCGGACGCTTCGTCGAGACGCCGTCGTCGGCGTACTCCTGGTAGCCCATCCAGTAGGCCGAGATGTTGCCCGCGTTGCCCACCGGGATGCAGTGGATGTCGGGGGCGTCGCCGAGCGTGTCGACGATCTCGAACGCCGCCGTCTTCTGGCCCTGCAGCCGGAACGGGTTGACCGAGTTGACCAGCGCGATCGGGTAGCTGGAGGACAGCTTGCGGGTCATCTCCAGGCAGTCGTCGAACGACCCCTCGACCTGCAGCAGCGTGGCGCCGTGGACGAGCGCCTGCGCCAGCTTGCCCATCGCGATCTTGCCCTTCGGCACCAGCACGGCGCAGGTCAGCCCCGCGCGTACGGCGTAGGCCGCCGCGGAGGCCGAGGTGTTGCCGGTGGAGGCGCAGATGACCGCCTTGGCGCCCTCTTCGACCGCCTTGCTGATGGCCATGGTCATGCCACGGTCTTTGAAGCTGCCGGTGGGGTTGGCCCCCTCGACCTTGAGATAGACCTCGCATCCCGTCAGCGCCGACACGCGGTGCGCCGGGACGAGCGGGGTGCCGCCTTCGAGGAGCGTGACGACGGGCGTCTTCGTGGTGACCGGAAGACGCTCTCGGTACTCCTCGATGAGGCCACGCCACGACCTGCCCATGATGACTCCCTACCTGCGGTGTTGGCCACCGAGTGTACGGGGTGCGCGGCGCGGGCGCGGAGCCGAGTCCACTGAGTGGACAGGTCGTTGGACAGCGCCATTATTCAGGAAATTCTCAGCATCTCCCGATAGGGTCTCGGCAGGGGGTCACCATGAACGCGCGTCCTGCTTTGAGGCAGAACGACTATTCACCAGTAGTGCCGCCGGAGCTCGGGGCCTGGTCGCCGGGGTTGTCCGTGAGCGTGGTGATACCGGCGCACGGCGGGCAGGACAAGCTCGACCTGACGCTCGCCGCGCTGGCCGCGCAGACATATCCGGACCATCTCATGGAGGTCCTGGTCGTCGACGACGGCAGTGCGCCGCCCGTCCGGCTGCCGGAGATCCGGCCGGTCAACACCAGGATCGTCCCGGTACGCGACGGCTGGGGCATCTCCAACGCGGTCAACACCGGCGCCAAGGCCGCCGACGGTGAGATCATCCAGCGGCTCGACGCCGACATGGTCGCCTGCCGCGAGCACATCGAGGCCCTGGCCCGCTGGCATCACGTGACCGACTACCTGGTCACGATCGGGATGAAGAAGTTCGTCGAGGCGCCGCCGGTCACCGCGCGGCAGGTGTTCGGCGCCGGGCGCCTGGACGAGGTGTTCGACCTGGCCGCGGCCGTGTCGAGCTCGACCGAGGCGACGATCGAGAAGACCGACGGGCTGCGCAGCAGCCGCAACCCGTACCACGTGTGCACCGGGCCGACCTTCGCCCTCCCCCGCGAGGTCTTCGACGCCGTGGGCGGGCTCGACCCGACCGTGGTGCGCGGCGAGGACACCGAGTTCTCCTACCGGCTGGCCATGCACGGCGTGGTGTTCGTGCCCGACCAGGCCGCCCAGGCGGTGCACCTCGGGCTGCCGGCGCAGCACCGCGACCGGGAGCGGGCCGTGCGGGCGGTGGAGCCGTACCTGGCGCACCGGATCCCCCTCCGCCGGGACCTGCGCAAGGACCGGGGCCGGCGGTGGCTGGTGCCGTACGTGGAGATCGTGCTGGACGTCACCGACACCTCCGAGTCGGTGGTGCGGCGCGCGGTGACGGCGGCCCTGGACGGCAAGCTCCAGGACGTCGTGCTGACGCTGGTCGGCCCGTGGTCGCGGCTGGACGACGGGCGGCGCGCGGTGTTGTCGGACCCGTGCTTCGAGCTGCGGCTCATGCGCGACCTGTTCGCGCACGACGAACGCATCCGGCTCATCGACGAGGCCGCCCCGACGCCCGCGCCCACGCCGTTCCGCTACCGGGGGCCGGTGGACGTGCCGCTGCACCGGGCGACGCTGGAGCGCATGGTCGAGTCGGTGCAGAAGGACCTGACGGGGGTGCTCGTCGTCGACCTGCCCGACGGGCGCACGGCCCGGCTCGAACGCACCTCCGCGCTGGGCCGGGCGCTGCTGCTGGCCGGTCCCGGCGCCGACCTCGACGACGTCATCGACACCACGCACGGCGTACGTCACGAGCCGCCGGACCGCTACTGGCCCGCGCCGCCGCAGCCGGAGCCGGTCACCATCCCCGCGACGGTGGCGGTCCCTGCTGAGTCCGCCGAGAACACCCTGTTCAGGCGGCTGAAGTCGGCCCTGCGCCCGAACTGACCGCGTCCGAGGGACGGTCCGGGGGGCGTTCCGGGGGACGGGGTCAGCCGCGCAGGCGGCGGCCCAGCGCTCGTTTCATCGTGGCCGACAGCAGGGTGCGCAGGCTCTGCTGGGCGCGGTTCGCGGCGGCGAGCTGGCGGCGCAGGGTGCTCACGTCGCGCCGCAGCTCGACGGCCGTCCTGCGCCACCGCGTGGCCTCGTCCCGCCACTTGGTCACCTGGGCGCGCAGGCGGTCGGCCTCCGCCGCCAGCCGCTCCATCTCGGCCTGGGCCTCCAGTCGCGCCCGGTACGCCCCGCGCCGCCCGATCAGCGGCGCCGCCTCCGTGGTGAACCCGTAGGTCTCGCCCTCGACCCAGGACACGCCGGACACGGCGTCCACCACGTCGTCGAGGTCGCCGGGGTCACCGGGGTGGTCGGCGGCCACCATGCGGGCCCTGGCGAAGGCCGAGCAGCGTTCCAGACGGGCCGCCACGACGCCCTGCGACGACTCCCGCAGCAGCACGGCGACCAGGCCGAGCCCCTCGTCGCGGGCCAGGTCGAGCAGGCGGGCGAGGGTGTCCTCGCCGGGGATCCAGCCGGTCGGCAGGCGCAGCACGAACGGCGTGGCCGGGTCCACCTCCTCGGCCGAGACCAGGCGCACCCGTCCTTCGTGCAGGTAGTGGCCGTGGACCAGGGCCAGGTCGAGGCCGGGGTCCTTGAGCGGGGAGCGGCGCTCGCGGTCCAGCTCGTCCCAGGGGCCGAGCAGGAGCACCGACAGGTCGGGAACGGTCCCGGCGAGCAGCGCGTCCACCGTCGCGCGCACGCTGTCGTAGCCGGCCGTGCCGTCCACGACGGCGGTGACGTACGGGATCTTCCACTGGCGGGACGGATGAGAGCGCAACCACCGGTACGCCGGGATGCGGTCGGCCACGAACGCGTGGCTCACCCGGTCGATGGACTCCTTGTCGCGCATGCGCATGGTCGGGCCGAGATGGTAGGCGCGGGCGCGTGGCTCGGGCACGAACACCGCGCCCGCCTGGCCCAGCCGGTAGCCCATCTCGGTGTCCTGGCCGAGGATCAGCTCGTCGTCCATGGGGCCGGCGGCCTCGATCAGGCGGGCGCCGACCGAGGTCGCGCCGCCGACGTGCAGGCTGAAGGGCCGCTGGGGGTTGGCGGTGAGGCCGTCGGTGCGTTCGACGAGGTCGACGATCCAGGTGTGCGGCTCGGCGGGCTCGAAGTGCTCCTCCAGGTCGGCGGGGAGCTCGGCGGGCAGCTCCGCGTCGGTGAACCTGATGTAGCCGGTCACGACCAGGTAGGGGGCCGTGTGGTGCCAGCGCATGTGGGCCTCGATCGCGCCCGGGGTGAGGACGACGTCGGAGTCGAGCCAGTGGATCACGTCGCCGGTGGCCTCGGCCAGGCCGGCGTTGCGGGCGTTGGCGCGGCCGGGCTGGTCGCAGACGATCAGGCGGGTGCCCTCGGGACGGACGGCGGGCAGCCGCAGGGGCGGGACGCTGCCGTTGTCCACGACGATGACCTCGGTGAGCGCGGCCGGGTAGGTCTGGCGGGCGAGGCCGGCCAGCACCAGGTCCAGCTTGTCCTGGCCGCCGTAGGCCGGGATGATCACGCTGACCGTGAGCGACGGGGTGAGGTCCGCCCCGGGCCGCAGCACGCGGTAGTCGTTGCCGCGCACCGGCGGCTTCTGGCCGTTGTTCATGCGGTTTCCATCAGCAGGCTCGGCCGGAAGCCGTGCCATTGGTTCGTGGCGATCCTTACGAAATGGGCCAGGGGCAGCTGCCAGGTGTGCTCCTCGGTGAGCCCTCTGCGCAGGACGTAGCCGAGGCCGTGCGTGCGATAGGTGCGCGCGCCGATCTTTTGCGCCGCTTTCAGGAACTCCAGATCGACCGCACGCGGGAGAGCGGGAAATCCTCCAATTTCCCGAAATTTCGCGCTTTGGAGCAAAATGGTGCCTCCGGCTACATGATCCGCCCAAACCTCGCTAGGGTACGCCGCTCCGCTCGCGAACGTGGTCCGCCGGATCGTGGCGCGCAACGGCTCCAGGTAGAAGAACTCGGCGGTCGTGCCCACCACGTCGGCACCGGCGTACGAGCGGGCCATGAGCAGGTCGGACAGGTGGCAGGGGCCGTACCAGTCGTCGTCGTCCCACTTGGCGAGGTAGTCGCCCGAGGCCAGGGCGGCGGCCCGGTTCAGCACCTCCCCGAACGGCACCGTCCGGGCCGCCTCGACCCACTTGACGGGCAGCGAGCACGCCTCGACGGCCGCGCGTACCTGCTCGAAGGCCACCCCGTGCAGGCCGAGCAGGACCTCGGCCTCGACGCCCCGCTGCCGCTCCATCTGCGCCAGCGCCGCGCCGACCAGGGCGGGCCGCTTGGTCGACATCACGATGCTGACCGTCGCGCGGGCGGGCCGGTGGACCAGCCGCCGCAGCCGTACGCTGTGCTCCTCCCGCCGCAGGTCGGCCAGGGAGCGCGCGGTGCCGTCAGCGGGCTCGGCGAGCCAGTCGCGGTCGGTGAGCAGCGAGGCCAGGTCGCCCGGCACCCACGCCGGGGCATGCTGGGCGGTCAGCGGGATCCCGGCGCCGGCCAGCTCCGTCAGACCGTCGAGCGGCACCGGCGCGGCGGGCCAGTCGACCTCCAGCCCCCGCCGGGAACGCAGCTCGGGCACGTCGGGCGATCCGCCGTCCACCTGCCAGCCGTCCGCCCAGTGCAGCCGGGCGAACCCCTTGCCCGGCGTACGCGTGAAGCCGCAGGGGGTGACGGACATGGACGATGCTCCTTGACCGGACGGACGGGATCGGCGCCTACCTTACGCCCGTTTTTACACGTCAGTAGACAGACAGGCAGCTTTCGCATGGCGGGCGGCGTGGGCCCCGAGGCAGCGGGTTCCCAGTTTTCCTCCAGGAACTTATGGCACGGTAGAGGTCAGGGTTTATTAGGGTGGCAAAAATCCCGCCCATCCTCCTATGCCCGACTAGTCGTGACTATGAAAGGTTTGCGCGGATGCTCTCGCCCCGCCGACTGGCAGCGGCCGCCGCACTTCTCGCAGTCGTGGCCGCCGGGGTGCTCGCCCTCCTCGTCCTGGCCGGCCTGCTCACCCTCGGTGCGGCGGCGGCCGTCGCGGCGTTCGCGGTCACGCTGGCCGCCCTCGCCCTGCTGCTGCTCACCGTCCGCCGCGTGGACGGCAAGGCGCACCGGATCGACCTGCGCATGAAGAAGCAGGAGGCCGAGCTCGCCCGTACGACGACCGCGGTCAAGAACCTCGAATCCCGGCTGGAGCTGCTGGTCCAGGCCGTCGAGGAGTCGGCCGCGCGGCGGGCCGACGACATCGGGGCGATCCTCGCCTCGCTCGGCGAGGACCGGGTGAACGCCATGACCAGGGCCCGGGAGGTCGAGGAGCTGCGCGAGGAGGTTCGCGCGCTGGCCAAGGGCCTGGCATGATCCGCGTCCGGCACAACGACTACGGGGTGCTGCGCCCGCCCGCGATCGGGGACTGGAAGCCCGAGCTGCGCGTGTCCGTGGTCATCCCGGCCTACGACTGCCAGGAGGCGCTGGAGCGCACGGCGTCCGCGCTGGCCGCGCAGACCTATCCGGCCGGGCTCGTCGAGATCGTGGTCGCCGACGACGGCAGCACGCCGCCGGTCGAGCTGCCGGGAGCCCGCGTCGTACGGGTGGCCGACGGCTGGGGACGCGGCGCGGCCCGGCAGACCGGGCAGCTGGCCGCCACCGGCGAGGTGATCCACTGGCTGGACTCCGACATGATCCTGGCCCCCGACCACCTCGAGGCGCACATGCGCTGGCACCACCTGCTCGACCACGCGGTGGTGATCGGCGACATCCGGTTCGTGACGGCCCCGGGCGAGGAGGGCACGCAGCCGGAGTACACGCGCAAGACCCTGGAGTCGACCCGGATGCTGAAGGACGCGGGGACGAGCGCGTACCTGCTGCACACGGGGGCCTCCACGTCGGTGCGCGCCGAGCTGCTGCGCGCGGCGGGCGGCGTGGACACCTCGCTCAACATGGCCGAGGACACCGAGCTGGGGTACCGGCTGGCCCAGGCGGGGGCGGTGTTCGTGCCCGATCCGCAGGCCAGGGCGTGGCACGTCGGGCCGTCCACGGTGATGTCGCGGGAGAAGGAGGTCCACCGGCACAACTGGTCCTACCTGGGCGACCTCGTGCCGCAGCTGCGCTGGCTGCGCAGCCATCCCCGGCGCCACTGGCGGGTGCCGTACGTGCGGGTCGTGGTGAGCGCCACCACGTACGAGGAGACCCGGGCGAGTGTGGACGCGGCGCTGGCGGGCACGCTGCCCGACGCCGCCGTCACCGTGGTCGGCCCCTGGGGCCGGCTGACCGGCGAGCGCCGGTCCAGCCTCGACGACCCGCTGCTGGACCTGCGGCTGCTGCACAACCTGTACGCCCACGAGCCGCGCGTCACGTTCGCGGAAAGCGAACCCGTCAGCGTCGCCCCCACCCCGTTCCTGCTGCGGCTGCCCGCCGGATGGGTCCTCGGGGCCGACACCCTCGCCCGGCTCGTGCGACTGGCCGACGAGGACCTGCTCGGCCTGCTCTGCGTCGCCCTGGCCGAGGACTCGGACGGGGTCGTGGCCGCCCGGCTGGAGCGCACGGCCGCCTTCGCCCGCGCCGCGCGCTACGACGGCGCCGCCGACGACCTGGTGGACGAGCTGTTCGGCGTCCTGTGGGTCGAGGGCGGCGAGCACGGTTTCGGCACCGCCGCGGAGCCTCCGCCGCTGGGCGGCGACCCGGCCAAGTGGCGCGCGCTGGCGGCCCGGCGGCTGGCGGAGACCAAGGAGCTGCGGGCCCAGGTCGACCGGCTCGCCGCCGAGGTCGAGCGCCTGTCCCGCGCGCAGGACGAGGAGGACCCCGCTCCCGGGCCGCTGAGCTCCCTGATCCGGCACCTGCGGAGCGCCGGATGATCGCCGATCAATCGTCCGCCGAGCGGCGGACGGTCACCGCGCTGCTGGCGGAGCTGCCGGAGGCCCGGGTGTTCCTGGCCGGCATCGAGGGCCACACCTTCCCGGCCGACGGCGCGGGCCGGGCCGTGGACCTGGACCGGGACCTGCTGGAGCCGCCCGCCGAGCCGGAGTCGGCCGACCACGTCCTCGTGCTCGCCAGGACGCCCGCCGACCTGCGCAGGGTGGCGACCCTGCACAAGCTGCTCCCGCTGGCCGGGCGGGTGGTGGTGTGCGTGCTCGACGCCCCCGCCTCGCACCCGGCCCCCGTGCCCACGCCGACCCCCGCGCACCGCTGGCGGTCGCTGACCGACCTGCGGGTGTACCAGCCCAGGAGCCGGGTGTGGGTGGTGGACGCCCGCTTCTCGGCCGCGACGCCCGCCGGCCGTACGGTCACCGCCACCGCCCGCGCCTTCGCCGGGCACCGCCTGGACGTGATCGCCGCACCCGCCGCCGGCATCGCCGGGATCGGCTCGGCCGACTGGCGTCCCGGCGACCCGAACGCCACGCCCGCCGAGGTGAGCGGCCCGGTCCCCGAACGCGTCGGCGCGCCCGGCAGTGACGTCGTGCTCCGCACGCTGGGCGACGACGCCCTCCGCGGTCTGGCCGGCGACGCCCTGCGCCCGCCGGGCGACGGCCGCGCCCCGGACGCGTCCCCGGCCCTGACGCCGGGCGGGTCCGGCGAGCCGGGCGGGATCGGCTGGGCCGGGGATCAGGCGCCCGTCGAACGGCCCACGATCGTCGCCGCGAGCTGGGAGAGCATCGGGCGTCCCGGCGGGGCGGGGTCGCCGCTGGCCGATCCCGACGTGCTCGGCGAGCCGTCGATGGTCCCGCCCGTGGACGAGCGGCTGGTGAACCCCCAGGGTTTCGTGACCACCCCGTCCCGGGGCATGGCCGCGCTGACCGAGCGCGACGGCCGCTGGTCGGTGCTGCTCGACGGCAAGGTCGTGACGACGTTCGCCGAGTCGGGCGGGGTCACCGACGCCGACGTGGCCAGGCTCCGGCAGATCCGCGGCGTCGAGGTGAGCTGGCAACATCCGCACAGCGGCCCGCTGGCGGCCGTGCGGGTGCTGGCCGGTCTGGCCGCCGCCGGGGTGCCGCTGGTCACCGGAGCCGTGCCGCGCTGGGCGGGCGCTCTCGGGGACGAGCTGGTCACGCTGCTGCCCGCCGCCCCCGACCTGTCCGACGAGCTGCGGCGCGAGGAGCACAGCATCCGGCTGCGCCGGGCCGCCCTGCGCACCCATGGCGTGGCCGCCCGATGGGAGCAGCTCGGCGCGCCCGCCCCCGCTCCCCCGCTCACCTCCGTCCTGCTGGCCACCCGGCGCGCCGACATGGTGCCGTTCGCCCTGCGGCAGATCGCCCGCCAGCGCGACGCCCAGCTCGAAGTGGTGCTCGCGCTGCACGGCGTCCCGCGGGAGCACCCCGACGTCGCCGCCGCCCTGGCCGCCTTCGGCGGTCCGCTGACCGTGTACGAGGCCGACCCCGCGGCCGTCTTCGGCGAGGTGCTGAACGAGGCCGCCGCCAGGGCCTCCGGCTCATTCCTGCTCAAGATGGACGACGACGACTGGTACGGCCCAGACTTCCTGGCCGACCTGCTGCTCGCCCACGCCTACTCGGGGGCGCAGGTGGTCGGCACGGTGCCCGAGTTCGTCTACCTGGCCTCGATCGACGTCACCGTGCACCGCAGCCAGGTCACCGAGCAGATCACCAGCTTCGTGGCGGGCGGCACGATCCTGGTGGAGCGTTCGGCGTTCCAGGCCGTGGGCGGTTTCCGGCCGCTGCGCCGCTCGGTGGACACCCAGTTCCAGGAGGCCCTCCAGGCGGCGGGCGGCCAGATCTACCGCACCCACGGCCTGGGCTACATCCTGCGCCGCGGCCCGGCCTCCGCCCACACCTGGCAGGAGCCGATCGGCACGTTCCTGCGCCGCAACCGGCGCCAGTGGCGCGGGTTCCGCCCGAACGCCCTGATGGAGCTGGAGGGGAGCAGCCGCCCATGACCGTCCCGCGCATCCGTGGCAACGACTTCGGCGTCCTCGACCCTCCCGAGCTGGGGGCCTGGGAGCCGGAGCTCGCCGTCACGGTCGTCATCCCGGCGCACGACCGCCAGGAGACCCTGGACCTGACGCTCGCCGCCCTGTCCGCGCAGAGCTACCCGGCGCACCTGCTCGACGTGATCGTGGTGGACGACGGCAGCGCCACCCCCATCCGCCTGCCCGACCTCGCCCCGGGCGGCACCAAGCTGATCTCCAGCCCGCCGGGCGGCTGGGGGCGCGCCTGGGCCGTGCAGGCGGGCCTGGACGCCGCCGCCGGCGAGGTCGTCCTCGTGCTGGACGCCGACATGGTCCCGCACCGGCGGCACGTCGAGGCCCAGCTCCGGTGGCACCACCTGGCCCCGTACGTCGTGGTGCTCGGCTGGATCGACTTCACCTCGGCCGGCCAGCCGCCCACGCCGGAGCAGGTCGTCCAGGCCCTGGACGCAGGCGCCGAGGACGGCCTGTTCCCGCTGTCACCGCACCGGCACGACTGGGCCGAGAGGATCATCCACGACCACGACGGCCTGCGTACGGCGTCCGGCGCGACGGCCGCCCGCGTGCACGTGGGGGCCACGGCGTCGTACCCGGCGGCGCTGCTGCGCTCGATCGGCGGCCTGGACACCTCGCTGGTGCTGGCCGAGGACACCGAGCTGGGGTACCGGCTCGTCCAGGCGGGGGCGGTGTTCGTCCCGGACCCGCAGGCGCGGGCGTGGCACGTCGGCCTGCCGACCGCGATGCGCGACGTCGCCGCGTTGAAGCGGTACAACGACCCCTACGTGGCCGACCGGGTTCCCTACCGGCGGTATCTGCGGACGGATCCGGGGCGGCAGTGGCTGGTGCCGTACGTGGAGGCGGTGGTGACGGCGGGCGGTTACGAGGACACCCGCGCCACCGCGGACGCCCTGCTCGCCTCCTCCGTCCCCGACGTGCGCCTCACCCTCACGGGCCCCTGGCCCGCGCTGCCCACCGGACGCCGCTCGCCCCTGCGCGACCCCGATCTGGACCTGCGCCTGCTCAAGGCCACCTTCGAGCACGACCCACGAGTGCGGCTGGCCACCGAACCGCCTCCTGGGCCACCCGCCGGCACGGCGGCCCCCTTCCGCCTGACCGTGCCGCCCGGCTGGACCCTCTCCCCCGGCACGCTCGAACGCCTGATCGCCCACCTGGACGAGCACGACCTCGGCAGCCTGTGCCTGGCCCTGGACGAGACCCCGCAGGGCGTGGTCGCCGCCCGCCTCGACCGTACGGCCGCCCTGTCCAGAGCCGCCCTGGTCGCCACCCCCGACGACCACCCGGACGACCTGATCGACACCCTGTACGGCCTGGAATGGGCCGACGGCGCGTCGTGGGGCCTGCGCCGCCGCCCCGACGTCTACCCGCCGCGCCGGCCGCCGGTCGCCGAGCTAGCCCTGCTCACCGCCCGCCACGAGAAGGACCTGACCCTCCACCGCAAGCGCGTCGCCGCTCTGCGCGCCGAGATCGCCCAGCTGCGCCGGGAGGCCGCCAAGAACGGCAGGGACGCCTCCCGCTGGCGGGAGAAGGCCGAGAGCTGGCGGCGCGAGGCGATGCGGCTGGCCCGCGAACAGGACCGCACGGTCCTGAAACGGGCCGTACGCCGCGTCCGCGACCTGGCCTTCCCCGCCCGCTGACCGGGCGGGGCGGGCGTCAGTCGTCGCCCTCCACGCGCATCACGCCGGCGACCGCGCGGACGATGTCGAGCTCGCGCAGCCCCTCCATGGTCGCCGTGAGGGCCGCGTCGGTGGCGCGGTGGCTGACGATGACGAGCTGGGCGTCGTCGCCGTGCCCCTCCTGGCGGACGGTCTGGATGGACACGTCGTGCTTGGCGAACAGGTCGGCCACCCGCGCCAGCACGCCCGGCTTGTCGGCCACGTCGAGCGCCACGTGGCAGCGCGTGACCGTGTCGCCCATCGGGTGGACGGCCAGGTCGGCGTAGGTGGACTCCTCGGGCCCGTGGGTGCCGGCCAGCCGGTTGCGGCCGACGGCCACGAGGTCGCCGAGCACGGCCGAGGCCGTCGGCGCGCCGCCGGCGCCCTTGCCGTAGAACATGAGCTGCCCGGCCGACTCGGCCTCCACGAACACCGCGTTGTACGCCTCGCGCACCCCCGCGAGCGGGTGGGTCCGCGGGATCATCGCCGGGTGCACCCGCACGCCGAACGAACGGCCGTCGTCGGAGCGCTGGCAGATGGCCAGCAGCTTGATGACGTAGCCCATGGCCTTGGCGGAGGCGACGTCGGTCGCGGTGATCTCGGTGATGCCCTCGCGGTGCACCTTGTCGGCGGTGACCCGGCTGTGGAAGGCCAGGCCGGCCAGGATCGCGGCCTTGGCGGCGGCGTCGAAGCCCTCGACGTCGGCCGTCGGGTCGGCCTCGGCGTAGCCGAGCGTCTGGGCCTCCTCCAGGGCGTCGGTGAAGGACGCGCCCGTGGTGTCCATCTTGTCGAGGATGTAGTTGGTGGTGCCGTTGACGATGCCGAGCACGCGCTTGACGTGGTCGCCGGCCAGCGACTCGCGCAGCGGGCGCAGCAGCGGGATCGCGCCGGCCACGCTGGCCTCGAAGTAGAGGTCGCCGCCGCCCCGGCGGGCCGCCTCGTGCAGGGACGAGCCGTCCTCCGCCAGCAGGGCCTTGTTGGCGGTGACGACCGACTTGCCGCGTTCGAGGGCGGCCACGATGAGCGTGCGGGCCGGCTCGATGCCGCCGATCACCTCGACGACGATGTCGATGTCGTCGCGGGTGACCAGGGACTCGGCGTCGGTGGTCAGCAGCGCCGGGTCGACCTCGATGTCACGCTTGCGCCCGAGCCTGCGCACGGCCACGCCGGCCAGCTCGAGCGGGGCGCCGATGCGCGCGGCCAGGTCGCCGGCCTGCTCGTGCAGGAGCCTGATGACCTGCGAGCCGACGACGCCGCAGCCCAGCAGAGCCACTTTCAGCGGTTTCACAGCTGCCCCCTCAACAGGTCGTCCTCGGTCTCGCCCGCCACGATCACCCGGGCCGCGCCGTCGGCGACGGCGACCACGGCGGGCCTGGGCAGGTAGTTGTAGTTGCTGGCCAGCGAGCGGCAGTAGGCGCCGGTCGCGGCCACGGCGACCAGGTCGCCGGGCGCCAGGTCGGCGGGCAGGTGGCAGTCGCGCACGAGGATGTCGCCGCTCTCGCAGTGCTTGCCGACCAGGCGGCTGAGCATGGGCTCGGCGTCGCTGGCGCGGCTGACGAGGGTGGCGGTGTACTCGGCGCCGTAGAGGGCGGTGCGCACGTTGTCGCTCATGCCGCCGTCGACGCTGACGTACGTGCGCAGGCCCTCGACGTCCTTGACCGTGCCGACCTCGTAGAGGGTGATGCCACCGGGACCCACGATGGTGCGGCCCGGCTCGACGGTCAGGCGCGGCACCGGCAGGCCGGCGTCGGCGCAGACCTTCGTGACGATCTCGCGCAGGCCGTCGGCCAGCTCCTTGATGTCGGGGGCCTCGTCGCCGTCGACGTAGGCGATGCCGTAGCCGCCGCCGAGGTCGAGCTCCGGCAGGACGACGTCGTGCTCGTCCTTGATCTGCACGAGCAGCGTGGCCAGCCGCCGCGCGGCCACCTCGAACCCGGCGGTGTCGACGATCTGCGACCCGATGTGGGAGTGGAGGCCGACCAGGTCGAGCTGCGGCAGCGCGAGGATGCGGCGCACGGCCTCGGCGGCGGCGCCGGTGTTGAGCGACAGGCCGAACTTCTGGTCGTCGTGGGCCGTGGCGATGAACTCGTGGGTGTGGGCCTCGACCCCGGTGGTCACCCGGATCATCACCTTGGGCCGCTTGCCGAGCTGCTCGGCGAGGTAGCCGAGGCGGGCGATCTCCTCGTAGGAGTCGACCACGATGTGCCCGACGCCGCTTTCCAGGGCGCGGGTCAGCTCGGCCGTGGACTTGTTGTTGCCGTGGAGGGTGATGCGCTCGGGCGGGAAGCCGACGCTGAGCGCCACCGCCAGCTCGCCGCCGCTGGCGACGTCGAGCCCGAGGCCCTCGTCGGCCAGCCAGCGCACGATCTCCTTGCACAGGAACGCCTTGCCCGCGTAGTGGACCTCGGAGCCCTGGAAGGCCGTGGCGTAGTCGCGCATGCGTGAGCGTACGTCGGCCTCGTCGAGGACGTAGAGCGGCGTGCCGAACTCGCGGGCCAGGTCGCGCACGTCGACGCCGCCGACCGTGAGTGTGCCGTCGGTCCGGGTCGACGTTCGGGGCCAGATCGTGGGGTCGATCCGGTTGAGGTCGGCGGGCGCCATCGGGGGGCGCTCGTGGGGCAGCATCTCGGCGTGCCGGTCCCCGGCTGGATGGACGAAGCTCACCCGATCGAGGCTATCGGAACCGCCACCCCTTCCAGGACCGCTGCCCACGTATCGAGACGCGATCAAGGTCCACAAGCAAAATATTCACGATTTTTCGCGCTTTAGCCGGATATTTTACGATCCATCACAATCTTTCCGGCCCAACCAGTACCCCCCGGACGGCCTCCGCGAGCCGCAACCGGGCCGTGTGCACCGGCCGGACCGGCTCGTCGCCCATCGGGACGGCGGGGGCGTGCTCGTGGGCGTCGTGGTAGGCCAGCGCCAGCCGGACCGCGAAGGCATCCCAGCCGGGGTCGCGGCTGACGGCGCGTCCAGGCACCTCGGCCAGCACCCGCAGCACCCGGCGGTCGTAGGGCCCGTCGAGCAGCTCGGGCCGGAACCCCGTGCGCGGCACCCCCAGCTCCCCGGCCCACCGCCGCACCGCGCAGGCGCGGGCATGGGCGTACCGGACGACGAAGCCGGGGTTGTCCCACGTGCGCGGGAAGTCGGGCCAGCCGGGCTCGGGCAGGTCCGGCGGGTTCAGCGACTCGACCAGCCGTCCCGGCACGTCCACGACGATGCGCAGGAAGCCGTTCGGCCGCGCCTGCGCCCCGGCCACCCCCTCCACCGCCCGCACCCGCGCGGCCAGCTCGGCCGGCGGGACGCGGCGGCGCAGCGCGGCGGCCGAGACGTAGACGGCCTCCCGCTCCCACGTGCCCTCGGGCGCCGGCGGCTCCCCCAGCACCTCCTCCAGCGCCTCGGCCAGCAGGTCGGTCATCGCCTCAGCGTAGGCGTCAGATCAGCGCGTGCGGCTCCGCCGAGCCGTACTCGACCAGTTGGGCCGCGCCCAGCAGCCAGCGGTCCTCGTCGCGCACCCGCACGTAGCCGAACCGGTCGGCGGAGAAGACCTTTACGCCGTCGGTGCGGCACTGGCGCATCATGACCTCGTCCCAGCCCTCGGTGAGGTCGGCGAAACCCAGCTCGCGCAGGGCGTTCCTGCGGGCGAGCAGGGTGGCCCCGGCGATCTCGGGGAGGTAGGCGTACTCGGCCTCGGGCTGCTTGAGCAGGGTCGCCTGGGGCTTGCGCAGGTGGGCGTAGAAGGCGGCCTTGCCGACGATGTCGGCCGTGCTGAACAGGAAGGCCCGCCGCAGGTCGGACAGGTAGTGCGGGCCGTAGACGTCGCGCGGGTCCATGACCGCGACCAGGTCGGCCTCGCACAGGTCGAGGCCCTTGGCCAGCATCGCGCCCTCGCTCATGGCGGGGTGGGGCCGCCGGTACAGCACCTCCGCGTCGGTCAGCACGTCGCGGGCGCGCAGCTCGGCCTCGGGCGGCCCGATGACGATCACCTGGGCCACGCCCGACTGCCTGGCCACCTGCGCCAGCGCGTGCTCCATGAGCGACGGGTCGAGGATCGGCAGCAGCACGGAGGTGTCGAGGGTGGCGCGGGCGCCGGGCAGGCCGATGGCCTCCAGCAGCTCGTCCACGCGCTCGGTCATCGTCCCCGTGCCGTACGCCCGGCGCAGCGCCACGTGCGCCCGCCGCGAGTCCGGCTCGGTGCCGATCGGCGTGCCGCAGGCGGCGATCTCGGCCAGCCGCCACTGCGGCGTGCCGGGCGGGCATTCGGCCGCGGCCGGCCAGCGGTAGGAGGTGAGCACGTCGGGATAGGCCAGGTGCGGCGGCAGGAGCTGGTCGAGCGTGAGCACCCGGTCGACCCGCCCGCCGGCCAGCGGCAGCGGGTTGTGCACCCGGGGCTGCACGCCGAAGTGCAGGCGCGGCCACGGGACCGTGGTGTCGCTGGTGAAGCGGTGCTCGAACAGCTCGGCCGCGGCGGCGTAGTCGGCCACGTCACCCTGGGTGTGCCAGAAGACGGTACGGATGCCGCGCTCGGCGCACCAGGCCAGCAGCGCCCTGAGCCCCTCGCCCGGCTCGCCGGTCAGCTCCTCCAGCCACGGCCCCTGCGTGACGGACTCCACCACGAGCAGGTGGGGCACCTCCAGCGGCAGCACGCGGGCGAAGTCCCGCGGCGTGAACCCGGTCGTCTGGCGCCACTCGTAGCGCAGCAGCGCCTCGACGTGCGGATCGGCGACGACGGCGGCGGTCAGGTGCGGGCGGGTGTTGGGCCCGGTGGGGATCCGGTACGGCTTGAGCTTGAACGAGGCCCCGCCCAGCGTCCTGGTCGTGCTGGTGGCCTGGAACGACGCCCCGGGACGCGCCTCCTTGACCCCCTGGACGGCCACCGGCCGCCGCTTGGGCGCGCTGGGCCGCTTGACCGGCCTGGCCGCGCCCCTGAGCCCCTTGGCCAGGCGCATCGGGTTGTTCTTGCCGCTCTTGATGGCGTCGCCGAGCCGGTTCCAGCGGGCGACCTTGATCGAGGACAGCTTCCAGTTGGCCACCTCGGCCTGGAAGCGCTGCTCGGCCAGCTCCTTGCGCAGCCTGTCGGCCGCGGCCCGCTCGGCCTCCAGCCGTTCCTCGGCCTCGCTCAGCTGCTCGGCCAGCTTCCTGGCCTCCTCGGCGCTCTCCTCGGCGGCCGCCAGCCTGGACTGCGCGGCGTCCAGCAGCCTGGCCAGTTCGGCCGCGCGCTCGGCCTGCGCGACAGCTTCCCGCAACGCCCGACGCGTGCTTTCCAGCTCGGTAGACAACCGGACCTCCGCTCTCTTAGCCCGGCAAAGGATACTCTTTTGCAGGAAGCGTCTCGAAGGGATGAGATCCGGTGCAGTTCAACGTGCGACCCTACGTATGCGGCGCTCTCGGCCGGATCGACACCTCCATACTGGGCAAACTCACCGCCGCGGGCCCCAAGGTGCGGCCCGCGCTCCAGACGGACGAGGCCGCGCTGTTCAGCTCCGCGCCGCTGCCGCCGTACCACCGGGCGGGCGGCGCGTTCGCGTTCTCGTGGGGCGAGCGCAAGCCGGCCGCCGCCGAGGACTGGATCACGGTCGCGGAGACGTACGAGACGCCCGGCCTGATCGGCGACGGCGCGCGGGTGGCGCTGCACGCGGGCGCTCTGGGCCTGGTCGACGTCTACTACGTGCGCCAGGGCGACGCGGTCTACTTCTCCTCGCTGATCCAGCCGCTGCTCAGCCTGGTGGCCATCGAGATCGACTGGGCCGCCTGGGCCTCGATCATCCAGGTGACGTTCCCGCTGGGCGAGGCGACCCCGTACCGGGAGGTCAGGCGGCTGCCGGGGTCGAGCGCGCTGGTGTTCGAGCACGGCCGCCTGGCCACCGAGCGCCGGTTGCCGCGCTGGCTGCGCACCGAGCCGTACGAGGCGTGGACCAGCCCCGAGGAGATCGTCGAGCTGCTCCACCACGTCTACGAGGACTACGACGGCCGCAAGCTGCTCGTGCCGGTCAGCGGCGGCTACGACTCGCGCCTGCTGGCGAGCGTGGCCGTGGCCCGCGGCGCCGACGTCGAGTCGTGGACCACCAGCCCCGACGACGGCACCGACACCGACATCGCCTTCGCCAGAGCGATCACCCGCGAGCTGGGCATCCCGCACCGGGTCGTCACCCAGGACGCCGCCGCCTACCCCGGCGACGCCGCCGAGGTGGCCCGCCGGCTGGAGTACCTGACGCCGCACCACGCCTGGTACGCGCCGTTCGCCAAGGAGGTGCACGGCGCGGGCCGCATCCTGGTCGACGGCCTGGCCGGCGGCCCGCTGCTGAAGAACTTCATGGTCAGCGGCGCCGCACTGGAGGCCAGGACGCAGGCCGAGCGGTCGGCGGCGCTGCTCGGCTCGCTGTCGCTGGGCGCACCCGCGCAGCCGTTCCTGTCCAAGGCCGCCGCGCAGTGGATGGAGGAGACCGTGCGCGAGCAGTTCGCGGCGGCCACCTCGATGCTCCACGGCCACCGGGCCGAGCTGCCGCTGTCGGTGCTGCACACCAGGACCGTGCGCGGCATCGCGCGTTCGGCGGTGAACCTGGTGGGCCCGGAGGCGTCGTTCGCGGCGCCGTTCATCCACCCCGCCTTCTTCGACGCCGCGCTCAGCGTCGGCGTCGCGCGCAAGGACAAGGGCCGCTTCTACCGCGAGGTACTGCACGCGGCCAACCCGAGGGTGGCCGCGCTGCCCTCCACGAACGTGGTCAAGCAGCCGCTCCAGCGGGTGCCCCTGCGTTCCACGGCCGCGCCGGCGCGGGCCTACTCCCACGGGATGCTCGAAGTCGTGGCCAGGCGCGTGCCCGGAATGCTCTCCGACGAGCTGCACGAGGTGATCGCCGGC
Source organism: Nonomuraea sp. NPDC005692 (assembly GCF_040631115.1). Classification (NCBI taxonomy): domain Bacteria; kingdom Bacillati; phylum Actinomycetota; class Actinomycetes; order Streptosporangiales; family Streptosporangiaceae; genus Nonomuraea; species Nonomuraea sp. NPDC005692. Next base: position 230,438 of record NZ_JBEXYU010000006.1, on the reverse strand, counting down.
GGGCCCGACGCGCTGACCCGGTTCAACGGCTGGAACGACCGTTTCTGGGTGCGCGGGCTGGTGCTTTTCGGACTCTGGCTGAACGACTTCGAGAACGACCTCCCCGACGTCACCGCCCCTTTTTAGCGAACTCTGGGTAACAGGGCGATTACATACGGATCTCGCGGGTATTACACGTCGCACAGCAGAAGCGGGTTCCGGAAAGCCACCGGGCTGGTAGTGTTCGGCCCGTAAGCGCCGCAACAAACGGGCACCAGATCACAAATCCGGTCTCGTTCGAGGGCATGGAGTTCGCAGGGATGACGACTCCACGCGGCGCGGTCACCAGCTAAGAACGCCGGGGTAACCGGTGACTTCGTCCTGCCCACATCTCTTCCTGTGAGCGACATCATGATCAACGCATCCCCATCACCGGAGTCGATCTCTGAGGCTTTCGTCTCGGAAGATCCGCGATGGTACAAGCGGGCGGTGTTCTACGAGGTTCTCGTCCGGGGGTTCAAGGACTCCAACGGTGACGGCACGGGCGACCTGCGCGGTCTCATCGAGAAGCTCGGGTACCTGGAATGGCTCGGCGTCGACTGCCTCTGGCTGCTGCCGCTGTACGAGTCCCCGCTGCGCGATGGCGGTTATGACATTTCGGACTATATGAAGATCCTTCCGGATTTTGGCGACCTGGGAGACTTCGTGCAGTTGATCGAGGCCGCGCACGAGCGGGGCCTGCGGATCATCACCGACCTGGTCATGAACCACACCAGCGACAGGCACCCGTGGTTCCAGGCTTCCAGGCATGACCCGGAGGGGCCCTACGGGGACTTCTACGTCTGGTCCGACGAGCCCACCGGCTATCCGGACGCGCCGATCATCTTCATCGGCGCCGAGGAGTCCAACTGGACGTACGACCCTGTGCGCAAGCAGTACTACTGGCACCGTTTCTTCCACCACCAGCCGGACCTGAACTATGACAACCCGGCGGTGCAGGAGGCCATGCTGGAGGTCCTGCGGTTCTGGCTCGACCTGGGCATCGACGGCTTCCGCCTCGACGCGGTGCCGTACCTGTTCGAGCGTGAGGGCACGGCGTGCTCCGGGCTGCCCGAGACGCACGCGTACCTGAAGAAGATCCGCTCGGAGGTCGACCGGCTCTACCCCGACCGGGTGCTGCTGGCCGAGGCCAACGGCTGGCCCGAGGACGTCGTGGAGTACTTCGGCGACCCCACCACCGGCGGCGACGAGTGCCACATGGCCTTCCACTTCCCGCTGATGCCGCGCATCTACATGGCGGTGAAGAAGGAGACCCGCGAGCCGATCTCCGAGATCATGTCCCGCACCCCCAAGCTGCCCGACACGGCACAGTGGGGCATCTTCCTGCGCAACCACGACGAGCTCACGCTCGAGACGGTGACCGAGGAAGAGCGCGACTACATGCACAAGGAGTACGCCAAGGACCCGCGCATGCGGGCCTACCTCGGCATCCGGCGTCGCCTGGCGCCCCTGCTGGACAACAACCGGGACCTGATCGAGCTGTTCACGGCGCTGTTGTTGTCGCTGCCGGGCTCGCCGGTCATGTACTACGGCGACGAAATCGGCATGGGCGACAACATCTGGCTGGAGGACCGCGACTCGGTCCGCACGCCGATGCAGTGGAGCCCCGACCGCAACGCCGGGTTCTCCTCGGCCGACCCGGGCCGCCTCTACCTGCCGGCCGTCATGGACCCGATCTACGGCTTCCAGGCGGTCAACGTGGAGGCCCAGCAGCGCCACGAGGGCTCCCTGCTGCACTTCACCCGGCGCATGCTGGAGATCCGCAAGAACCACCCGGTGTTCGGCCTCGGCGCCTACACCGAAATGTGGTCCTCCAACCCGTGCGTGCTCACGTACGTGCGCGAGGACCGCGACGACGTGATGCTCTGCGTCAACAACCTGTCGAAGTTCCCGCAGCCCGTCGAGCTGGACCTGCGCAGGTTCGAGGGCATGGTGCCGGTCGAGGCCCGCGGCGGGGTGCGCTTCCCGAAGATCGGTGAGCTGCCCTACCTGCTGACCCTGCCGGGCCACGGCTTCTACTGGTTCGCGCTGAAGCCCGGGGACTGAGCACAGCCCCCGGGGGGATCAGCGTGAAGTGACGGGCACCTGGGCACGGGCCGCGCGGCGGGCGGGAATGAGCGCCACCGCGAGGGCCGTGCCCACGGCCGTCACCACGGCCAACGCCAGCGTCACCGGCGAGGGCGCGCGGCCGATGCCCGCGCCCACGCCGCTCGTGTGACCCTGCAGGTCGATCAGCCCCACCACCACGGACGCCCCCACCGCCGTGCCGGCGCCGACGCCGAGCACGACCAGCAGGCCCGTACCGGTCACCAGCGTGGCCATGACCTGGCGTGGCGTCAGCCCCATCGCCTTGAGCACAGCCAGGTCGAAGGCGTGGTCGCGCAGGCCGATCGCGCTCGCGGTGAGCAGGTTGGCCAGGCCGATCAGGGCCAGCACGGCGATCAGCGCCACGATCACCACTCTGATGATCGACAGCCGGTCGGCCGGGTTGACCGCGGCCTGCACGTCGAGGCCCTCCGCCGACTCGGCCAGCAGCCGGGCCCGCACCTCCGCCTTGTCCGCGCCCGGCCGCAGCGCCAGCGCGTAGTACTGGGGCGGCACGGAGTCCTTGGCCGCCAGGCTGTCCAGGCCCACCGAGAGCACCTCGCCGTCCAGGTCGGGCTCGACGGTACGGCCCACGATCCGGACGATCAGCGGCGAGCCGCCCACGGTCAGGCGCACCCGGTCGCCGATCCTGACCCCCAGGAGGTCGAGCAGCCCCTGCCCGGCGACCGCCTCGCCGCGCTCGGTGTAGCCCCTGCCCTCCACGACGGGGAACGGGTAGGGGTCGGTCGAGCTGCCGACCGCCCGTACCCGGACCGAACGGGCCTCGCCCGGGGCCAGGGCGTTCACGTCGGTGCCCGGGTAGACCGAGCGCACGTCGCGGTCGCGTTCGGCGATGCGCTGGGCCTCGGCCGACTCCATCTGCTTGCCGGGGCGCACGTACAGGCTGGCGTGCTGGCCGACCTGTTCGGGGTGGCTGAGGAAGTTGTCGAGGGTGGCCCAGACGCCGAGGCCGATCGTGATCATCATCATCGGCACGGCCAGGCCGAACGCCGTCAGGAACGCCGGCACGCGCCTGGTGAAGGCGTCGCGGGTGCCCAGGATCAGGGCGGGCGGGAGGCGTACGAGCAGGCCGAGCCGGGCCAGCCGGGACAGGTGGCCGCGCGGCGGCGAGGCCGGCACGGCGGGGATCGGCGGCGTGCGCGCGCCCCGCCAGGCGGGCACCCCCACCGCGCCCAGGACGACCAGCGCCGTGCCCGCCACGATGGCCAGCACCGGCATCGGCGCGGCCGAGTACGTGCCGAGCACCACCGCCGTCGCCCCCCAGCCCGCCAGCGCGCCGAGACCGACGCCGAGCAGGCCGAGCGCGCCGTGCTCGACCAGGAGCAGCAGGGCGACCTGGCCGCCGGTGAAGCCCATCGACTTGAGCGTGGCCAGGTCGCGGAGCTGGCCGAGCACCCGGCCGCCGGCGGCGTTGGCCAGCGCGAGCGCCGCCGCGACCATGCCCACCACGCCGAACAGCGCGAGCAGCGTGCCGAGCAGCCGGTTGTCCAGCTCCATCGCGGCCCTGACCTCGCGCCAGGTGTAGACGCGCTGGAGCTTGTCCTCCAGCATCACCACGACGCGCTGGGCCACGACCTGGCTGGCGTCGGGGTCGGACAGGCGCAGCCCGGTGACCCATTCGCTGCGGCCCAGCATGGGCTCGACGCGGTCGAGCGTGGCGGGCAGCACCCAGGCCAGCCCGGGGGTCCATTCGGGGTAGAAGCCCTGGTCGGCGGAGTCGGCGATGCCGCGTACGTACAGCGTGTGGCGCTCGCCGTTGAGCGCGATGACGGTGAACGGGGAGCCGATCGCCAGGCCCAGCGACCTGGCGAAGGAGTGTTCGACGACCACGCCGTCGGGCTGCGAGCCGTCGAGCCACCTGCCCTCGGCCAGCACGGGATGGGCCACCCGGGGCGGCGAGGCGGGCATCGCGCGCAGCGACGCGGGCTCCTTCTTGCCCTCCTGCGCCACGGTGACGGGGGCCGAGCGGTAGGGGCCGGCGGTGCCGGTGACGCCGTCGATGCCGCCCAGGGCGACGTCGGGGTCGTCGTCGGTGTAGACCCAGACGTGGGCGCCGTCGGTCTGGGCCGACAGGCTGCGCCACGGGTTGGTGCCGTCCTCCAGGAGGGTCGCCGCGGTGATCAGGGCGGCCACGATCCCGGCCACGACCAGCACGGTGAGCACCGCCTGGCCCTTCCTGGCCCGCAGGTCGGCCTTGATCCACCGGCTTCCGGCCAGGGTGGTGCTCATCGGAGGTCGATCACCTCGCCGGCGGTACGGGTGCGGCGGCGGGCGATGCGGCCGTCGTCGACGATCTCGCCGTCGAACAGCGACACCAGCCGGTCGGCCAGGCCCGCCACCCGGGCGTCGTGGGTGACCATGACGATCGTCTGCCCCTCTTTGTGCACGTCGCTGAGCAGGCGCAGCACGTCGCGCGTGTTGCGGCTGTCGAGGTTGCCGGTGGGCTCGTCGGCCAGCAGCAGGCTGGGCTTGTTGGCCAGGGCCCTGGCCAGCGCGACGCGCTGCTGCTCGCCGCCGGAGAGCTGGGCGGGCGAGGCCGCGGCGCGGTCGGCCAGGTTGAGCGCGCCGAGCAGGCTCTCGCGCCGCTCGCGCGCCACCTTGGGCGAGGCCCCGGCCAGCAGCGCGGGCAGCTCGACGTTGTCGCCGACGGTCATGTTGGCGACCAGGTTGAAGAACTGGAAGACGAAGCCGACCTTCTTGCGCCGCAGCAGCGCCCAGGCGCTCTCGGAGAGGGTGTCGACCCGCTGCCCGTCGAGCCAGATCTCGCCGCTGGTGCGCGCGTCGAGGCCGCCGAGCATGTGCACGAGCGTGGACTTGCCCGAGCCGGACGGCCCCATCACCGCGACGAACTCGCCCGGCTCGACCTGGAGGTCCACCCCGCGCACGGCCGGCACCGGCACTGCGCCATCTTGGTAGATTTTGACCAGATTGACCGTTTTTAGGACCGAGCTCATGCCAGATCCTCCTGGCATCGCTCCAGCCAGTCAAGATCGGCCTGGAGGTGCAGCATGGCCCCCTCGATCAGCAGCAGGGCCACCCGGTCGGTGGGCTCCGTACGGGAGAGCAGGTCGTTGAGGTCGCCCATGAGCGACAGGTAGTGGCGGCGCTGGCGACTGATCAGCGCCATCCGGTCGGCGATGCCGGTGAGCGGCGCGAGCACGAGCTTCATGAAGAACTCGTCGCGCACCCTGGGCCCTTCGGTGGGCTCGTCGACCCAGATGGTGAGCAGGTCGCGGCCCTTGGCGGTCAGGTAGTAGACCTTCTTGTTCGGCCGGTTGGACTGCTCGACGTCGACGGCCCTGACCAGCCCGTCCTTCTCCAGCCGGCCGAGCGTCACGTATATCTGCCCGATGTTCGGGGAGGGGTAGGCGCTGCCGAACGTCTGTTCAAGGGCCTGTTTGAGCTCGTAGCCGTGGGCCGGTTCCTTGGCCAGGAGCGCCAGCAGGTGAAGCCGCACGCCTCACCTCCCCGCTTTGTGTTACGTGAGCGTTACGTAGGTATCCGTTGACCATCAGATTACAGGTGTGCATAACATGAATGCATCTACCTAACACGTATGTAACCCCGCTGATTGTGGAGGAAACAGAGTGCTGCGCCCGCTTTCGTTCGTTCTGGTCGTCGTGCTGGCGGCCGGATGCACGGCGGCGGGTGACGAGGGCAGCGGCGAGAAGGGGACGGGCGGCACAGGCCCGATCACCTTCGCCACCGGACGCGACACCACGGCGTACCTGCAACCCCTGCTGGACCGCTGGAACCAGGCCCACCCGGCCGAGAAGGTGACGCTGCTGGAGCTGCCCGAGGCCGCCGACGAGCAACGCGCCCAGATGGTGGCCAACCTCCAGGCCCAGAGCAACCGCTACGACGTGCTGGGGCTCGACGTCGTGTGGACCGCCGAGTTCGCGGAGAACGGCTGGATCATCCCCCTGGAGCGCGGGTTGTTCCCGCTCGACAGGTTCCTGCCGCCCGTCGTGGACACGGCCGTCTACAAGGGCAAGCTCTGGGCCGTCCCGTACACCAGCAACGCGGGACTGCTCTACTACCGGACCGATCTCATCAAGAAGCCGCCGCAGACCTGGGCGGAACTTCGCGATAAAGCGCGAGAAGTAACGAAAAAGCGGGACATCGGAGGCTATGCAGCCCAACTCCTGGCCTACGAAGGCTTGACCGTGAACTTCTCCGAGGCAGTGCAGTCGGCGGGCGGGCAGATTCTCAACCACGACGGCACGGAAGTGACCCTCGATCCGGCCAAGGGGAAGATCGCGCTCGACTTCCTGATGCAAGGGCTGCGGGAACGCTGGATCACCGGCGACTCGCTGACCTTCAAGGAGGAGGAGACCCGGCTGGCCTTCCAGGACGGGAAGCTGGCCTTCGCCCGCAACTGGCCGCACGCCTACGGCCCGGCCAGGGCCAAGCTGGGCGACCGCTTCGCGGTGACCCGGCTGCCCGGACTCAACGGTCAGGGATCCAGCTCCCTCGGCGGGATCAACCTGGCCGTCAGCGCCTACTCCAAGCACCAGCAGACCGCACAGCAGTTCATCCGCTACTTCACCAGCCTGGAGAACGAACGCCGCGTCCTCACCGAGGGCTCCTTCCCGCCCGTGTGGACCGAGCTGTACGACGACCCGGCCCTGATCAAGCGGTTCCCGTACCTGCCGGTGCTCAAGGAGAGCATCCTCGCCGCCAAACCACGGCCGGTGAGCGCCAACTACAACCAGGTGAGCCTGGTGATCGCCAGCTCGGTCGCCAAGGCCCTGGCCGACCCCGAGAACGAGTCCGCCGACGACGTCGCGGCCTCCATGAAGTCCGAACTCGAAGAGATCATCAGAACCCAGTGAGGCAAGCCATGCGTAAAGCCAGAGCAGCAGTAGTCCTGGCAGGGCTCGCGGTAGCCGTCGCCGCCTGCGGCAACGCCCCGACGACGACGACCCCCACCGCCTCGGAGTCGGCGCCGGCCAGTTCCGCCGCCGGCGCCAAGACGCTCGAGGGCGTCAAGCTGGAGGTCGCGGCCAAGTGGACCGGCGCGGAGCAGAAGAACTTCGAGCAGGTGCTCAAGGCCTTCTCCGACAAGACCGGCGCCACCGTCACCTACGCCTCCACGGGTGAGGACACCGGCGCCTACCTCGGCCCGCGCATCCAGGGCAAGAACCCGCCGGACGTCGCGATCCTGCCGCAGCCGGGTCTGGTGCAGCAGTACGCCAAGCAGGACGCGCTCAAGCCGCTGTCCGCCGAGGTCACCCAGGAGATCGACACCAACTACACGCCGTACTGGAAGGAGCTCGGCTCCGCCGACGGCAAGGTGTACGGCGTGCTCATCAAGGCGGCGCACAAGTCGCTGGTCTGGTACCGCTCCGAGGCGTTCGAGGAGGCCGGCGTCCAGGTGCCGACGACCTGGGACGAGCTGATCAAGGCCGGCCAGACCATCGCCGACTCCGGCACCCCGCCCTTCTCCCTCTGCGGCGCCTCCGGCTGGACGCTGACCGACCTGTTCGAGAACGTCTACCTGTCCAGCGCCGGCCCGGAGAACTACGACAAGCTCTCCAAGCACGAGATCCCCTGGACCGACGCCAGCGTCGCCACCGCCCTGGAGAAGATCGCGCAGATCGCGGGCAAGAAGGAGTTCGTGCTCGACGGCGCCTCCGGCGCCCTGCAGACCGACTTCCCGACCTGCGTGACCAAGGTCTACGGCAACAAGAAGGCCGCCATGGTCATCGAGGCCGACTTCGTCGCCACCCAGGCCACCCAGGACGGCGCCAAGGTCGGCGAGGGCGCCAAGTACTTCCCGTTCCCGAAGGCCGGCGACACCGCCCCGGTCGTGCTCGGCGGCGACGTGGCCGTGGTCATGAAGGACTCCCCCGGCGCGATGGCCCTGGTGCAGTTCCTGGCCTCCAAGGAGGGCGGCGAGATCTGGGCCAAGCTCCCCGGCTACCTGTCGCCCAACAAGAACGTCTCCCCCGACAACTACCCCGACGAGCTGACCAAGCAGCTCGGCCAGACGATCGTCTCCGCCGGCGACGCCGTCCGCTACGACATGTCGGACCTGGCCCCGAGCGCCTTCGGCGGCACCGACGGCAAGGGCGAGTGGAAGGTCCTCCAGGACTTCCTGCGCAACCCGAGCGACGTCAAGGGCGCCCAGGCGGCGCTCGAGGCCGAGGCCAAGAAGGCCTGGAAGTAAAGAGGTAAGGCCGTGACCGAACGGTTGGACGGCCCGGCGGCCCCGCCCGCGAAGATCGCGGGCGGGCCTTCCGCAGGACCGGCTGAAACCCCCCGTACGAGACGACGCCTCGGCCCATCGCCGGCGGTCGCCATCGCCTTCCTCCTGCCGGCAGCCCTGCTGCTCGGCGTCTGGGTGGTCTACCCCATCGTCTACTCCATCTTCCGCAGCCTGTTCGACGCCTCGGGCAGCGGGTTCGTGGGGCTGGGCAACTACGCAACGATCTTCAGTGACAACGGCATGCTCGTCACGATCCGCAACAACCTCATCTGGGTGGTCGTGGCGCCGATCGTGGTCACCACGATCGGCCTGATCTTCGCGGTGCTGACCGAGCGCATCAAGTGGGCGACGGCGTTCAAGCTGATCGTGTTCATGCCCATGGCGGTCTCGCTGATGGCCGCGGGCGTCATCTTCCGCCTGGTGTACGAGGAGAGCCCCGACAAGGGCCTGGCCAACGCCGTGCTCACCACCGTGCACGACACGTTCTCCTCCTCCAAGGGCTACCCCGAGGCCCGGCCGCGCGGCGGCGACGAGTCTCCCGTGACCGAGCAGAACGGCGCGGTCGTCACCAAGGAGCCCGCCCAGGCGGGCCGGCCGGTGCTGATCCCGATCGTCGGCGTCAAGCCGCAGACCATGCCGTCCAACGCCCAGACCGCCCGCGCCCCCTCGGGCGACGGCCTGTCCGGGACCGTCTGGTTCGACTTCACCCAGGGCGGCGGCGGCCAGAGCGGCGCGGTCGACCCCACGGAGAAGGGCCTGCCCGGCATCACCGTCGAGGCGGTCCAGAACGGCAAGGTGGCGGGCACCGCCACGACCGCCGACGACGGCACGTTCCGCTTCGACGGCCTGCCCGCGGGCTCCTACGTCGTACGGCTGCCGGAGTCGAACTTCCAGGCCAGCTACGGCGGCCTGACCTGGCTCGGCCAGACGCTCATCACGCCGGCGATCATCGGCGCGTTCGTCTGGGTGTGGGCCGGGTTCGCGATGGTGCTGATCGCCGCCGGCCTCGCCGCCATCCCGCGGGACGCCCTGGAGGCCGCCCGCATCGACGGCGCGACCGAGTGGCAGGTGTTCCGGCGGATCACCGTGCCGCTGCTGTCGCCGGTGCTGCTCGTCGTCTTCGTGACGATGATCATCAATACGTTGAAGGTCTTCGACCTGGTCTACATCATCGCGCCTGCCTCGGTTCAGCCGCAGTCGAACGTGGTCGCGCTGGAGATGTGGCGCGTGTCGTTCGGCGGCGGGAACAACCAGGGGCTCGGCAGCGCACTCGCGGTGTTCCTGCTCATCCTGGTCCTCCCCTTCATGATCATGAACATCCGCCGGTTCAGAAGGGAAGACACATGACGACCGCGACCGTGAACGCGTCTCACGGACTGGAGGCGGGCGCGCCGCGCAGGGGCGTGGCGAGCAGGATCGTGGACCGCCTCGGTGGCGGGGCCGTCCAGGTGGTCATGATCGTGCTCGGCCTGTTCTGGCTGGTGCCGACGCTGGGCCTGCTGGTCGTCTCCCTGCGCACGGTGAAGGTGAACAACGCCGAGGGCTGGTGGACGATCTTCACCAAGCCCGCCGAGCTGACCCTGGCCAACTACAAGAACCTGCTGGCCAGCGGCTTCACCTCGTCGTTCTGGAACACGGTGGCCATCACCGTGCCGACCACGATCCTGGTGATCGGCATCGCGGCCATGGCGGCGTACGCGTTCGCGTGGATGGAGTTCCGCGGCCGGGACACGGCGTTCCTGGTCGTGGTGGGCCTGCTGATCGTGCCGATCCAGATCGCGCTGATCCCCGTCGCCGCCTTCTACGGCGGTGTCGGGATCTTCGGCACGATCCCCGGCGTGGTGCTGTTCCACACGGCGTTCGGCCTGCCGTTCGCCATCTTCCTGCTGCGCAACTTCTTCGTCGGCATCCCGGCCTCGCTCCTGGAGGCCGCCAGGATGGACGGCGCACCCGAGTGGAAGATCTTCGCCCAGGTCGTGTTCCCGCTGGGCAAGCCGGCCATCGCCTCGCTGGGCATCTTCCAGTTCCTGTGGGTGTGGAACGACATGCTCATCGCGCTCGTGTTCGCCAACACCGACAACCAGCCGATGACCAAGGCCCTGCAGTCCCAGATGCGGCAGTTCGGATCGAACGTCGACATCCTCTCCTCCGGGGCGTTCCTGTCACTGATCATCCCGCTGGTGCTGTTCTTCGCCTTCCAGCGGTACTTCGTCCAGGGCATGATGGCCGGTTCCGTCAAGTAGGCCATTCCCGGCGGGCGCCCGCCTCCCGAGGGGGGCAGGCGGGCGCCCGTAACACGTCCTTCCGGACCTCCGATGATTGTTCATGAAGCGTCTTCTCGCCCTCGCCGCAGCAGCCTTCATCTCCCTCCCCCTCACCCCCGCCGCCGCGCTCGGCGGCACCCCGGGCGCGCCCGGGGCGGGCGACCCGTACTTCCCCGGTCAGGGGAACGGCGGCTACGACGTCGGCCACTACGACCTCGCCCTCGACTACGACCCCTCCTCCAACGTCCTGACCGGCGTCGCCACCGTCACCGCCCGCGCCACCCAGGCGCTGAGCCGCTTCGACCTCGACCTGTCCGGCTCGCTGTCCGTACGCTCGGTCACCGTGGACGGCAGGCCCGCCGCCTTCACCCGCAGCGGCGACGAACTGGTCGTCACCCCCGCCGCCGCGCCGGCCTCCGGGCAGAATTTCTCCGTCGTCGTCCGGTACGACGGCAGGCCCACCCATGTCCTCGACCCCGACGGCTCCAGGGACGGCTGGATCAGGACCAGCGACGGCGTCTTCAACGCCAACGAGCCGCAGGGCGCGATGACCTGGTACCCCGGCAACCATCACATGTCCGACAAGGCGACGTACCGGTTCGCGGTGACCGTGCCCAGCACGAGGGTCGCGGTGGCCAACGGCGACCTGGTGACCAGGACGTCGGCCGGCGGCCGGACCACCTACGTGTGGGACGCCCGCGAACCCATGGCCAGCTACCTGACCACGGTGTCGATCGGCAAGTTCCAGCTCACCGACACCAGGTCCGGCGGCTACCGGGTGATCACCGCCGTGGATCCCAAGCTCGCCGGCACGGCGACCGACTTCGCCGCCCGTCACGCCCCCGTCCTGGACTACTTCAGCTCGATCTTCGGCCCCTACCCCTTCTCCTCCACCGGCGGGATCGTGGACCACGAGCCGAACGTCGGCTACGCCCTGGAGACCCAGACCCGGCCCATCTACCCCGTGGTGCCCGGCGAGTCGCTGCTCGCGCACGAGCTGGCCCACCAGTGGTTCGGCGACTCGGTGACGCCCACGTTATGGCGGGACATCTGGCTGAACGAGGGATTCGCGACGTACGCGGAATGGCTCTGGCTGGAGAAGATCGGCAGCCGGACCGTGCAGACGTCCTTCGACGGCGTCTACGCCAGGCCCGCCGACGACGAGTTCTGGCAGACGCCCACCGCCGACCCCGGCGGCGCCGCCGCCCTCTTCCACGACCCCGTCTACGACCGCGGCGCGGCGACCTTGCACGTCCTGCGCCGGACCGTCGGCGACACCGCGTTCTTCACGATCCTGCGCACCTGGGCGAACGACCACAAGTACGGCAACGCCGACACCGCCGCCTTCGTCGCCCTGTCCGAACGCGTGTCCGGCAGGCAGCTCGACGCCCTCTTCGACGCCTGGCTCTTCCAGCCCGGCAAGCCGTCGTTGTGATCATTCCGGTACGGCCTGCGCGTCCGTTTGGGCGGCAAGCCGTACCAGACCTAGATAAGCTTCACGGCCATGGCCGGTCGTCCTTTGCATGAAGTCGTCGAAGCCGGATGGGCTCAGGCTCTTGAGCCCGTATCCGAGCAGATCTCCTTGATGGGTGAGTTCCTGCGCAACGAGATCGCCGAGGGCAGGCAGTACCTGCCCGCGGGCCCCAATGTCCTGCGCGCGTTCAACCAGCCCTTCGACGACGTCAAGGTGCTGATCGTGGGTCAGGACCCCTACCCCACGCCCGGCCACCCCGTCGGGCTGTCGTTCTCGGTGGCGCCCGAGGTGCGGCCGCTGCCCGGGAGCCTGCTCAACATCTACAAGGAGATGGAGTCCGACCTCGGCCTCCCCCGCCCCGCCAACGGCGACCTGACCCCGTGGGCCGAGCAGGGCGTGCTGCTGCTCAACAGGGTCCTGACCGTCATGCCGGGCAAGCCCGCCTCCCACCGGGGCAAGGGCTGGGAGCAGGTCACCGAGCAGGCCATCCGCGCCCTCGTGGCCCGCGACAAGCCGATGGTCGCCATCCTGTGGGGTCGCGACGCCCGCAACCTCGCGCCCATGCTCGGCAGCGTGCCGCGCATCGAGTCGGCGCATCCGTCCCCGCTGTCGGCGCGCAGCGGCTTCTTCGGCTCGCGGCCGTTCAGCCGCGCCAATGAGCTGCTCACCCAGCAAGGCGCCGCACCTGTCGAGTGGAAGCTGCCCTAGCATCGTCGCCATGAGTGATGAACCGAAATACCTGCGCCTTACGGTCGAGCTGACCGTGGAGGTGCTCGACGTGAACGCGCTGCAGGCGGCGGCGCTGGCCGAGATCCGGCATCCCGACGCCGACCTCAGCGACGAGGAGCGCTCCGAGCAGGCCGACCTCGTCAACTCCGACGAGACCGGCGCCTCCGCGCTCCAGTGGCTGATCGAGCCGGACCACGTGCTGCAGCTCGTGGACCACATCACCGAGATCGAGCCGCGCGAGGCCGTTCTCGGGGTGGAGCCGTCCGAGGGGCCGAGCGAGGACGAGGACGAGGACCACCACGACCACGACCACGCGTGACCTCTCACACGTGACGTGACGTGACGTGACGTGACGTGACGTGACGTACGTCGACCGGCCACGGCGCCCCACCCGCGCCGTGACCTCCGACGTACGGCGACCGGCCACGGCGCACCATCTGCGCTGCGGCTCCGTCGCACGGCGCCGGCCACGGCGCCCACCGCGTCGTGACCTCTGACGTACGGCGATCAGCCACGACGCCCCACCCGCGTCGTGGCTCTTCGCTCCCGGCTACGATCGTCTCGTCCAGGCTTTTTCCGCTCTCCGAGGGATCTGTCGCCATGATCGTGGCCTTCTCCATCACCCCGCTGGGCGTCGGCGAAGGGGTCGCCGAACCGGTCGCCCGCGCCGTCAAGGTGGTCCGCGAGAGCGGCCTGCCCAACCACACGGACGCGATGTTCACCACGATCGAGGGCGAATGGGACGAGGTCATGGACGTCGTCAGGCGCGCGGTCGACGCCGTCTCCGAGGTCGCCCCGAGAGTCAGCCTGGTCCTCAAGGCCGACCTCCGCCCGGGCGTGACGGACGGCATGACCACCAAACTCCAAAGCCTCGAACGCCACCTCTCCTGACCCACCTCCCCGCCACCAAGCTTCCAAGCAGAACACCTCAGCCCCAAGCCGCTCCCCCAGAAGCCGCCCCCAGCCAGCACCTCAACACCTGACCGCCCGCCCAGAGGCCGTACGCCATCGGCATGTGGCTGGTCGGGAAGGCGGGCGGCAGTCGACCAGCGACAGCCCGCACCGCATGGGAGCTCTCGGCCGCATCCTCGTAAGCTTGAGCCCCCATTCGGGCACACAGTGAGAAGCCCCGCAACGGGCACGTAGCGTGCAGCCCCCGCGGCGGACACAGGGCGGAAAGCCTCCCGTAGCGGACACGTGGCGAGGAGCCGCCAACGCAGGCACGTGGCACGCAGCTCCCGCAGCGGGCACAGGGCGGAAAGCCTCCCATAGCGGCACGTGACGAGGAGGCCCGAAGCGGGCACGTGGCACGTCGCACGCAACCCACACAGCCGGACATGGCGAGAACCCCCATAGCGGGACATGGTGAGGCGCCCGTAGCGGGCATGTGGCGCGCAGCCCCGCGCGCACAAGGCGGGAAGTCTCCCGTAGCGGGCACGCGATGAGGAGCCTCGCAGCGGGTACGTAGCGCGGAGCCCCGGAGCGAACACGTGGCGCGGAGGCCCGTAGCAGGGGCGTGGCGCTGAAGGTCGTCTTGACGTGTTGCAAGCCTGTCCCGGCGATGTCGGCGCTGCTCGGTTCGCGGGCGGGGCGGACGCCGGCCGTTTGACCCCGTGCTCAGGAGGCGTCGTGCTTCCAGGTGGTCTGAGAGCTCCGATGAATGGCGGGATTCGCGATATGTCTTGACCGTCTCCGTAAACGCGACATATCGTGTCGCTTGATCAGTGAACGCGATACTACGTGTGCCCGGAGGTGGAGGCAATGAGACAAGAGCGAGTGCCCGTGCTGGTGGTCGGCGGTGGGTACGCGGGCCTGAGCGCTGCCGCGCTGCTGGCCTGGCGCGAAGTGCCCGTCATTCTGGTCGAGCGGCACCCGAGCACGTCCATCCAGCCCAAGGCGTTCGGCATGGGACCGCGAGCCGTCGAGTTGCTGCGGCCGCTTCCGGGGATCGAGCAGACGTTCGCCGACATCTGGATCGGCATCGGCGACTCCATGCGCATCGCGATCGCCAAAACGCTGGCCGACCCCGACCCACAGATGATCTTCGAGGACTCGGGCGACTTCGACGCCCTCGCCGACCTCACCCCCGTGCCCCGCGTGGGCGCCCCCCAGTCGGAGGTCGAGCGGGTGCTGCGCGCCTACGCCGACGAGCTCGGCGCCGACCTGCGCTTCTCCACCGAGCTGATCTCCCTCGACCAGGACGACGACGGCGTCACCGCCGTGATCCGGGCCGCCGACGGCGAAGAGAGCATCGTACGGGCCGACTACGTGGTGGCGGCCGACGGCCACCGGAGCACGCTGCGCGAGCGGCTGGCCGTGCCCACCTCCGGCAGGGGTGATCTCGTGCAGATGCGCTCGATCATGTTCGACGCCGACCTGACCGGCCTGGTGAACGAGCGCGAGGTCATCGTCTGGTACCTGCACAACGACGCGTTCACCGGCGTCATCGTGACCGGCACGGGCGTCGGCGCGCACGTGCTCGGCATCAACCAGGCCCCCTCCCCGGACGGCGGCGCCGACGCGCTCACCGAGGAACGCTGCGTCGAGCTCATCCGCGTCGGAACCGGCATCCCGGACCTGGACGTGCAGGTGCTGGACACGGCGACGTTCAGCCTGGCGCACGTCGTGGCCGACACCTTCCGCGCCGGACGCGTCTTCTTCGCCGGCGACGCCGCCCACACCATGCCGCCCACCGGCGGCCAGGGCGGCAGCACCGCCCTCCAGGACGGCTGCGACATCGCCTGGCGCCTCTGGCTGGTGATCAGCGGGCAGGCCGGCCCCGGCTTCCTGGACACCTACGACGCCGAACGCCGCCCGATCGGTGCCCTGACCGCGGACGCCCAGCTCGCCAATCTCAGCGTGCGGATGCCCGTGGACGAGCGCTCCGACTACCCCGAGCCCCTGGAGGACTTCCTGCAGGCGATGCTCGGCTACCGGTACCACTCCGCCGCCGTCCTGGAGGAGCCCGGCGACGACGGCTCGCTCCTGGAGGACCCGCGCACCCCGAGCGGCCGCCCCGGCAGCCGCGCCCCGCACGTCGTGCTCGACTGGGAGGGGCAGCGCATCTCGACCATCGACCTGTTCGGCTCGGGTTTCGTCCTGCTGGCCGACAAGAGTGGCGGCCAGGTCTGGATGGACGCCGGCCGCGTGGTCAAGGAGCGCCTGGGCGTGCAGCTCACCCGCATCCTGGTGGACGACGAGCTGGTGGACGTGGAGGGCCGCTGGCGGGAGCGGTACGGGGTGCGGGAAGGCGGCGCCGTCCTGGTGCGGCCCGACGGGTATGTGGCCTGGCGCGCCCCTCGCCCCACGGCGGACCCCATGTCCACGCTCGACCAGGCCCTCACCCGGATCCTGCACCGCTGACCACCTGCCTCTCACTGGACCGGCGCCCCGACGACATTCGCCGGGGTCGTGAAACGTGCTCATGAGCGGGGAGGCACGTACGTGCTCCAGGGGTCTGACCGTCTCGCGGGGGCGGGGATCAGGCGGCGAGGGCCGGGCGGGCGGGGTGGTCGACGGAGGTCAGGTCGAGGCTGCCGGTGGTGCGGAGCCAGTCGTTGACCGAGCCGGTGAAGCCGGACGGCGGCCCCACCTTGAGACGGGTGAGCCGGCCGCAGCCGGGGGCGGGGCCCACCTTCAGGCGGCGGATGGCGCTCGAGCTACCCGGCTCGCCGAGGTCGGCGTCGCATGGGGTCAGCCGTACGCCGAACGGCGGGACGCCCCGGAGGGCGCCGGACGGCCGGATCCGGAGCAGGTCGTCGATCTCGTGGCAGGTGGCCAGCGGGTGCGCCCGCAGATGGGCGAGCTGGTCGGCGACCAGGCGATGGGCCACCGATCGGAGCAGGGCGGTCGCGCACAGGCTGTGGGCGCAGGCGGCGCCGTCGAGGGTGATCTCCGGCAGCGCGAAGCGGCTCAGCCCGCGCGAGGTGACGCGCAGGCAGTCGCAGGCGGCCGTCTCGGACGGGTCCCATGGGGGGCAGGTGGCGTCGTCGCGCATCTGCACGTTCCAGGTGAGCCAGTCGTCGCCGAGGCGGAAGTCTCCTGGCTCGCCCGGCGACCTCGGGCAGGCGGGCACGGCCGAGGCGGTCGACGGGTCGATCAGCAGGCCGTCGCACTGGCGGGCGAGGGCGCGGGCCACGGCTCTGGCGGTCTGCACGTTGCCGGGCAGGCGGCGTGGGGGCGCGGTGGTGGACACCAGCACGTGTTGCCCGGCTCGGCGCAGCCGCCGTCGTTCGTCGCCCGTGAGGGTGAGCCCGGCCGGTCGCCAGGGGGCGGGAGCATGGGTGACGGTCAGGGACGGCGGGGTGTCGAGCGCGTCACGGGCCGCCTTCCGGTACGGCCCGGGGACGCGCCAGGGCACGAACGTGTCGACGTCGAACGGCAGGTGCTCCACGGCTACGACGAACAGTGAGGTCAGCATGGCGGGGAGCGGCAGAACGATCTTCATGAGGTGCCTCGCCTTCGAAACGTGGTGAGGCACCCAGGATCCGGAACCCGGCCCGCCCCGGTGCGGCCGAACCCCGTTCTGGGGACAACCCCGCCGACCGGCCCCCAGCCTGTGGACAACCCCCGGGGAGACACCTGCGCAGCACCGCCCGGCCAGGGGATGGCGCGGGAGATGGAACGAGGGTCTGGCCGGGGAGGCGGGAGGCCGTCAGGGGGTGGTGTGGGGGGGGAGGCGGGAGCCCGGGGGTCAGGGGGTGGTGCGGGTTATGGCCAGGGTTTGGCCGGGGAGGCGGAGGCCGTCGGGGCCGGCGGCGACCGGGTCGTCCGAGGCCAGCAGGAGAATGGCGCCCGCCGGTGGCAACGTCAGCGTCTCCGGCGAGAAGTTGACGCTGACGCACACCGTCCCGCGCCACATGACCAGCCACCTGCCCTCCGGATCGGCCTCCACCCGCACCCGGTCCAGCCGCGGGTCCGACAGCTCCGGCAGCGCCTTGCGCAGCGCGATGAGGTCCCGGTACCAGCACAGCAGGGACCAGTTCTCCTCCTCCTTCAACTCGCTCCAGTCCAGCTTGGAACGCAGGAACGCCTCCTCGTCGGACGGGTCGGGCGCGTCCCAGGCGTACCCGAAGCCGTCGAACTCGCGCTCGCGCCGCGTCCCCTCGCTCTCCCGCAGCTCGGGCTCCACGTGGTCGGAGAAGAACAGGAACGGCGCGCGGGCCCCCCACTCCTCCCCCATGAACAACATCGGCGTGAACGGCGAGGTCAGCAGCAACCCGGCCCCCAGCCTGAGCGCGGACACGGGCAGCCGGTCGCCGCCGGGCCGGTTGCCGATCTGGTCGTGGTTCTGCAGGCAGGCGACCAGCCGATGGCCGGGCACGCCGGTGAAGGGCTGCCCGTGCGCCCGGTCGCGGAAGCTGGAGTAGCCGCCGTCGTGCAGCACGCCTCGGGTCAGCACCCTGGCCAGTGCCGACGGGTCGGCGAAGTCCTCGTAGTAGCCGTGGCTCTCGCCGCTCACGGCGGTGTGCAGGGCGTGGTGGACGTCGTCGTTCCACTGCGCGGTCATCCCCAGGCCGCCGGCCTCCAGCGGGCGTACCATGCGCGGGTCGTTGAGGTCGGACTCGGCGATCAGCGACAGCGGCCGGCCGAGCGAGCAGGCCAGCGCGTCGACCTCCGCCGACAGTTCGGCCAGCAGGTGGCGGGCGCGCCGGTCGTGCAGCGCGTGGACGGCGTCCAGCCGCAGCCCGTCGATGTGGTAGTCGCGCAGCCACTGGACGGCGTTGCCGATGAAGTACCGGCGGACCTCGTCGGACCCCGGCCCGTCCAGATTGACCGCTTCACCCCAATAGCTACCAGCAAAGCCGGAAAAATACGGACCAAAGGGGTGGAGGAAGTTGCCCGACGGCCCCAGATGGTTGTAGACCACGTCCAGGATGACGCCGATCCCGGCCCGGTGGCACGCGTCCACGAACGACTTCAGCCCGTCGGGCCCGCCGTACGTCTCGTTGACCGCGTAGAGGTCGACGCCGTCGTACCCCCAGTTGCGCCCGCCGGGGACGGGGGCGACCGGCATGATCTCCACGAAGTCCACGCAGAGCTCGACCAGGTGCTCCAGCCGCTCGATCGCCGCGGCGAACGTGCCCTCGCCGGTGAACGTGCCGACGTGCAGCTCGTAGATCACCGAGCCGCGCAGGTCGCGGCCCTTCCAGTCGTGGTCGGACCAGGTGAAGCGGTCGTGCTCGTAGACCGCGCTCGGCCCGAACACCCCCTCCGGCTGCCGCCGGGAGCGCGGGTCGGGGTAGGGCCCGCCGCCGTCGAGGACGAAGGCGTACCTGGTGCCGTGGCCGGCCTCGGCGACCTCGGCCCACCACCAGCCTCTCTCCCCCTGGGACATCGGCCGGCGTCCGTCCAGAACGTCGACCTCGACAGCCGTGGCCTTCGGTGCCCAGACCTCAAAGATCATGTCGCTCCAGCAGTGAGACGGGGTACTGATCGAGCAGCCGGGCCAGCGGAACCGTTCCCGAGTGCGGCTCGCCGGTGAGCAGGTCGCGCCAGGATCCGCCGGGCAGCGTCAAGGTGGTGTCGCCCCACACCGAGTGGCCGGCGACCGCGGAGCGGCGCGCGAGGCGTACCGGCAGCCTGGTGGCGACCGCCACCGCCCGCGGGCCCTCGCCCCGGGCGAAGGCGATCGCGTGCTCGGCCGCCTCCCCCTCCGCCCGCAGCGGCAGGTACGGCGCCGCGCCCCCGAGCCGCCTGCGCAGCCGCAACGCCTGCGTCGTGACCAGGAGCTTGGCGGCGTCCCAGGAGGTCTCGGGCTTGCGCGGGTACGTCACGGGCCGCCGGTTGTCCGGATCGACCAGCGAGAAGTCGGTGGTCTCGTTGCCTTGGTACACGTCGGGCACCCCGGGCATCATGAGCTGCACCAGCTTGGCCCCGAGCGAGTTCGACATCGCGAACGGCTCGATGCGCTCGGTGAACTCCTCCACCGGCAGCCGCACGGCGGCCTGCGCGAACTCCCGCAGCCGCCGCTCGTAGCCGGCGTCCGGACGCACCCACGAGATCGCGGTCTTGGCCTCCCGAGCCGCCTTGAGCAGGTAGTCGGTGAGGCGTTCGGCGGAGATCGGCCAGGCCGCCATGAGGTTCTGCCAGGCCAGGTAGTCGAGGTGGGGGTCGAACGAGAGCTCCCGCGACCACTCGGACACCACGGACGCCCACTCCCGGGGCATCTCCGACAACACCGACAACCGGGCGCGCACGTCCTCCGACCGCTTGGTGTCGTGCGTGGACAGGGTCGTCATCGTGTACGGGGACATCTCCCCGCAGAAGTCGTGGAACTGCTCAACCGAGACGCCGAACACGTCCGGCTCGCCGCCCACCTCGTTGAGGCACGACAGCGGGAACCACCGGTACAGCGCGGTGTCCTCGACGCCCTTGGCCATGACCGGCCCGCACGTCTGCTGGAAACGCACGATCGCCTCCGGCGAACCGTACAGGACCTGCTGGACGAGCGGCCGCACGGCGGGCGAGCACTCGGCGGCGGCCAGCTCGACGATCTCCACCGACTCGGGCGGCGGCTCCTCCCCCGGCACCAGGTAGGCGCGGTAGAGCGGCATCGCGGCCAGCAGCTCCGACACCGCGGCCGGTTCGCAGCCGGTGACCCTGGCCAGCCGGTCGACCTCCGCCCCGAAGAACAGGTCGAGCACCTCGCGCTTGGCCTGCGTCATGACCGGACGGTAGTCGTCCGGCTGCCCGGTCAGCTCGCTGAACAGCCGGACCAGCGGCTCCTTGCCCGAGGGGTCGACGAACAGGCCGTTGATCCGGTTGAGCACCTCGTAGCCGGTCGTGCCGTCGCAGGCCCAGTCGGGCTGCAGCCGCTCGGGCCCGATGAGGATCTTCTCCACGACCGTCCAGGGGCCGCCGGTCCGCTCGCGCAGCCGGTCGAGGTAGCCGCGAGGGTCGGCCAGGCCGTCGGGATGGTCGATGCGCAAGCCGTCGACCAGGCCCTCGTCGAGCAGCCAGAAGATCACCTCGTGCGTGGCGAACAACACCGACGGGTCCTCCACGCGCAGCCCGATCAACGAGGACACGTCGAAGAAGCGCCGGTAGCCGGGCCCCTCGCGCCAGTCGACCAGCCGGTAGTGGCCCGGGTGGGGGAAGGCGTGCTCGTGGTAGCGCAGGACGTCGCCGTCGACCACCGGCTCGGTGTCGTCGCCGAGCACCGGCAGCGCCACCTTCCCGTCCACCCACTCGATGTCGAACCAGCCGGCGTACGGCGAGGCGGGGCCGTCCTTGAGCACCGACCAGAACTGGGCGTTCATCGTGTTCATGTGGTTGGGCACGATGTCGATGACGATGCCCAGGTCGTGCGCGGCCAGTTCCTGGGCCATCTCGCGGAAGCCGGTGGCCCCGCCGAACTCCTCCCTGATCCTGGAGTGGTCGACGACGTCGTAGCCGTGCCGCGACCCGGGCGTGGCCTGCAGCACCGGCGACAGGTAGACGTGACTGACGCCGAGGTCGCGCAGGTAGCCGGCGATCTCGGCGACCTGCGCGAAACCGAAGTCGGGGGTGAGCTGCACCCGGTACGTCGAGGCCGGCCTAGACACGGCGCAGCACCCGCACGCTGCGTCCGGGGACCTCGATCGCCTCGCCCGCGCGCACCATCCGCACGTCGAGCCTGATGGGCATCGCGGTGTCGATCTCGGTGTGCCACATCTCGCCGTAGTCCTGGGGGATCGTGAACTTGATCGTGTCGTGGTGGGCGTTGAACAGCAGCAGGAAGGAGTCGTCCCTGATCGGGCGGCCGCGCCGGTCGGGCTCGGTGATGGCGTCGCCGTTGAGGAAGACGGCCAGCGACTTGGCGTAGCCGACGTTCCAGTCGCTGTCGGTCATCTCCTCCCCGGACGGGGTGAGCCAGGCGATGTCGCTCAGCCCGCGTACCGGCCTGCCGTAGAAGAACCTCCTGCGCCGGAAGACCGGATGTTTCTTGCGCAGCGCCGCGAGCTCCTGGGTGAACTCCAGCAGCAGCCAGTTCTCCCTGATGTCGGACCAGTCGACCCAGGTCAGCTCGTTGTCCTGGCAGTAGCCGTTGTTGTTGCCCTTCTGGGTGCGGCCCAGCTCGTCGCCGTGCGAGAGCATCGGCACGCCCTGCGACAGGAACAACGTGGTGAGGAAGTTGCGCTTCTGCTGCTCGCGCAGCGACTCGATGGCCAGGCTCGCCGGGCCCTCCTCGCCGCAGTTCCACGACCGGTTGTCGTCGGTGCCGTCGCGGTTGCCCTCTTTGTTCGCCTCGTTGTGCTTGTCGTTGTACGCGACGAGATCCTGCAGGGTGAAGCCGTCGTGGCAGGTCACGAAGTTGATGGAGGCGGCCGGGCGGCGGCTGTCGTCCTTGTACAGGTCGCTCGACCCGGTGAAGCGGGAGCCGAACTCGGGCAGCGTGGCGGCCTGCCCGCGCCACAGGTCGCGGATCGTGTCGCGGTAGCGGCCGTTCCACTCGGTCCAGCGCGAGGGGAAGTTGCCGACCTGGTAGCCGCCGGGGCCGACGTCCCAGGGCTCGGCGATGAGCTTGACCTGCGACAACACCGGGTCCTGCTGCACCAGGTCGAAAAACGCGCTCAGCCGGTCGACCTCGTGCAGCTCGCGGGCGAGGGTGGAGGCGAGGTCGAAGCGGAACCCGTCGACGTGCATCTCGATGACCCAGTAGCGGAGCGAGTCCATGATCATCTGCAGGACGTGCGGGGAGCGCATGAGCAGGCTGTTGCCCGTGCCGGTGGTGTCGACGTAGTAGCGCTTGTCGTTCTCGACCAGGCGGTAGTAGTTGCTGTTGTCGATGCCCCTGAACCCCAGCGTCGGGCCCAGGTGGTTGCCCTCGGCGGTGTGGTTGTAGACGACGTCGAGGATGACCTCGATGCCCGCCTCGTGCAGGCTGCGCACCATCGCCTTGAACTCCAGCACCTGCCCGCCGCGCTGCCCGGTGCTGGAGTAGCGGTTGTGCGGGGCGAAGAAGCCGATGGAGTTGTAGCCCCAGTAGTTGGACAGGCCGCGCTGCTCCAGGATGTGGTCGGTGACGAACTGGTGCACCGGCATCAGCTCCAGTGCCGTCACGCCCAGCTTGGTGAGGTGGTCGAGGATCTCGGGGTGGCCGAGCGCCGCGTACGTGCCGCGCAGGTGCTTGGGGATCTTGGGATGGCTTATCGTCAGCCCGCGCACGTGGGCCTCGTAGATCACCGTGTCGTGGTACGGCGTCGCCGGCGGCCGGTCGTGCCCCCACCCGAAGAACGGGTTGATCACGATGGACCGCGGCACGTACGGGGCCGAGTCGGCGTCGTTGCGCGTGTCCGGCTGGCCGAACCGGTAGCCGTAGACCGCCTCGTGCCAGTCGACGCCGCCCTCGATCGCCATCGCGTACGGGTCGAGCAGCAGCTTGTTCGGGTTGCAGCGCAGCCCGCGCGCCGGCTCGTACGGCCCGTGCACCCGGTAGCCGTAACGCTGCCCGGGGCCGATGCCGGGCAGGTAACCGTGCCAGATGAACCCGTCGACCTCCGTGAGCGGCACCCGCGACTCGACGTTGTCCTCGTCGAACAGGCACAGCTCCACCGCATGGGCGACCTCGGTGTAGAGCGAGAAGTTCGTGCCCGCGCCGTCGTAGGTCGCCCCGAGAGGATAGGGGTCTCCAGGCCAGATCTCGATCATCGAGGCTCCCTTGCGGTCTCTCCCCATGTTCCGTTCCCCCGCTCCGCCGGACAAGGCCACCCTGTTCCTTCCCACGCGTCCGTCCGGAATACTCCGAAAAATCGAGTGAGCCGCCTCCGACGGCGCGGTGTCGAAGGCGGCTCACGTGTTCGGCCCGGTGGGGGGTGTGGCGTGGTTCACGGATCCGGTGCGCGGCCCCCGCGCACCGGATCCGCACCCACGATCGGGGTGACGCGACGCTG
Organism: Nonomuraea sp. NPDC005692; assembly: GCF_040631115.1. Lineage (NCBI taxonomy): Bacteria > Bacillati > Actinomycetota > Actinomycetes > Streptosporangiales > Streptosporangiaceae > Nonomuraea > Nonomuraea sp. NPDC005692. The sequence continues at coordinate 206,741 of NZ_JBEXYU010000006.1, read as the reverse complement.
CGTCCCCGATCCCCCGCGATCAGGACGGTCGATCCTCGCTCTGGCAGTAGCGAATGATCGTCACAGCCGGGCCGACGAGCCCCCGTCGGCCCAGCCTTATGTGACGGACGGCCTCTGGTGAGCCATCGCGTCAGGGAATGAACGCGGCATTTCGATCTCTGGTGGTTTGATCAAATCAGCCCCAGGGCATCCCCCTCTCTTACGGCTTGGCTGACTTTTACCCTCCGACGCCGGAAACCCACCCCGAATTGGCACTTGCCATAGGAACGTGCCGGTGACGATTACCTACCGCACATGCCTTCGAAACCGAACCCGGGGGTACGCTCCGGGGCAACCGGCCACCGCGCGGGAAGGGAGTGTGCGGCGATGACCATCCCCAACCCGACGCTCCGGCAGCGGCAACTGGCGATGCGCTTACGCGAGCTGCGCAACGAGAAGAACCTCAGCATCGCCGAGGTGGCCCAACTCCTCCTGTGCTCCCCGGCCAAGATCAGCAGGATCGAGACCGCCCAGCGCGGCGTCAGCCTGCGTGACGTGCGCGACCTGTGCCGCCTGTACGACGTCTCCCCCGCCGAATCCGCCCAGCTCATGACGCTGGCCAAGGACGCCAGGCAGAAGGAGTGGTGGCAGTTCTACGACAACCGCGAGCTGCGGCAGATGCTCGGCCTGGAGGCGGAGGCCAGCGCCATCACCGAGTACGAGATCACCACCGTGCCCGGCCTGCTCCAGACCGAGGACTACGCCCGCGCCGTGATCCGCGGCTGGCTGCCCCGCATCGCGCCCGACGTGCTCGACGATCGGGTCAGGGTGCGGATGAAGCGCCAGGAGTGGCTGCACCGGCCCGACACCCTGCGCTACTGGGTCCTGCTGGACGAGTCGGTGCTCTACCGGCACGTGGGCAGCCGGCAGACCATGCGTGAACAGCTCGACCGGCTCATCGAGCTGAGCGAGCTGCCGCACGTCACCATCCAGGTGATCCCGTTCACCGCGGGGGCGCACGTGGGCTTCGACAGCACCTTCCGGCTCATGGAGTTCGACCATGACTCCGGCATCGCCGACACCATTTTCGTGGAACATCAAATGGGCCTTTTCTACCTGGAGGCCGATAAGGTGGTCCGGCGGTTTCGCGAGATCATCGACCATCTGCGGGCCGAGGCCCTGGGCATCCAGGAATCGAAGCGGCGAATTACCGAGATGGCCGCAAACTTCGCTTAGCGCTCCGTCACAGGATCATCTCGTTTTTCCGGTCACCTGGCATGATGCCTCCGACACATCAGAGCCTCGTTCTCGTGGCAAGTGCCAGGTGCTACTGTTCATCCATTGGGACGCTTTCGCTCTCCACGTGAGATCGCCGGTGTCCGAGCGAACCGTCCGAGCGCGCCCGGCGAGGTCCGACCGCCGCCGCGCCCATTGTCGATGCACGAGGGGGAGACAATGACGTCCCACCACCCTGACGTCCAGGCGGGTCCGCGGTGGCGGGCCGCCTCGCGCTGCAACAACGGAGAATGCGTCGAGGTCGCGTTGCTGTCCCCCGGTGAGATCGGCGTGCGGGACAACAAGAACCCGGCCGGCCCGGTCCTCACCTTCAGCGCCCGGGAATGGGACGCGTTCCTGCGTGGAATACGTCAGTCCGACTGAGCGCGCGGCGCTTTTTCCGGCGGTCGTCCTCACGGACGCCCGCCTTTTGTTTTGTCCGGCACCGGCGTTCGCCACTGCCCCTTTTGTCGCCTGGTCATCCTCGGCTGTCAAGGTAAAATCACCTTCGGCTCAATACCTCTACAGCCGCCTTCAGGAGGTAATGGATGAAACGCCCACCTGCCCTTGACCAGGCACGCTGGCAACGGTGCAACAATGGCGACTGCGTCGAGGTCACCATGCTCGCCGACCGGGTCTGGGTGCGGGGAAGTCAGGACGCCAGCGGTGCCGTCCTGTCGTTCACCACCGACGAGTGGACCGCGTTCCTCGACGGCGTGCGGCACGGCCGCTTCGATCTCGAACGGCTCGCGCCCCAGGTCTGACCGGCCACGACGTTCTCCATCGGGCTCTGTCGGGGGCCATCGGGGTTTCAGGCCGCGGCCCCCGGCAATATGCCGACTCCATGGGCGGTTTCAAGAAGTTCTTACTCCGAGGCAACATCGTCGAGCTGGCCGTCGCCGTCATCGTCGGGGCGACCTTCAGCGGGCTCGTCCAGGCGCTGGTCACCGATCTCATCACCCCGCTCATCGGCGCGGTGACCGGCGGCCGGCAGCCGAACTTCGCCGAATACTCCTTCACGATCAACGGCAGCCAGTTCAAGTACGGCGACTTCCTCAACCACCTGCTGACCTTCCTGGTCATCGCGGCGGTCGTCTACTGGCTGGTCGTGGCCCCGATGACGCGGCTGATCCACCTGTTCGACCGGGACAAGGCCGCGACGACCAAGGAGTGCCCCGAGTGCCTGTCCGACATCCCGGCCGAGGCCAGTCGGTGTGCCCATTGCACGGTGGAGCTGGTGCCCCAGTCCGAGAAACCGCGCTGAACCGTACATCACGGACTCTTGACCCCAGTGGCGCACCGGCACGGTGGTCGTTCGGCAAGATGGACCGATGAGCGTTGAGTTGATGGTCTGGGACGAGCCCGTGCCGATCAGCAGGGATCAGGCCCGGACCACGTATCTGGCGGTGAAGCGGAGCGACCCCGTCGAGGGGGACGTGCCCGACGTCGCCAAGGAGCTGCCCGGGCAGGTCACCCTGTACCCCGGGCACGTCCTGGTGACGATGGACCTGGACACGATGGACGAGAGCTCGGCCCAGGTGCTGACCACCGCCCGCGCGCACGGCCTGGTCTGCTACGACCCCCAGCGGGACCTGGTGCACAACGTGGCCCCGCTCGGCGTGTACGAGGGCATGCAGCTCCACACCGGCGACGGGATGGTCGTGCACGACCCCGACCTCGGGCTGGTCCACGACGTCCTGGCCACGCTGTCGCCGCAGAACCCGTTCGTCGCCCTGGTGAACTTCGGCCGGCACTTCCTCCAGGTCTCCCCCGGCTACGAGCTGGAGTACAAGGAGGGCACGATGGTCCGCGCGATGGTGCCCGAGCTGGCCGAGGTGCAGCAGGCGTTCCACGAGTACGCCACCGGCGAGCGCGGGTTCCTCACCCGCCACGCCTGGGCTCAGGCGTAGACCTGGGCGAACAGCTCCGGATCGACGTTCCCCCCGGACAGCACGGCCACCGTGCGCCCGGCGGGGACGCGGCCCGACAGCAGGGCGGCCGTGGTCGCCGCGCCGCTGGGCTCGGCCACCAGCCGGGCCGTGCGCGCGATGTGCCGCATCGCCACCCGCAGCTCGTCCTCCGAGACGGTGACGATGCCTTCGAGGTGCTCGCGCAGGTGGGCGAAGGTCAGCTCGGACACCCGGTTCACGCGCAGCCCGTCGGCGATGGTCCGGAACGTGCGCGTGGTCTCCCAGGCAACCACGTGCCCGGCCGCCAGGCTCTCGGCGGCGTCGGCGGCCAGCTCGGGCTCCACGCCGTACACGCGGACGTCGGGCCGCAGCGCCTTGACCGCCGCCGCGACGCCGGCGGCCAGCCCGCCGCCGCTGACCGGCACGAGCACCGCCTCGACGTCCGGCAGGTCCTCGACGATCTCCAGGCCGATCGTGCCCTGCCCGGCGATGATCGCGCGGTGGTCGTAGGGCGGCACCAGCGTCAGGCCGCGCTCGCCGGCCAGCCGCTCGGCCGTCACCTCGCGCTGGTCGGGCGGAACGACCACCAGCTCGGCGCCCCAGCCCTCGATCGCCGCCGCCTTGACCGCCGGGGTGCCCTCGGGCACGACGACCACGCACGGCACGCCGAACTCCGCCGCCGCGAACGCCAGCGCCTGGCCGTGGTTGCCGGAGGAGTGCGTGACGACGCCGGAGGGACGCAGGGCGGCCAGCGCGTTGTAGGCGCCGCGGATCTTGAACGACCCGACCGGCTGGAGGCTCTCGGGCTTCAGCCACGCCTCGCCCATCCTCAGGAGCGGCGTGCGCACCGCGGTTCCGTTGATCCGCCCGGCCGCCGCGCGGATGTCGTCGATCGTCACCAGGTCCATACGATCACTCTAGGCTCAGACCGGCACAATTCGGCGAGCCCCTGCTCCATGGCAGGATCGCGAGACATGAGAACTCTGTACCCGCCCATCGAACCCTACGAGTCCGGCCTGCTCGACGTGGGTGACGGCAACCAGATCTACTGGGAGGTCTGCGGCAACCCCGACGGAAAGCCGGCCGTCATGCTGCACGGCGGGCCGGGCGCCGGGTGCAGCGCCAACCACCGCCGGCAGTGGAACCCCGAGCTGTACCGCATCGTCCTGTTCGACCAGCGCAACTGCGGGCGCAGCCTGCCGCACGCCAGCACGCCGGGCACGTCACTGGCCGCCAACACCACCTGGCACCTGGTGGCCGACATGGAACGGCTGCGCGAGCACCTGGGCATCGAGCGCTGGCAGGTGTTCGGCGGGTCGTGGGGCAGCGCGCTGTCGCTGGCCTACGCCCAGACGCACCCCGACCGCACGACCGAGCTGGTGCTGCGCGGGATCTTCACGCTGCGCCCGCACGAGCTGCACTGGTTCTACCAGGAGGGCGCGAGCTACCTGTTCCCCGACCTGTGGGAGTCCTACCTGGCGCCGATCCCCGTCGAGGAGCGCGGCGACCTCATGGCCGCCTACCGCGCCCGCCTCGAAGGCGACGACGACGCGGCCCGGCTCGCGGCGGCCAAGGCGTGGTCCCAGTGGGAGGGCGCGACGATCACGCTGCTGCCCGACCCGAGCCTGGTGGCGGAGTTCGGCGAGGACAAGATGGCGGTGTCGTTCGCCAGGATCGAGAACCACTACTTCCGCCACGGCGGCTGGTTCGAGCCCGAACAGCTCATCAGGGACGTCGACCGCGTCCGGCACATCCCGGCCGTGATCATCCAGGGCCGCTACGACGCCTGCACGCCCATGGCCACCGCCTGGGACCTGCACAAGGCGTGGCCCGAGGCCGACTTCCAGGTGGTGCACGACGCCGGGCACGCGGCGACCGAGCCCGGCATCGTCGACCGGCTCATCGCGGCGACAGACGGCTTCGCGCGAGCCTGACCGCGGGGGTGACCGCGCCGACCAGCAGCAGCGCGAACAGCGGCGCGAGCACCAGGCCGAGCAGGAAGCCGCCGGCCACGTCGTGCGGGTAGTGCACGCCGACGAACACCCGGGTGAAGCCCATCAGGGCGGCCAGGGGCAGCACCACCCAGGCCAGGGCGCGCCAGACCAGGATGAGCGTGCCCGCCGCCCCGGCGGCGATCACGGTGTGGTTGCTGGGGAAGGACCAGTCCGTGGAGGGCGGGCAGGCCGCGATCGTGGCGATGCCGCCGCGGCACGGCCGGTCCTCCCGGACCAGCAGCTTGACGCCCTCGCTCACGATGTACGCGCCCACCACCCCGGCCGGCCCGGCGATGGCGAGCGCGAGGTCGCGGGCGGGGGCCTGGCGCGCCCGCCACCAGCACACGAGGAACAGCGCCGCGAAGATGAAAAGGCCGGCGTCCGTGCCGAACTCGGCGAGGGCGTGCAGCCACCCGGGCGTGGTCAGAGCGAAGTCGACGATGTCGCGGTACACAGGTGTCCAATCCGTGAACGGGTAGTGGACACGACCTTATGAACTTTGATCGTCAAATGCTTCGACCGAAAGGGCGATTCCGGTCCTTACCCAAGATACTGGCGCACCAGCAGAGCGCGCCTCTGCTCCAGCTCGCCCTCGGTGATGAGGCCGCGGTCGAACGCCTCGGCGGTGGCGTCCCGCTCGGCCACGTAGTACGCGGCCATGATCTCGCTGCGCAGCGGGGTGAAGCCGCGCTCCACGCAGTCGGAGAAGACGGTGACCTTCTGCTCGACGATGCCGGCGGGGACGGTGCACGTCAGGTCGTGCGCCTTGAGGTGCTGAACCGCTTCACGAAGGGTGACCGGGCCGAGGGACCCGTTGAAACGGGTGTCAAGGGTGATCTTCACTGTTTTTACGCCTCCAATCGTTTCAAACGCATCGGCAGAGACCGCGTATTCCCAGTTCAGAGCGGGTAAGAGGGCAAACGTGATCGGAGAGCACGTGATCGTCGGCTATAGCAACGACCCCGGTGGGCGGGACGCCCTCGCGCTCGGGGCCGCCATCACCCGGCTGACCGGGGGCGAGCTCACGGTGGCGTCCATCTATCCCCCGGGCAGCCCCGGGCTGGCCGTCGAGGCCCAGGCCAACCTGGCGCACGCGGGTGAGGAGCTGGGCGTCGTCCCGGCCGAGTACATGGCGTTCGAGAGCCGGGGCACCGGCCGCGGGCTGTCGGTGCTGGCCAGCAGGATCAGGGCCGACCTGATCGTGGTCGGCTCGGCGAGCGGCGGCCAGTACGGCCGCATCGCCGTCGGCAGCACCGCCGACCACCTGCTGCACCTGTCGCCGGAGGCGGTGATGCTGGCGCCCTCGGGCTACGTGCCGCCCGACGAGCCCGCCCGGCTCACCCTGGCCTACGTCCACCGGCCGCAGTGCGACGCGGCGGTCGAGCGGGTGGCCCAGGCGGCGCTGCGGCTCGACGTGCCGCTCCGGCTGATCACCCTCGACCTGCGCACCGAGGACCAGGGCAAGCTGCGCGACGACCTCGCCCTGGCCGTACGGCTGGCCTGGGAGAGCACCGGCATCGAGGCCGAGTCGGAGGTGGCCGAGGGCCACGACGTGCAGGCCGCGCTCAAGGACGTCGAGTGGCTGCCCGGCGAGCTGCTGGTCTGCGCCGCCGGCGAGGACGCCCAGCCCCACCGGGTGTTCCTGGGCGAGCTGGCGATGAAGGTGCTCAGGTCGTCGTCCTGCCCGGTCACCGTGCTGCCGCGGGGGTTCTCCTAAGCTTCTGGGCGTGCGTGTCGCCCGATTGATCGTCGTCGTGGTGCTGGCCTCGCTGGCCGGCGTCTACGTGGTGGCCGGCGCCTGGGGGGCGCTGCCGGTGCTGGCCGCGCAGTGCGCCTTCACGCTGCGGGTCAGGAAGGGGTGGCTGCTCGCCGTCCAGGGGGTGCTGGTCTACGCGGTGACGCTGGGGCAGGGCGCGTCCGTCGCGATCCTCGGCTTCCTCGCCGGGTCGCTGCTGGTGACGCGCTGGTGGGCGCTGGCGCCCGCGGTGGCCTTCAGCGGCGTCGTGATCCACCACTGGCGCAACGCGGGAGACGCGGTCTCCACGACGGACCTCGCGATCACCACGGTGCTGGTGTCGCTGGTCGTGTTCGGCCTCATCCGGCTGGTCGAGCGGGTGGCCGAGATGGAGGCCACCCGTCCCGCGCTGGCCGCGGCGGCGGTGGCCGAGGAGCGGCTGCGCATCGCCGCCGAGCTGAGCGACGGCCTCGGGCGCGGCCTGGCCACGATCGGAGCGGGCGCGCGGCGGGCGCTGGCCGCGCCACGGGACGCGGCCGAGACGCTCGGCGAGGTGGTCGCGACGGCGCGGCAGTCGCTGGCGGACGCGCGCGCCGCGGCGGCGAGCTACCGCGCGATGTCCCTGGCCCCGGAGCTGACCACCGCCCGCGCCCTGCTGGAGGCGGCCGGCGTCGGCGTGGAGGTGCGCGCCGCCCACACCGAGCCGCTGGGCCCGGCGGGCGCGCTGCTCGCCTCGGTGCTGCGCGAGGCGGTCACGGACGTCGCCCGCCGCGGCACCGCCACGGTGTGCGTGATCGAGACCTGGGAGGAGCCCGAACGAGCCCAGGTACACCTGCGCGTGGCCGACGACGGCCGCCGCACGGCCGAGGACGACGACGCCGGCGGGCTCGCCGACCCGGCGGGGCTCACGCGCCAGGTGGCGGCGGCGGGCGGCACGCTCACCCGCGGCCTGTCCGGGCGGGGCCGGTACACGGTGGAGGCCGTGCTGCCCGCCACGCGCCCGCCCGCGGCGGCCCGGCGCGAGCCGCCCGACGTCTCGGTGGTCCTGCTGGCCGCCGTGCTGGTCGGGTTCAGCGTCAAGGCGCTGCTGCAGATCCCGGCCGGCCTGCTGGCTCCCGCGGTCGCGGCGCTGGCCGTGATCGTCGTCATGCAGCTGCGCTCGGTCACCGGCCGCCACATGGTGGCGCTGGGGGTGATGGCGGCGCTCACCTTCGCCCCGATCCCGGTGTTCGGGCCGATCTGGCTGGGGGCGGCGGGCTTCCTCGCCGGTCCGGTGCTGCTCGCCTTCCGCCCGCGGACGGCCTGGCCGCTGACGGCCGCGATCCTGGCCGCGGTCTGGACCGTCGCCTCCCTGTACGAGCTGCCCGGCCGCGTCAACATCACGGTGAGCACGCTCACCACCGGCGTGGTGGTCTACAGCCTGCTCCGCCTGGCCCAGCTCGCCAAGGAGCTGCACGCCGCCAGGGAGAGCCTGGCGCGTTCCGCCGTCGTGGAGGAACGCCTGCGGGCCGCCCGCGACCTGCACGACCTGCTCGGCCACAGCCTGGCCGCCATCCTGCTCACCTGCGAGCTGGCCCGCCGCCTGCCCGACCCCGTCCGGGAGCTGGAGAACGTCGTCGCCATGGCCGAGCACGCCCGACACGACCTGCGCTCGGTCACCGGCGAGCAGCGCGAGCTGTCCTTCGCCGCCGAGGCCGAGTCGGCCGGGAAGGTGCTGGCGGCGGCCGGGGTCGAGGCCACCCTGCGGCTCGCGCACCCCGAGCTGCCGGCCGAGGTCGAGACCGTGCTCAGCGCCGTGCTGCGCGAGGCCGTGACGAACGTCCTGCGCCACAGCGCCGCGCGCGCCTGCGTGATCTCCACTTCCGCCGCCGGCGGCGAGGTCGGGCTGCTCGTCCGCAACGACGGCGCGGCCACGGCGGCCCCCCGCCGCGGCTCGTCCGGGCTGGGCAACCTCACCACCCGCCTGGCCACGCTGGGCGGCCGGCTCACGACCGCCGCCGCGGACGGCTGGTTCCGGCTCGACGCGCGCGCTCCGCTAGATCCAGCCGGCCTCGGTGGCGATGCGCACGGCGTCGGTGCGGTTGCGCGCGTTCAGCTTGGCCACGATGGCCGTCAGGTAGTTGCGCACGGTCCCGGCGGTCAGGTGCAGCCGGCGGGCGATGTCGGGGGCCTCGGCGCCGCCCGCCACCAGCCGTAGCACGTCGGCCTCGCGCGGCGTGAGCGGGTTGTCGGCCAGGTCCCAGGCGGTGACCGCGAGGGACGGGTCGAGCACCCGGCCGCCCCGGGTGACCTCCCTGATCGCCGAGACCAGGTCCTCCGGCGGCGCCGTCTTCAGCAGGAAGCCGTCCACCTGGGCGGCCAGGGCCCGCTTGAGATGGCCGGGCTTGCCGTAGGCGGTGAGCATGAGCGTGCGGCACGAGGGCACCCTGGCCCGGATCTCCGCCGCGGCAGCCAGCCCGTCGAGGGTGCCGGGCATGTCGATGTCCAGCACGGCCACGTCCGGCCGGTGCGCGGCGGCCGAGGCCACGGCGGCGTCACCGGACTCGACCGCGGCCACGATCTCGAAGTCGGCCTCCAGGCCGAGCAGGGTCGCGAGCGCGTGCCTGATCACGGCCTGGTCCTCGGCCAGAAGTACGCGAATCACCGGACATGTCTATCAGTCCGCGCGCAGGACCCGGTCGTACAGGTCCAGGTAGCGGTCGGCCATCACGCCGGGCGAGAAGCGGCGCCTGGCCTCGCGGCGGCACTCCTCCGGATCGATCTCGTCCACCCGCTGGACGTACTCGGCCAGCTCCTCCTCGGTGTCGGCGAGGAAGCCGGTACGGCCGTGGTCGATGATCTCGGGCAGGCAGCCGCGGCGCAGGCCCACCGGCGGCACCCCGAGCGCCAGGGCCTCGACGACCGCCGTGCCGCCGGGCTCGTCCCACTGGATGGGGAAGAGCGCGGCGCGGGCCGAGGCGTACAGCTCGTCCCTCTCCTGGCCGCCGACCGCGCCGATCCACCTGACCAGGTCGCCGTCGAGGTAGCGGGACACCTGGTCGAGGTGGCAGCGCACGTCGGGATGGCTGTGCAGCGGGTGGTAGGGATCCTGCAGGACGACGTCCAGCTCGGCCTGGCTGTCCCGGCCGCAGACCGGGCCGGCCACGACCAGCGGCAGGCCGAGCTTCTGGCAGATCCGGGCGGCCACGTGCTGGCCCTTGAGCCCGCAGATCCGGCCCATGATCACCAGGTGCTCGCCGCGCTCGGCGCGGACGTCCTGGCCGGCGAGCGGCGTGGCCAGGTGGACGGAGCCCAGCGAGGCGGCGCGCAGGGCCTCGGGGGCGCGGGCGAGCTGGGAGTCCGACACCCCGTTGACCGCGATCGAGCGCGGGAAGGCGCCGTAGAACGCCGGGTGTTTGCGCAGGTCCCAGTGGAGGGTGTGGAGGACCGGCGGCCCGCCCAGCGCGGCCAGCACCGCCGGCCCGACGACCTCCACGTGGTCGTGGACGAGGTCGATGTCGTCGCGGGCGCGCAACTCGGCGGCCACCCTGGCCTGGTGCGCATGCGCGATCCCCATGACCTGGTTGTACGGCTTCTGCAACTCCGCGAACTGGCCCTCGTCGTAGACGGCGATCAGCTCGTCGGCCTCCAGCGTGCTCGACGCCACGGAGGCCAGCACGACCTCGACGCCGCGTTCGCGCAGCGCGGGGACCAGGGTTGCGACCACGTTCTCGATGCCGCCGTAGCCGGGCGGCGGGACCGCCAACCACGGTCCCGCGTTGATCAGCACCTTCACGCGACGTCCTCCTCCAGCATGAGCGAGGCGAGCGGCGGCCGTTCCGCCACCCCCACGTCCACCAGGCCGGCCCGCCCGTCCAGGCCGAACTGCAGCAGCGTGTGAGCCGGGGATTCGGAGGACACCACGCGTCCCTGGCGTTCCAGCCGGGACCACGCGGTGAGCATGATCTGCCCGGCCATCCGGCCGAGCGCGTTCACGGACTGGTGGCCGTGCGCGCGGGAGCCCAGGTCCACCTGGGCCATCGCGTCCAGTCCCACCAGCTGGAGGAGGTCGACGAGGAGACCGAGCTCCACGCCGTACTCGGTGACGAAGGGCACCTGTTCCAGCACTTCGCGCCGGGCGGCGTACTCGCCGCCGAGGGGTTGGCGGAAGCCCGCCAGCTCCGGCCAGAACAGGTTGAGCAGGGGTCTGGCCACCAGCTCGGTGACCCGGCCGCCCGCGCCGCGCCGGGGCACGCCGTCCTCGCCCGTGAAGGGCCGTTCGTACGCCGCCTTGACGAAATGGGTGCCCGAGTTCACCAGCAGCGGACCGACCAGCCCCGACACGAAGTGCGAGCCGAAGTTGAGCAGGTCCGAGTCGACGAACGCGACGATGTCGCCGTGGGAGGCGGCCAGGCCCTTCCACAGCGCCTCCCCCTTGCCCGACATGCACGGCAGGTGGGGCAGCACCTCGTTCTGCGCCACGACGCGCGCGCCCGCGGCGCGTGCCCGTTCCGCCGTGGCGTCGGTGGAGTTGGAGTCGACGACGAGGATCTCGTCGACGAGTGGCGCCTGCTCCACCAGTTCACGTCTGATCACGGTGACGATGTCCCCGACCGTGCGTTCTTCGTCGCGCGCCGGCAGGACGACGCTCACCGTTGTGTTGCCCTTGGCCGCGATTAAGGCATCCACCGGCCATTCGGAAGCCGTACTGGAATGCGGGCCACACCACTCCTGGGCCCTGGCCAAAGCACGCACATCTGTCTCCATGCAGTCAGCCCCATCTCATAGGGGCACGACCCCTGCCCGATCTATGCGCCTTTGAACATCGTTGTTTGTTAACCCCTAGACGTGGCATATGTCGGGTTGTGTCCCCAATTACCCATGTCGGCATCATTGGTGCCGGAAATGTCGCCGCTCGCCACGCAGATGTCCTGTCCGGCTTCCCCGATGTGACGATCGCCGGGGTGGCCGACACCGATCTCCACAAGGCTGAGGCGTTGGCCGCCGCGCACGGCGCCCCCGCCTACGGCGACCATGCCGGCCTGCTGGAGGCCGGCGGTCTCGACGCTGTCTACGTCTGTGTGCCTCCTTTCGCGCACGGTAACCCCGAATCCGACGTCTTGTCGTGTAATCTCCCGATTTTTGTGGAAAAACCCCTTTCTCTCGATCTCAAAACCGCAGAAAACATCGCGGCCGAAATCGACCGGCGCGGGCTGCCGTCCGCCGTCGGCCACCACTGGCGCTACCTCGACATCGTCGACCGGGCCAGGGAACGGCTCGACGGCCGTCCCGTCCAGCTCGCGCTCGGGCACTGGCTGGACAAGGTCCCGCCGGTCGGCTGGTGGCTGAAGGCGAACATGTCCGGCGGCCAGATCCTGGAGCAGGCGGTCCACGTCCTGGACCTGGCCAGGCTGCTGGTGGGCGAAGTGTCGATGGTGCACGCCGTACCGGCCGGGAACGCGGTGGACGGCGAGATCGACCGGGCCACCTCGGCCGTGATGAGCTTCGCGGGCGGTGCGACCGGCCTGCTGGCCACCTCCTGCCTGCTGCGCCGCAAGCACCGGGTGGGGCTGGAGGTGTGCGCCGACGGCATCGCGCTGGAGCTCAGCGAGACCCGGCTGCTCGTGGACGGCGAGGAGGCCGTCGAGGACGGCGGCCACGCCAAGACCCTCGTGGACCGCACGTTCATCGACGCGGTGCGCGGGAAGGACGCCGACGTGCGCGCGCCGTACGGCGAGGCCCTGCGAACCCACCGCCTGGCGATCGCGCTGGCGCGCTCGGCGGCGGAACGGAGGCCGGTGATGCTGGATGACTGAGGCGACGAGCACGACACTGAGCATCGAGGCGCCCGGCGAGGTGCGCCTGGTCGAGGAGAAGCTGGCCGGCCTGCCCGACGGCGGGTTCATGGTCGCCACCACGCACAGCGGCGTCTCGGCGGGCACCGAGCTGACCTACCTCAAGGGCGCCAACCCCTACCTCACCTCGACCTGGGACCCGGCGCTCGGGCTGTTCCTGCCGGGCACGCCGTCGGTGGCGTACCCGGTGCGCGGCATCGGCTACATGCAGGTGGGCGTGGTCGCCGAGACCCGCACGCGGGCCGTGGCCGAGGGCGCGCAGGTCGCCATGGCCTACGGCCACCGCACGGCGTACGTGGCCGACCCGATGACCGACCGGTTCGTCGTGCTGCCCGGCGACCTCGACCCGCTGCTCGGCATCTACGTCGCCCACATGGGCCCGATCTGCGCCAACGGCCTGCTGCACGCGGCCGCCGACCTGCACGGCCCGGCCGTCCAGCACCTGGGCGACGGCGTGCGCGGCCGCCGGGTCGCGGTGGTCGGGGCGGGCGTGGTGGGGCTGCTGACCGCGTCCTTCGCCCTGTCCTGCGGAGCCGCCGAGGTGGTGGTCGTGGACGAGACCCGGGCCAGGCTCGCGGTGGCCGAGGCGATCGGCGCGCAGGTCCTGGCCGCCCCCGACGACGACCCGGCGGTGACGCTGAAGCGCCGCTGGCGGCACGCCCCGAACGACCGCGGCGCGGACCTGGTCTTCCAGTGCCGCGGTCAACCGCGGGCGCTGGCCCTGGGGCTGCGGCTGCTGCGCCCGCAGGGCACGCTGATCGACCTCGCGTTCTACACCCAGGGCGCCGACGAGGTGCGGCTGGGCGAGGAGTTCCACCACAACGGGCTGGCACTGCGCTGCGCCCAGATCGGCCGGGTGCCGCGCGGCCTCGCGCACGCCTGGGACCGGGAACGCCTCTCGCACGAGACGATCGGCCTGCTCAGGGAGCGCGGGAGGCTGCTACGCGAGCACGTGGTCACCGACGTCGTCGGCTTCGGGGAGGCTCCCGAACTTCTGACCGATCTCGCGGCCCGACGGCGGCAGGCCGTCCAGGCCGTGCTCAGCCACGACGTCGAGGATGAGGGCCGCTGACCAGCTGAAGTCCCGGCAACCGTGGCCGCGCAGCGTGAACGGGTTGAAGTACTCGCGGAAGCCGGAGTGGGCGACGGCGTGGATCATGCCCTCGGCGAGCAGGTCGGCCAGGTCGGGACGGCGGTCCCGGAGCCCCTGCCAGACCAGCCAGGTCAGGTTGATCCAGCTCGGCCCGCGCCAGTAGCGGGCCGGGTCGAACTCGGCCGTGGCCGGGGCGTGGCTGGGCAGCACGCCGTCCTTGAGGGAGAACCTGTCGAGGGCCGTGCCGATCAGCGCCTCGGCGATCTCCAGCGGCAGCCCGGGAAGCATGAGCGGCACCAGGCCGGCGGCGCTGCCCGAGCGGATCAGCCGGCCGGTGCGCAGGTCGCGGGGGCGGAAGTGGCCGTCCTGGTAGAGGTGGCCGACCATGGCGGCGGTGACGGCGGCGGCCTCGCGCCGGTGGGGCTCGGGGTCGCGGCCGCACACCTCGGCGATCTCGGCGAGCGCCGACTCGGCCACGCCGTACGCGGCGTTGAACAGCGGGTCCTCGATCTCGAACGAGCCGGCCCGCTGGTAGCCGCTGTCGCGGTAGGCGCCGGCGAGGGCGACGTACCGCTCGTAGTCGCGGTCGGTGGGGCGCTCGTCGGCGCTGACGGTGTTGAGGTCTCTGCGGACGAAGCCCGTCGCGCCGGCCTCGACGGCCCGCAGCGGAAGGTCCCAGGCCGGGCTGTTGTCCATGCCCGACTCCCACGGGTGGACGATCGAGATCAGGCCCTCGGGCGAGCGGCGGGAGGCCCGCAGGAACTCCTGCTGGGCGACGAGCTTGGGGTAGATCCTGGCCAGGAACGCCGGGTCGGGCTCGGCCTGGTGCACCTTCCAGGCGGCCAGCGCGTGCACGGGTGGCTGGACGATGCCGGAGGTCGCCGAGCCGGACGGCGCGCGGGCGCCCCAGAACTGGGGGCCGGGGAAGTAGGCGCCCTCGGGCACGACGGGGTTGAACACGATGTGCGGCACCCGGCCGTCGGCCCACTGGGCGCCGAACAGCGACAGCAGCTCGGACCTGGCCCGCCGCGGCGACCAGCGGGCGTTGCCGATCGCGATGAAGGCGGAGTCCCAGCTCCACTGGTGGGGGTACAGACGACGGGAGGGAACCGTGTAGCTGCCGTCCCAGTTGGCGACGAGCACGCGTACGGCGTCGCGAAGGATCATAGGAATTTCCTGATGAAGGCCGCCGTCTGCGGGAGCACGATCTCGGGCTCGCCCCGCAGCCGGCACTCGAGGGCGAGGTAGCCGTCGAAGCCGACGGCGTCGAGCGTGGCGAGCTGCGCGCCCCAGTCGAGGTGCCCGGTGCCGGGCTGGTTCCTGTTGGACTCGCTGATCTGCATGTGCGCGATGTACGGGGCCGCCTCCGCCAGGGCCCGGCAGGGGTCGTCCTCCTCGATGTTCATGTGGTAGGTGTCGCCGACGATCCTGATCGAGTCCATCGAGCAGTACGAGACCGCGTCGGCCAGGGTGTTGACCATGTGGTTCTCGTACCGGTTGAGCGGTTCGAGCATGATCAGCACGCCGTTGCGCTGGGCGTGCTCGCCGAGGATGCCGAGCGCCTCGGCCAGCACCTCGCGGTCGTCCGCGGCGGTGCGCGGCGGCTCGAACGGCGGCAGCCGAAGCGAGAACTGGCCCCACGAGGCCGGGGTCATGACGCCGATGCCGCCCAGCTCGGCGATCACTGTGAGCTGCGACCTGAGCTGCTGGATGGCGTCCTTGCGCTTGGCCGGGTCGAAGTCGCCGATGAAGTGCGGCATCTCGACGCACACCGTCGGCATCACGACGCCGTCGGCCAGCGCCCGCTTGAGCTCGGTCAGCCGGCCGGCGAAGTGGAAGTCGCCCTTCCCCCTCAGCTCGATCGCGTCGAACCCGGCCTCCACCGCGAACGCGAACTTCTCCTGCAGGCTGCGGCCGGGCAGAAGCTGCTCCTGGGCGGCGAGCTTCATCGTGACTCCTCGAAGGTGAAGACGAGCTGGAGCACCTCGGACTGGTGCTTGTCGATCAGGTCGAACGCCTCGGCCGCCTTCTCGACCGGCACGAGGTGGGTGACGAGGTCGCCGACCTCGACCTCGCCCCGGTGCACGAGCTCCATGAACGTGCGCTGGAGGCGTTCGACGTCCCAGCGGTGGGCCAGCCAGGAGGCGACGCCGCCGATCTGGGAGGAGACGAGCTGCACCTGGTTGTGGTGGAACTCCTCGCCCAGCCGCAGCCCGATGCCGTCGCCCTGGTAGAAGCCGGCCGCCACGACCCGGCCGCCCTTGCGCACGCTCCTGATGGCCTCCTGCAGGCCCAGGTGGTTGCCGCTGAGCTCGATCGCGGTGTCGGCGCCCTCGATGCGCTTGCGCAGGAACTCGGCGACCGAGCCCGACCGCACGTCGAACGTCTCGGCGGCGCCGAACTTCCTGGCGAGTTCGAGCCGGTCGGGGATGGCGTCGGCGGCCACCACCCGGGCGCCGCTGAGCACCGCCATGCGGGTGGCGAGCAGGCCGATGACGCCCTGGCCGAAGATCGCGACCTGGTCGCCCAGGTGCACGTCGGCGGCGTGGACGGCGTTGAGCGCGATGGCGCCGACCCGGGCGAAGACGCCCGCGACGGGGTCGGCCCCCGGCGGCAGGATGTGGCCGGCCAGCTTCTCGGCGGGGACGACCGCCTCGGCGCGGTGGCCCCAGATGCCCCACACGAGGCTGCCGACGGGCGGCTCGGCGACGTCGGGGGCCGCCTCCACCACCTCGCCGACCTCCTGGTAGCCCCAGCCGGACAGGGGGTAGGCGTGCGTCTGGCCTTCGAGGAAGAGCCGGCGCTCGGTGTCCCACTTGCGGGTGAGGTAGGGATTGGTGCCGCGATATGCGGTCAGCTCGGTGCCCGCGGAGACCCCGGAATACAGGGTCCGCACCCGGACGGAGCCCGGCACGAGTTCGGCGGGCGACTCCAGGCTGACGCTGACACGGCCTGGCTCTTGGAAGGTGATGACGCGCATACCCCACACTTACGCTTTTTGATCAAACAAAAGTCAGAGATTTAGTGTTTGTTTGCACACCATAGTTGCGCTCGAAACACTCGTAAGTCTACGACTTCCGTCGATCGCGGCCGATGGAATCCAGGTTTCCGGGCGGGCGCGTTCTGGAAAGAGACCTTACCGACATGTCACGCCCCGTCTGTCCACCTGATCCGGAAGCGCCAGAAGTGCTTGTCCGGGCAGCATCCGGATGACCGAAATGACATCAGACCAGATCGTTTCGAGGTGGGCGTCCGTGATCGGTTCTGGGGAAGATTTGCCGGAACGCCGACGAATCTTTTACCGACGGCCCTGATGACGTGCGGCGGCGGCACGGTGAGGGGACGGACCGGTCTCGTTCTCGCCTACGCCAGGTGCCTGCCCCATTTCTACGGGTAAGTGCGGCATATCCCCAACCAGAGGAGCGTGCCATGCCGAACAGGGTCACCGCCGTCCTCTCCGTCGCACTGCTGGCCTCGGCCGCCCTCACGGCCTGCGGCGACGGCGGCGAGCAGCAGTCCGGCGCGAAACAGATCACCGTCTGGACCGAGGAGAACCTCGGCGACCGGATGGCCGTGCAGAACCAGATCATCGCCGAGTTCACCAGGAAGACCGGGATCAAGGTGAACCTGGTCGGCGTCGGGGAGGACCAGTTCAGCCAGACCGTGACGGCCGCCGCCGCCGCGGACGACCTCCCCGACGTCATCGGCGCGCTGCCACTGGCCTCCGTCCGCGAGCTGGAGGCCAACGACCTGCTGGACACCGAGACGCCGGGCCGGATCGTGGACGGGCTCGGCAAGGACTCCTTCTCGCCGCGCGCGCTCGAACTGGACTCCTCGGGCGGCAGGCTGCTGGCCGTGCCCAGCGACGGGTGGGCGCAGCTCCTGCTCTACCGCAAGGACCTGTTCGACAAGGCCGGGCTGGCGCCGCCGGACACCTACGAGGCGCTGGAGACGGCGGCGGCGAAGCTGAACGCGGGTGGGGTGGCGGGCATCACGATGGCGATCGCGCCCAAGGACTCCTTCACCGCGCAGAGCTTCGAGCACGTGGCGCTGGCGAACGGCTGCCAACTAGTCGACAATTCCGGAAATATCACGCTAGATAGCCCACAGTGCGTGAAAGCCTTCGACTTCTACGCGAAACTGGCGAAGAACTACTCAGTCAAGGGCAAACAGGACGTCGACTCCACCCGGGCCACGTACTTCTCCGGGAAGGCGGCCATGATGATCTGGTCGTCGTTCATCCTCGACGAGCTGGCGGGGCTGCGTAAGGACGCGCTGCCGAGCTGCGCCGAGTGCCGCGGCGACCCCGAGTGGCTGGCGAAGAACACCGGCGTGGTCACGGCGCTGAAGGGCCCCGGGGCGAGCGCGCCCGCCCAGTACGGCGAGATCGTCTCCTGGGCGGTGCTGCGCGGCGCGGCCACCGATCCGGCCGCCAAGTTCGTCACGTACATGATGGACGAGGGCTACGAGCGCTGGATCGGGATGGCGCCCGAGGGCAAGTTCCCCACCCGCAAGGGCTTCGAGGACAAGTGGAAGAAGCTGCCCGCGGGCGTGGACGCCAAGAAGCCGCTGTCGGAGGTCTACCCGGCCGACGTGCTCGACGCGCTGCGCCGCAGCCCCGACACCTTCGCCCGCTGGGGCATCCCGCAGGGCCAGGGCAAGCTGGTCGGCGCCACGATGGGCGAGCTGCCCGTCCCCAAGGCCCTGAGCCAGGTGGCCGACGGCTCGCTGACCCCGCAGGCCGCCGCCGCGCAGGCCAAGAAGGACGTGGAGACCATCAAGCGCGGGATCCGGCAATGAGCGCACCCCGCACCCTGCGGCAGCGGGAAGGGCGGGCCGGGCTGGCGTTGATCTCGCCGACGCTGGTCATCACGCTGGTCGTGGTGGTGCTGCCGCTGCTGTGGGCGATCATGCTGGCCTTCCAGGACGTACGGCTGATCAACATCCGCCGGGCCGGCGTCTTCGGGCACTACACGCTGGAGAACTTCACGTACGTGATCTCCGAGCCGGGCTTCTGGGCGTCGCTGCTCAACACCCTGGTCTACACGGTGGCCGGCACGGCGTTGTCGATCGCGATCGGCCTGGTCACCGCGCTCGCCCTGCGCGCCAGGTTCCCCGGCCGCACCTTGGTCAGGGCCTCGATCCTGATCCCGTACGTGGCGCCGGTGGTGGCCGTGGCCTTCCTGTGGGAGACCATGCTGAACCCCCAGTACGGCATCGTGAACACCTGGCTGAAGGAGCCGATCGCCTTCCTCACCCAGGCCCAGGGCGACCTCCTGGGGCTGAAGGTGCCGGTCGCGCTGTTCACCGTGATCGCGTTCGAGGCGTGGCGGTACTTCCCGTTCGCGTTCCTGTTCATCCTGGCCCGGCTGCAGGCGCTGCCGGCCGAGCTGGAGGAGGCCGCGGTCGTGGACGGGGCCACCCCCACCCAGCGCTTCCGGCACGTGATCATGCCGCAGCTCTGGCGCATCGTGGCGCTGCTGGCGGTGCTGCGGTTCGTGTTCACCTTCACCAAGTTCGACGACGTCTACCTGCTGACCGGCGGCGGCGCCGGCACCGAGGTGGTCAGCGTGCGCGTCTACAACTTCCTGACCGCCCGCGACGACATCGGCGCCTCGGCCGCGCAGGCGATCGTGCTGGCCGTCGTCCTCGTCGTCCTGCTGGCCGTGTACCTGCGCTTCTTCTCGGGAGGCGATCGTGAGCAGGGATAGGTTCGAGCGCGCGCTGTTCGCGGCGCTGCGGCCCGTGGTCATCGTCTTCCTCTTCGCCGTCACCGGGCTGCCGTTCCTGTACATGGTGACGCTGTCCGTACGGGACATCCAGGAGCTCATCCTGGAGCCCGGCTCGGTGTGGCCGCGGCACTTCACCCTGGACACGTACGTGAACGTGCTGACCACCCAGGGGTTCCTCACGTTCATCAGGAACAGCGCGGTCGTCGCGGTCGCCTCGGTGGCCGCCACGCTGCTGATCTCGATCCCGGGCGCCTACGCCGTCGCGCGGCTGCGCTTCTTCGGCCGGCGGCAGGTGCACTTCCTGTTCCTCGCCGTCTACCTGTTCCCGGCGATCGTGCTGGCCATCCCCCTGTTCGTGCTGTTCACCATGCTGGGCCTCAGGGGATCTCTGGTCGGACTGATCCTGGTTTATATCGCGCAGACCGTGCCCGTCACGGTATACATGCTGCGCAACTACTTCGAGACCGTGCCGCAGAGCGTGGAGGAGGCGGCCGCGATCGACGGCTGCTCCCGGCTGTCGACCATCTGGCGGGTGGTGCTGCCACTGTCCAAGCCCGCGCTCATGGCAACCGGCCTCTACGCGTTCATGATCGCGTGGAACGAGTTCCTGTTCGCCCTGCTGTTCCTCGTGGAGCGGCGGGAGAGCTGGACGGTCTCCCTGGGGCTCTCGCAGCTGGCGGGGAGCATAGAGATCCCCACGACGGTGCTGATGGCAGGATCCGTGGTGCTGACGCTGCCCATCGTGATCGTGTTCTTCGCCAGTGAACGCCTGCTGACGGAGGGCCTCACGGCAGGAGCGGAGAAGGGATAGACATGCTGACGGCAGGGCAGGTCCTCCAGCTCATCCGCGATGGCTCCTGCCGTACCCGCAAAGACCTGATCGAGTTCACCGGCCTGTCCCGGTCGACCGTCACCGACCGGGTCGACCGGCTCATCGCCGCCGGCTACCTGCACGAGTCCGGCGTCGGCGCCTCGGGCGGCGGCCGGCCGCCCTCGGTGCTCGACATCGACGCCGCCCGGCGGCTGATCCTCGTGGCCGACCTGGGCGCCACCCACGCCAGGGTGGCGCTCACCGACCTCGCCGCCCGTCCGATGGCCGAGGAACGCGCCGAGATGCGCATCGACCGCGGGCCCGAGCCCGTGCTGACGTGGGTGCGCGAGGCGTTCCAGCGCCTGCTGGACAGGACCGGGCGGCCGGCGGGCGACGTGTGCGGCATCGGGCTCGACCTGCCCGGCTCGGTCGACCACACCGACGGGCGGGTGATCAGGTCGTTCCTGATGCCGGGCTGGGACGACCACCCGATCAGCGAGGCCGTCGGGCGCACGTACGACGTGCCCATCCTGGTGGAGAACGACGCCAACGCGATGGCCCTCGGCGAATGGTGGTCGTCCTGGCGGGAGACCGAGTCGCTGATCCTGGTCAAGGTCTCCACCGGCATCGGCACCGGCATCGTCCTCGACGGGCAGATCTACCGGGGCGTCGAGGAGGCCGCGGGCAACATCGGGCACGTCCGCATCCGGGAGACCGACGACCGGGTGTGCACCTGCGGCTCCCGCGGCTGCGTGGCCTCCCTGGCCAGCGGGCACGCGCTCGCGGCCGACCTCGGCCGGGAGACCAGCCGCGACGTCGTGCGCCTGGTGCAGGCCGGCGACCCGGCGGCGATCGCGCGCGTCCAGGAGGCGGGCCGCACGCTGGGCGTGGTGCTGGCCACCGCGGTCAGCCTGCTCAACCCCGGCGTGCTGGTGCTGGCCGGGGACATGGCGCGGACGCAGGAGCACTACCTGACCGGGATCAGGGAGATCGTCTACCGGCGCAGCCTGCCGTACACGACGCGCAACCTGGAGATCGTCACCAGCAGGCTCGGCGACCGGGCCGGGATCGTGGGCATGGCGGTGATCGTGATGGAGCACGTGCTCTCCCCCGCGGCCGTGGACGGCGCGCTGGCCGCCGTCGGCTGATCAGGCCAGCGCGCGCGGCAGGGCGGTTGCGGCCTCGGTGAGCGAGGGGCCGTACCAGGTCAGCAGGCGGCCGCTGACCAGCGCGCAGGCCAGGCCGGGGAACGCCTCGGGGCCGTCGTCCGCGCTGAAGGCGTAGGGCTCGTCGGGCAGCACGACCAGGTCGGGGCGGTGGCCGGTCAGCTCGGGCAGGGGGATCTTCGGGTAGCGGTCGGGGTGGGCGGCGTACAGGTTGTCCACGCCGAGGTGCCGCAGCACGTCGCCGGTGAAGGTGTCGCGGCCCACGACCATCCAGGGGCGGCGCCAGATCGGGACGATCGCGGTGCGCCGCGGGCCGGGCGCGGGGGCTCCCCACGCCTGGCGGGCGGCCGACAGCCAGGCCGGGCGGTCCGTACGGCAGGCGTGCGCGAACATGCGCTCCAGCGAGGCGAACGCCTGCTCCAGCGTCTCGATCCTGGTCACCCACACCGCCACGCCCGCCTCGCGCAGGGCCTGGACGTCGGGCGCGCGGTTCTCCTCGGCGTTCGCCAGGACGACGTCCGGGCGCAGGCGCAGGACGGCGTCGAGGTCGGGGTTCTTGGTGCCCCTGACCCGGGCCACGTCCAGATCGGCCGGATGCGTGCACCAGTCCGTCGCTCCGACCAGCGCCTCGGGGAGGGTCGCCGCCACGGACTCGGTCAGCGACGGCACCAGCGACACGATCCGCCGGACGGTCTGGGGTACCTCCACAGGGATCCCTGTGTCATCGTGGACCACGGCACCACCTTAGGTTGCGTTTTCCGGAAATATGCGTAGCACCACTCTTATGTCGGTATAGATCCGTAGAATCCCGGTAAAGATCGTTAAAACTCTGTGATCGGGGGCTCGACGGTTGGAGCACGAGGCATCGGATTTCGATCCGAACACGCCGAACGTGGCACGGCTCTACGACTACTACCTCGGCGGCAAGGATCACTTCCCGGTCGACCGCGAGGCGGCCGAGCGCATCCTCACGGTGGCGCCCGAGGTACGGGCGGCGGCGCGGGCCAACCGCGCCTTCCTCGGCCGCGCCGTACGCCACCTCGCCGAGTCCGGGATCAGGCAGTTCCTCGACATCGGCACGGGGCTGCCGACCCAGGGAAACGTGCACGAGGTGGCCGCCAAGGTCGCCCCTGGCTCCCGCGTCGTCTACGTCGACCGTGACCCCGTGGTGCTGGTGCACGCCAGGGCGCTGCTCACCGGCCACGGCGAGGACACGACGGTGGTCGAGGGCGACCTGCGCAACCCGGGCGACATCCTGCGCGACCCCGAGGTGCTGCGGACCATCGACTTCAGCCGGCCGGTCGCCGTGCTGCTGGTGGCGATCATGCACTTCATCGAGGAGTCCGACGATCCCGAGGGCATTCTCAAGACCCTGCGTGAGGTCATGGCGCCGGGTAGTTACCTGGTCATGTCCCACGGCACCAGCGACGCCCGTCCCGACGCGGTCAGCACGGGCACCGAGGTCTACCGCAACGCCACCGCGCGGCTGGCGCTGCGCAGCCGGGCCAGGATCAGGGAGCTGTTCGAGGGGTTCGAGCTGGTGGAGCCCGGTCTGGTGTGGCTGCCCGAGTGGCATCCCGACCAGGCGGACACGATCGACTTCATGGACCGCCCCGAGTCGTCGCTCATCGTGTGCGGCGTGGCCAGGAAGCTTTAGGACCCGCCCATGGACCTCGGCCTCGCCGTCCCGCAGTACGGCAGGTTCGCCGCGCTGAGCAGCGTGACGCGGGTGGCCCGCGAGGCCGAGGCGATGGGGTTCGCCGGCCTGTGGGCGGGCGACCGGCTGCTGACGCCGCTGCGGCCCAAGGACCGTTATCCCGGGGGCGACGGCAGCGTGCCGGAGGCCCATCGGGTGTTCCTCGACCCGTTCGCGGTGCTGGCGGTGGCCGCGTCCGTGACCTCCTCGGCACGGCTGGGCACCAGCGCGCTCAACGCCTGCTGGTACCCCCCGCCGGTGCTGGCCCGCTCGCTCACCACGATCGACCACCTGAGCGGCGGCCGGCTGGCGGCGGGCCTCGGCCTCGGCTGGTCCTCCGACGAGTACGCCGCCGTGGGCGTGCCCTGGAAGGGCCGGGCCGAACGCTACGAGGCCACCCTCGACGCCCTGGAGGCGATCTGGGGCGCGGACCCCGTGACGTTCGAGCACGAGCTGTGGACGATCGCGCCCAGTCACATCGACCCCAAGCCGGCCCGCCGCCCGCCGCTGCTGCTGGCCGGGTTCGCCCCGGACGCGCTGCGCAGGATCGGGCGCAGGGGCGACGGCTGGCTGACGGCCGCGCTGCCCCTCCCCGTGCTCCTGTCGATGTGGGAGACGGTCAGAGAAAGCGCCGAGCGGGCCGGACGCGACCCGGACGCCCTGCGCATGATCCTGCGCTCCAACCCGCTGATCACCGGCGACGGCACCCCGCCGCGGAGCGGCACGGTCGCCGAGATCGCGGCGTACCTGTCGCAGGCGGCGGAGGCCGGGGTCCACGAGGTCATCCTGGACCTCCAGCACACCGCCGCCGACGACGACCATTTGCTGGAGCTGGCCGCCGAGTTCCGTGAGCGCCTCGGCGCCGCTTGAGCGCGGGTTACTTGAGCGCGGACAGCGCGCCCTCGTAGTCGGGCTCCTGGGTGATCTCGGGCACCAGCTCGGAGTAGACCACGTTGTCGTCGGCGTCGAGCACGACGACCGCGCGCGCGGCCAGGCCGGCCAGCGGGCCCGACTCCTGGGCCACGCCGTAGTCGGCGAGGAACTCACGCCCCCGCATGAGCGACAGCATGGTCACCTTGTCCAGGCCCTCGGCGCCGCAGAACCGGTTCTGGGCGAAGGGCAGGTCGGCCGAGACGCAGAGCACGACCGCGTCGGGGTGCTCGGACGCGACCTGGTTGAAGCGGCGCACGGAGGCCGCGCAGACGCCGGTGTCGACGCTCGGGAAGATGTTGAGCACCTTGGTCTTGCCGGCGAAGTCGGCCAGCGTGCGGTCGGACAGGTCGGTGCCGACCAGCTTGAAGGCGGGCGCGGCGTCGCCGGGCTTCGGGAAGGCGCCGCCCACGGTGATCGGGTTGCCCTTGAAAGTGACGTCGGACATGAAAGCCTCCTGATAGCGATGTTCCCCGACCAGCGATCCTAGCGGCGCGATCTCCCCTAGACGTTGCGGCGGTACTGCCCGCCCGCCTCGAACAGTGCCTCGGTGATCTGGCCGAGCGAGCAGACCCGCGCCGCGTCCATCAGCACCGCGAACGCGTTGCCGTCGGACATCGCGACCTCGCGCAGCCGCGACAGCTCCGCGGGCGCCTGCGGCCGGTTGCGCTCGTGGAAGGCGTGCAGGCGGTCGAGCTGCGACTGCTTCTCCTCCTCGGTGCCCCTGGCCAGCTCCAGCTTGTGCGGGTCGGACTGCTCGGCGCCGGGGTTGCGGAAGGTGTTGACGCCGATGATCGGCAGGGAGCCGTCGTGCTTGCGCATCTCGTACAGCATCGACTCGTCCTGGATCTTGCCGCGCTGGTAGCCGGTCTCCATCGCGCCGAGCACGCCGCCCCGGTCCGACAGCCGCTCGAACTCGGCCAGCACGGCCTCCTCGACCAGGTCGGTCAGCTCGTCGATGATGAACGAGCCCTGCAGCGGGTTCTCGTTCCTGGCCAGGCCCCACTCGCGGTTGATGATGAGCTGGATCGCCATCGCCCGGCGCACCGAGTCGGCCGACGGGGTGGTGACGGCCTCGTCGAAGGCGTTGGTGTGCAGGCTGTTGCAGTTGTCGTAGATGGCGATCAGGGCCTGCAGGGTGGTGCGGATGTCGTTGAAGGACATCTCCTGGGCGTGCAGCGACCGGCCCGAGGTCTGGATGTGGTACTTGAGCTTCTGGGAGCGCTCGGCCGCGCCGTAACGCTCGCGCATGGCCACCGCCCAGATCCGGCGCGCCACCCGGCCGAGCACGCTGTACTCGGGGTCCATGCCGTTGGAGAAGAAGAACGACAGGTTCGGCGCGAAGTCGTCGATCCGCATCCCCCTGGCCAGGTACGCCTCCACGTACGTGAACCCGTTGGCCAGCGTGAACGCGAGCTGGCTGATCGGGTTGGCCCCCGCCTCGGCGATGTGGTAGCCGGAGATGGAGACCGAGTAGAAGTTCCTGACCCCGTTCTGGATGAACCACTCCTGGATGTCGGCCATCATCCGCAACGAGAACTCGGTGGAGAAGATGCAGGTGTTCTGCCCCTGGTCCTCCTTCAGGATGTCGGCCTGGACCGTGCCCCTGACCGTGGCCAGCGTACGGGCGCGCAGGTCGCGGGCCTCCTGCTCGTCGGGCTCGCGGCCCTGCTCGCCGCGGAAGCGGTCGAGGGCCTGGTCGAGCGCGGCGTTGAGGAAGAAGGCCAGGATCGTGGGCGCCGGGCCGTTGATCGTCATGGACACCGACGTGTTGGGCGCCGCCAGGTCGAACCCGTCGTAGAGCACCTTCATGTCGTCGAGCGTGGCGATGGACACGCCCGAGGTGCCGACCTTTCCGTAGATGTCGGGGCGCAGGTCGGGGTCGTGGCCGTACAGGGTGACCGAGTCGAAGGCGGTGGACAGCCGGGTGGCGGGCTGGCCCTCCGACAGCAGCTTGAAGCGCCGGTTGGTGCGGAACGGGTCACCCTCGCCGGCGAACATCCTGGTCGGGTCCTCGTCGTCCCGCTTGAACGGGAACACCCCGGCGGTGAACGGGAACGACCCGGGCAGGTTCTCCGAGCGCAGGAAGCGCAGCAGGTCGCCGTGGTCGCTGAAGCGCGGCAGGGCCACCCGCGGGATGCGGTTGCCGGACAGCGTCTCGCGCCAGAGCGGGGTGTGGATCTCCCGGTCGCGGATCTTCACCACCAGCTCGTCGCTGCGGTACGCCTCCTTGACCGCGGGCCAGCCGTCGAGCAGGCGGCGGCTCTCCTCGCTCAGCTCCCCCTCGGCCTGCTCGGCGAGCCCGGCCAGCCGCTCGTCCGCGCCGCCAAGGAGCTCCTGTACGGCGGCGAGCTGCTGACGGCGGCGCGCGACCTCCGCCTGGGCCAGCGTCTCGGCGTGGTAGGTCCGGACGGAGTCGGCGATGTCGGACAGGTAGCGGACCCGGGCGGGCGGGACGATCGCCGCGGCCGCCTTGGAGGTGCGCTCGGTCACGACGGGCAGCAGCCCCGGCCCGACGTCCTCCAGCAGCAGGCCCTTGAGGTGCTGGTAGAGGGCGGTGACGCCGGCGTCGTTGTAGCGGGCGGCGATCGTGCCGAAGACCGGCATGTCCTCGGGCGACTGGCCGAACGCCTCCCGGTTGCGCACGAGCTGGCGGCGTACGTCGCGCAGGGCGTCCTCGGCGCCGCGGCGCTCGTACTTGTTGATGACGACGGCCTCGGCGAAGTCGAGCATGTCGATCTTCTCCAGCTGGGAGGCGGCGCCGAACTCGGGGGTCATGACGTAGATGGGCACGTCGACGTGCGGGACGATGCCGGCGTCGCCCTGGCCGATGCCGGGGGTCTCCACGATCACCAGGTCGTAGCCGGCCGCGCGGCACGCGGTGACCACGTCGTCGAGGCAGGCCGGGACCTCGTTGGCGGCCCCGCGGGTGGCCAGCGAGCGGAAGTAGGTCTGGGGGCCCAGGCTGTTCATCCTGATGCGGTCGCCGAGCAGCGCGCCGCCGCCGCGCCGGCGGGTGGGGTCGATGGCGAGGATGGCGATGCGCAGCTTGTCGTCGTTGTCCACCCGGAACCGGCGGACCAGCTCGTCGGTGAGCGAGGACTTGCCCGAACCGCCCGTGCCGGTGATGCCGAGCACCCGCGCCGGACGCTCCTGGACGGCGACCGCCGCCTTCAGCCCCTCGGCCAGCTCCGCGGAGGCGCGACCGGACTCCATGAAGGTGATCGCGCGGGCCAGCGCCGCCTGGTCGCCCGAGAGCACGGCCTCGACCGACGGCGGGTCGCCGAGCTCGTGGTCGCACTCCTCGATCAGCTTGTTGATCATGCCGGGCAGGCCGTACCGCTGGCCGTCCTCGGGCGAGAAGATGCGCGTGACGCCCCGCTCGTGCAGCAGCTCGATCTCCTCGGGGACGATCACGCCGCCACCGCCGCCGTACACCTTGACGTGGCCCGCGCCGCGCTCGCGCAGCAGCTCGACCAGGTACGTGAAGAACTCGACGTGGCCGCCCTGGTAGGAGCTGATGGCCACGCCCTGGACGTCCTCCTGGACGGCGGCCGTGACGATCTCGTCCACGGACCGGTTGTGGCCGAGATGGATCACCTCGGCCCCCTGCGTCTGGAGGATGCGCCGCATGATGTTGATCGCCGCGTCGTGGCCGTCGAACAGCGCCGCGGCGGTCACGAAACGGACAGGGTACGCCGGAACGTGCACGCCTGATCACTCCTTTGCGAGGGGGCCCTCCTGCGAAGATACTAGGACGTCCAACTATTTCGATAGTAGGACGTCCTCGTAGCTCCTTCCGGTCTGGGTAAGGACTGCCCCAGGGGGTGACGCCGATGCGCGCGTTGACGTTCGAGCCGGGCCGGCAGGGGACGCTCGAGGTGGAAGAGGTGCCCGAGCCGGAGCCGGGGCCCGGGGAGCTGCTCGTGCAGGGGCTGGCCCTGGGGGTCTGCGGGACCGACAGGGAGCTGGCTGCGGCCGAGTACGGCTGGGCGCCGCCCGGCAGGAGCCGCATGGTCATCGGCCACGAGTCGCTCGGCCGGGTGCTCCAGGTGCCCGACGGGTCCGCCTTCTCCCCCGGCGACCTGGTCGTGGGCGTGGTGCGCCGGCCCGACCCCGAGCCGTGCGGGGCCTGCGCGCGGGGCGAGTTCGACATGTGCCGCAACGGCCGCTACACCGAGCGCGGCATCAAGGAGATCGACGGCTACGCCAGCGAGCAGTGGGCGGTCAAGGCCGGGTACGCCGTACGCCTGGACCCGTCGCTGGAGAGCGTGGGCATGCTCGTCGAGCCGACGTCCGTGGTGGCCAAGGCGTGGGAGCACATCGAGCGGATCGGCTCGCGCGCCTGGTTCGAGCCGCGCACGGTGCTGGTGACCGGCGCGGGGCCGATCGGGCTGCTGGCGGCGCTGCTGGGCCGGCAGCGCGGGCTGGAGGTGCACGTCCTGGACCGGACGGCGGGCGGGGCCAAGCCCGCGCTGGTGGCCGACCTGGGGGCGACGTACCACGTGGGTGACAACCTGGACGCCTTCACCGACGCCAAACCGGACATCATCATCGAGGGCACCGGGGTGGGGCAGCTCGTCATGGAGGCGCTGACCTGCACGTCCGCGGCCGGGATCGTCTGCCTGGCCGGGCTCGGGGCGGGCGGGCGCACCCACCGGCTGGACGTCAGCGAGATCAACCGGGACATCGTCCTGGAGAACGACGCGGTCTTCGGCACCGTCAACGCCAACCTCCGCCACTTCCGGGACGCCGCGACCGCCCTGGCCCAGGCGGACCGGAGCTGGCTCGAACGCCTGGTCACCCGCCGCGTCCCCCTCACCCGGGCGAAGGACGCCTTCGCCCACGAGGCCGGCGACGTCAAGGTGGTTCTCGACCTCACCTCCTGATCCCCCGGCCTCAGTTCTTGGGGGTGTAGGGCTTGCGGCGGTTGGCGGGGACGTGGCCCGCGGCCGGTCGTCCCGCGCCCGTCCGGCCGTCGCGCGGGGCGGGCACCTCGGGCGCCACCGCCCGGACGGCCCGGGGCCGGACCGCGGCGGAGGCGGTCGGGGCGGAGGCGGTCGGGGCGGCGGGAGCGGTGCCCACGCGGATCCCGGCGGTCTCGCGCGGCGGCGGGGCGGGCGTGAGCACGGTCACGCGCGGCGCCCAGTCCTCGCCGTCCCTCGTCCGCCCGGCGCCGCGGCCCTCTGGCGCGTGCCAGAACCGCAGCCAGCCGAAGCGACGGTGGACGCCACGACGGCGGCCGGTCACGCGTAAGGAGAGCACGACGGTCACCAGCACCATCGCGACCAGCAACGCGGGCGGCGTGCCCAGGACGTCGAGAGGCGAGGACCGGCCCACGTCCGTGCGCGGCGCGGGCACGAACGGCCGCTCGGTCGAACGGATCTCGACCGCCTGGTCGGCCGTGGCCTTGACCACCCGGGGAAGGCCGTAGCCGACGACCTTGTCGGTGTCCCTGACCTTGCGCTTGAGCCAGACGCGGTCGACGTTGGCCTCGATGGTGTGGATCTTCTTGCCCTCGACCCGTTCCACGATCCCGACGTGGTCGACGCCCTTGTAGCTCTTCCCGCCGCCCCAGTCGAAGAAGACCAGCGCGCCGGGCTCGGGCCGCTGCGCCCACGCCTTCTGCTTGATGAACCAGGCGGCGTGGGAGGGCGTCCAGGCGAACTGCCCGACGTACGAGCCGAGGCCGGTCTTGTCGGCCGCCCAGGCGATGAACATGTCACACCAGGGCGCGTCGCGGTACTGGGTGTCCTGGACGCGATCCGCGTACCACTGGCCGAATTTGGTGGTCTGGCCGCTCTTCTCCTTGTAACCGAGTTCCTGCCGTACCTGGTTCAGCAGCGCGTCCGCGATCGGGTCCAGGGTGACTCCTCCCCGAAAAACCGACAAATCACGATGGACTGTAGTAGCGCCATCGCGAATTTGCTCGAATCATTCAGAAAGTGTCTATTTATGGGCCCAAATTTCGGCATTGGGACGCATGTGACTGCTGAGGCGGGTGGTGCGCCGCTCCTCAGGTCCCGGCGCCCACGCGGTAGACGCTCACCTCGCCCGCGCCCGGCGCCACCACGTCGGCCACGATCACGGTGACGTTGTCGGGCGAGCCGCCCTCGTTCGCCAGGTCGATGAGCCGCTGGACGGCCGCCGCCGGGTCTGCCACCGTGGTCAGCACCTCATGCAGGACCTCGGGCCCGAGCACGGTGGTGAGCCCGTCGGAGCAGAGGAGGTAACGATCGTCAGGCTCGGCCTCGCGCAGCGCCATGTCCGGCTCGGCCCGGCCCTCGCTGCCCAGGACGCGCAGCACCATGGAACGCCGGGGGTGCACGGCGGCTTGATCCTCCGTTATCCGCCCTTCGTCCACCATCGACTGCACAAGTGTGTGATCCTTGGTCATCTGATAGAGCGCACCATCACGAAGCAGGTATCCGCGGGAGTCACCGAGATGAGCAAGGGCGAACCGGTAGCCGTCCCACAGCATGGCGGTCACCGTGGTCCCCATCCCCCGGCGGGCGGGGTCGATGTCGGCCAGTTCGACCAGCCTGCGGGCCGCCTCGTGCACGGCGCCCTCCAGGGCCGCCTCCAGGTCCGAGCCCGTCTCGGGAAGCGTGGCATCCAGCTCGCGCATGACGGCGATCGCCGCCGAGCTCGCCAGCTCGCCGGCCGCGTGCCCGCCCATTCCGTCGGCAACCACGAGCAACCGGCCACTCGCATAGCCGGAATCCTCGTTCTGCTCCCTGCGGCGGCCCACGTCTGATCCGGCGGCATAGCGGATGTTGTGCTTCATACCCAGCAGTAAATCATTGGTTGAAAGACTTCACAAGCAGATGCGCTGAAGACTCTTGTGAACTACTGTGGCCTCATGAGCCACGACCCGACCGTGAACGCCGGGGACATCGCCCGGCTCGCCGGTGTCGGGCGTGCCGCGGTGAGCAACTGGCGCCGCCGCCACGACGACTTCCCCCAGCCGATCGGCGGAACCGCGAACCAGCCGCTGTTCTCGCTGCGGCAGGTCGAGTCCTGGCTGCGCCGCTATGGGAAGTCCTACCAGGTCTCGCTGGGAGATCGGGTGTGGCAACGCCTGAAAGCCGCCGGCGATCTGCGGCTGGGCCGGTTGGTCGCCCAGGCTGGAACGTTGCTGACCAGCGGTGAGAGCGAGCTGGAGCCCGAGCTGGCCGGGCTCGTGTCGGAGCTGGCCGAGCGGCACGGCGCGCTGACGGCCTACGAGTTCCTCTGCGAGCGCTACCTGGAGGCCCACTCCCGCCAGCTCTCGGTCACCCGCCACGACGTGGCCGAGCTGATGCTGCGGCTCGTCCGCGCCGACGGCGCCACCGTCCTCGACCCGGCCTGCGGGGTCGGCACCCTGCTCCTGCCGCCGCCCGGCGCGGCGGAACGGTCCGAGGCCGTTCCCGGCGACCCCGCGCCCGCCGAGGGCGACGACCCGCCGCCCGGCCGTGGCCGGCCCGCCCGGGTGCTCGGGCAGGAGCTCAGCGAGACCTCGGCCGCCATCACCGCCGCCCGCCTGCGGCTGCGCGGTATCCAGGCCGACATCGTGGCCGGCGACTCCATGCGGCTCGACGGCTTCCCCGAGGTCAAGGCCGACGCCGTGGTGTGCGATCCGCCGTTCAACGAGCGGGCCTGGGGTTACGAGGAGCTGACCGGCGACCCGCGCTGGGAGCACGGCCTGCCGCCGCGCGGCGAGCCCGAGCTGGCCTGGGTCCAGCACTGCCTCACCCACGTCCGGCCCGGCGGCCTGGTCGCCGTGCTCATGCCGCCGGCCGCCGCGAGCCGCAAGGCGGGCCGCCGGATCAGGGCCAACCTGCTGCGCGCCGGAGCCCTGCGCGCGGTGGTGGCGCTGCCGGGCTCCGACCTGTGGCTGCTGCGCCGGCCGAGGGCGGGCGAGCGGCCGCCGTCGGAGGTGCTCATCCTCGACGCGACGGCCGACCTGGCGCCGGTCGAGCCCGCCTGGCTGGCCTACCTCGACGACCGCTCCGACCAGACCGTGCGCATCATCGACCTGCTGGCCGACGAGGTCGACATGACCCCGGCCCGCCACCAGCGCCGCGACGACGTGGGCCGGGCCTTCGCGCAGGCCCGCGACCGTTTCCTGGCCGCCGCGGCCGTCCCGCCCGACCTGAAGGTGCTCGACCAGCCGCTCGACCAGCCGTCCACGACGCTGGGCGACCTGATCAAGGAGGGCCTGGTGAGCACGTCCCAGGCGCCGCCCAAGATGGCCGCCGACGGGGGCGACGTGGCCGTGCTCACGGCCGACGACGTGCTGCGCGGCAGCGCGCCCTCCGGCCTGACCAGCATGCAGCCCGGCCTGATCGTGATCCGTCCCGGCGACGTGGTGGCCTCCTACTCCGGGGTGCGGGTGATCGCCGACGGCGGCGCGGTGCTCGGCCCCCACCTGACCCTCTACCGGGTCGACGCCCGCCGGCTCGACCCCGACTTCCTGGCCGGCTTCCTGCGGGCCGCGGGCGGCCGGGTGACCACCGGGTCCAGCAGGTTCGACGTGCGCCGCACCCGCGTGCCGCGGTTGTCGCTGAAGGAGCAGAAGGCGTACGGGGAGGCGTTCAGGCAACTGGCCGTGCTGGAGGACGCGCTGCGCGAGACCTCGACGCTCGGCCGCACGCTGATCAGGCTCGGCCTCGACGGGCTGGCCGACGGCCATCTGCACCCGCAGTCCTGACGGTGTAGTTTTTCCCGAAAGGCTGCGTGGAGGGGCGAATGGTCATCGGCGACCGCTATGAGCTCGACGACCTCCCCCTCGGGCAGGGCGGGATGGGCGCGGTCTACGCGGGCCACGACCGCCACCTCGACCGCAGGGTGGCGGTGAAGCTGCTCAGGCTGCCGAGCGGCCCCGACCACGAGCTGGAACGCCGGTTCATCCGCGAGGCGCGCATCCTGGCCAGGCTGGAGCATCCGGGCGCGCCCGTGCTCTACGACTTCGGCACCCACGAGCAGCGGCTCTACCAGGTGATGCAGTTCATCGAGGGCGTCACCGTGGCCGACGTGGTCAGCGAGCACGGCCCGCTGCCGGTGCCGTGGGCGGCAGCCATCGCGGCCCAGGCGTGCGCGGTGTTGTCGGCGGCCCACGCCCTGGCGATCTGCCACCGCGACCTCAAGCCGACCAACCTCATGCTCTGCCCCGACGGCAGCGTCAAGGTGCTCGACTTCGGGCTCGCGCTGCTCCGGGACGCCGACGTCACCACGTTCACCCGGATCGGCCAGATCCTCGGCACGCCGGCGTACATGGCCCCCGAGCAGATCCAGCACGGCGTGGCCGAGCCGCGCAGCGACCTGTACTCGCTCGGCTGCGTCCTGCACGAGATGCTGACCGGGCGGCAGCTCTTCACCGGGCCGACCGACTACGTGGTGTTCGAGCAGCAGGTCAAGGAGCGTCCGCCGGCCATCCCCGGCCTTCCCGACAAGCTGGGCGCGCTCCTGGCCGAACTGCTGGAGAAGCAGCCGGAGAACCGTCCCGCCGACGCCGACGAGCTGTACGAGCGGCTGGCCCCCTTCGCCGTCGAGCTGCCGATGCTCCCCGGCTTCCTGGCCGAGGCGCCGAGCCCCGGCCGCATGTACGCCCGCATGGTGGGCCGCGTGCTCAGCCCCCGGTCGTAGGGCCCCGGAACCCGGCGAAGGCGGCGATCAGGGCGTCCCCCAGGCGGTCGCGCCAGCAGTAGCGGTCGTGGCCGCCCGCGAACTCCCGGTAGTCCGCCGCCGCGCCGAGCACGGCCCGCAGCCGTTCGGTCGGGCCGTGCATGTCGTCGTCCTCCAGGCTGCCGAGCTGGAGGTGCACGCGTGGCACCGGGCCCCTGGCCAGCTCGCCCGTCAGCCATTCGGGCTCGGGCCCGTCCGGCCACCAGAACGAGCCCGACTGCGACACCGCCGCGGCGAACCTGCCGGGATGCCGGTGGGCGGCGTAGACGGCGGTGAGCCCGCCGAGGCTCTGGCCGGCGATCACGGTGAAGCCGTCGTGGGGCAGGGCGTCCACGAAGCCGGGGGCGCAGGTGAGCCGGGCCGTGCGGTCGGGGCCCGACTCGACCAGCCAGGCCCGGACCGGCGGGATGCGGCCGGCCGCGATGAGGTTGTCGAGGACGACGGGCAGGTCCTCGGTCCACTCCTCGCCGTCGAGCGCGACCAGCGAGCAGACCGGCGGGAGCGCGGGCTCGTACCGGAACCCGACGGGCTCGCGGACGAGCTCGTGGCGGCGCCGGCCGGGGACCAGCCACGGTGACGACGGAGTCGTCTCGGCGATCGAGAAGCCGCGCCACCGGCGGGGATTGAGCGGGTCGGCGACCTGCTCGCCGTCCACCTGGAGGTGGTAGGAGGCGCGCCAGCCGCGCCGCACGCGGAAGGTGCGGCTCCAGAGGTCCGGCGCGCACTCCAGCAGCGCGTCGGCGCCGTCGGGACGCAGCCTGCCGGCCAGGACGCGCACCTCCCGGGCGGGGCCGCGCCACAGGAACGTGACCGCGTCGTGCTCGTCGTCGAGCCGGCTGACGACGGGCGTGACGGTCGCGCCCGGACGCGGAACCGGAAGGGTCTCGGGCGGAAGGTCGCTCGTCAAGGCGGGCTGCTCCTCGATCCGGTCGGAGACGTTGCAGCACCCTACCCCACCCGCCCCCCGCCTGCCCTGAACGCGCTCTCTCGGTAACGCCGATCGTTATCCGGACACCGTTGACAGGGTGGCGTATGGGCCGCGAATCTGGCGAGAGAGCGCTCTCTCACATCCCCCGTTCTACCCAGGAGGGTTTCCATGACCCCTCGTGTCCGGCGGCTCGCCCTGCCCGTGCTCACCGCGTCCCTGCTCGCGCTGGCGACGGCCTGCGGTGGCGGCGGCGGAAGCCCCGCCACCGAGGCGAGCGCCAAGCCCGGCGAGAAGATCAAGCTGTCCATCGGCCTCTTCGGCGACTTCGGCTTCAAACCGCTCTACGAGGAATACAAGAAGGCCCACCCGAACATCGAGATCACGGAGGCCGTCACCCAGTTCAACGACCACCACAACAACCTGGTCAAGCGCCTGGCCACGAACGCCGGCGCGGGTGACGTCGAGGCCGTCGAGGTGGGCTACGTCAGCACGTTCACCTCCCAGCCCGGCAAGTTCGTCGACCTCAAGCAGTACGGGCTGGACAAGCGGCAGGGCGACTACCTCGACTGGAAATGGCAGCAGGGCCTCAGCAAGGACGGGCAGCAGCTCCTCGGCCTCGGCACCGACGTCGGCGGCCTGGCCATGTGCTACCGCAAGGACCTGTTCAAGAAGGCCGGGCTGCCGAGCGACCGGACCGAGGTGAGCGCTCTCTGGCCGACCTGGGAGCAGTACATCGAGACCGGCAAGAAGTTCGGCGCCGCGGACGTCGCCGGCGCCAAGTTCGTCGACTCCCCCGGCGAGATCTTCCGGGCCATGGTCAACCAGGCCCCCGTCGGCCTGTACGACACCCAGGACCAGATCATCGTGGACAGCAACCCCGACGTGAAGAAGGCGTGGGACCTGTCCAACCAGCTCACCCAGGAGGGCCTCACCGCCAAGCTGGCCGCCTTCACCCCGCCGTGGAACACCGGCTTCGCCAAGGGCTCGTTCGCCACGATCATCTGCCCGGCCTGGATGACCGGGTTCATCCAGGAGCAGGCCAAGGACGCCTCCGGCAAGTGGGACATCGCGACCGTGCCGGGCGGTTCGGGCAACAGCGGCGGCTCGCATCTGATGGTGCCCAAGCAGAGCAAGCACCCGAAGGAGGCGGCCGAGCTGATCGACTTCCTGACCTCCAAGGAGAACCAGGCCAAGGTGTTCAAGGAGGAGGGCACGTTCCCGTCGATCCCGGCGCTGTACGACGACCCCTCGATCCAGAACTTCACCAAGCCGTTCTTCGGCGACGCCCCCATCGGCAAGATCTACTCCGACGCCGCCAAGGCACTCAAGCCGCAGCACCTCGGCCCGAAGGAGGCCGACGTCCGGGTGGCGATCGGCAACGGGCTCGGCCGGGTCGAGCAGGGCAAGCAGACGCCCGACGAGGCGTGGGCGCAGGTCCTCCAGGACGTCCAGAAGATCAAATGAGTACGCTCCCGCTGTCGGCGCCGGCCCGGCACCGGCGGCGTGGCGTACGGCACACCCTCGACGTGAGGGTGTCGCCGTACGCCTACGTCGCCCCCTTCTTCCTGCTCTTCTGCGCCTTCGGGCTGTTCCCGCTCGTCTACACGGCCTGGGTGAGCCTGCACGACTGGACCCTGCTGTCGGAGGAGCACACGTTCGTCGGCGCGAAGAACTTCCAGACGCTGCTGGCCGACGGCTACTTCTGGAACGCCACCTTCAACACGCTGTCCATCGGCGTGTTGTCCACCGTGCCGCAGCTCCTGCTGGCCATCTGGCTGGCCCACCTGCTGAACCGGCGGCTGCGCTTCCAGACGCTGCTGCGCATCTCGATGCTGCTGCCCAACGTCACCAGCGTGGTGGCCGTGGTGGTGATCTTCAGTCAGCTCTTCGGCCGCGACTTCGGGCTGATCAACTGGGTGTTGTCGTGGGTCGGCATCGGGAAGATCGACTGGGCGGCCGGCACCGCGACCTCGCACATCGCGCTCTCCGTGATGATCATGTGGCGCTGGACCGGCTACAACGCGCTCATCTTCCTGGCCGCCATGCAGGCCGTACCGCGCGAGCTGTACGAGGCCGCCACCCTCGACGGCGCGAGCAGCTTCACCCAGCTGCGCCGGATCACCATCCCGATGATCCGGCCCACGATCATCTTCGTCGTCATCGTCTCCACGATCGGCGCGATGCAGATCATCGCCGAGCCCCTGCTGTTCGGCCAGAGCAGCGGCGCGGGCGGCGGCGCGGCCAGCGGTGGCCCGGACCGCCAGTACCAGACGCTCGCGCTGTTCGTCTACGAGCAGGGCTTCACCAAGTTCGACTTCGGGTACGCCTCGGCGGCGTCCTGGCTGATGTTCCTGGTCGTGGTGGTCGCCGCCGGGATCAACTTCCTGATCAGCCGCAGGGTGAAGGGCGGCACGACATGAGACTGCGCTACCTGACCCTCATCGCGGTCGCCTTCTTCTCCGCCTTCCCGCTCTACTACAGCGTCGTGGTGGCCTCGCGGCACAACTCGGCGCTGGCCGAGGTCCCGCCGCCGCTGCTGCCCGGCGGGAACTTCTTCGACAACGTCGCCCGCGTGTTCGACACCGTGCCCTTCGGGCTGGCGCTGCTGAACTCGGTCATCGTGGCGGGCTCGATCGCGGTCGCGGTGATGTTCTTCTCGACGCTGGCCGGGTTCGCCTTCGCCAAGCTGAGGTTCCGGGGCAGGAACGCCATGCTGGTGATCACCGTGGCCACCATGATGGTCCCGGCCCAGCTCGGCATCATCCCGCTCTACCTGCTCATGGTGAAGCTGGAGTGGACCGGCACGGACTACGCGCTGATCGTGCCGGCGCTGGTCAACGCGTTCGGCGTGTTCTTCATGACCCAGTACCTGACCCGGGCGCTGCCGGACGAGCTGCTGGAGGCCGGGCGGGTCGACGGGTGCACGACGTGGGGCCTGTTCTGGCACGTCGTGCTGCCCGCCGCGCGGCCGGCGGCGGCCGTGCTCGGCATGCTGACGTTCATGTCGGCCTGGAACGACTACTTCTGGCCGCTGGTCGTGCTGAACCCGGACAACCCGACCGTCCAGGTGGCTCTGTCGACGCTGGCCAGCGGTTACGTCAACGACTACGTGCTGGGCCTGGCGGGCACGGCGGTCGGCGTCCTGCCGCTCGTGGCGGTCTTCGCCCTGTTCGGCAGGCAAATCATCGGTGGAATCATGCAAGGAGCTGTTAAGGGATGAAGTTTCCCGAGGAATTCGTCTGGGGAGCCGCCACGGCCTCCTACCAGATCGAGGGGGCGGTCGAGGAGGACGGGCGCGGCCGCTCGATCTGGGACACCTTCTCCCACACCCCCGGGAAGGTCGCCGGCGACGACACCGGCGACGTGGCCTGCGACCACTACCACCGGTACAAGGACGACGTCGCGCTGATGCGCGAGCTGCGGCTGCGGGCCTACCGGTTCTCGGTGGCCTGGCCGCGCGTGCAGCCGGAGGGGACGGGGCCGATCAACCCGCGCGGCTTGGCCTTCTACGACAAGCTCGTAGATGAACTACTAGCCGCCGAAATTTCGCCCTATGTCACGCTTTATCACTGGGACCTTCCCCAAGCCCTCGAAGACCACGGCGGCTGGACGAACCGCGACACGGCCTACCGTTTCGCCGACTACGCCCAGGCCGTGCACGACCGGCTCGGCGACCGGGTGACCCACTGGACGACGCTCAACGAGCCCTGGGTGTCGGCCTTCCTCGGCTACGGCAACGGCGTGCACGCGCCCGGCCGCCGCGACCCTGGCCAGGCCATGCGCGCGGCCCACCACCTGCTGCTCGGCCACGGCCTGGCGGCGCGCGGGCTGCGCGCGGCGGGGGCGCGCAGCATCATGCTCGTGGTCAACTCCGCGCCGGTGCTCACCCCGGCCCAGGTCAACGACCCCACGGCGGTCGCCGGCGAGGCGGACGCGGCCGCCGCCGAACGGGTCCACGCCCTGCTGACCAGGCAGTTCCTCGACCCGGCGGTGCACGGCAGGTACCCGGAGGAGGTCCTCGCGGCGGCGGCGCGCAACGGCGGGACCGCGCACGTCCACGACGGCGACCTGGAGCTGATCAACGCGCCGATCGACCTGGTAGGCGTCAACTACTACAACCCGTGCGTGGTCGAGTCGGGCCCGGGGCTGCCCGCCGACGCCGCCTGGCCGGGCTCGGACGACGTGCGCTTCGCCACGGCGGACGCCCCGGTCACCGCGATGGGCTGGCCGATCGTGCCCGACGGCCTGTCCCGGCTGCTCGTCCGGCTCTCGAAGGACTATCCGCAGGTCGGGCTCATGGTCACCGAGAACGGTGCGGCCTTCGACGACCTGGTCGAGGACGGCCGGGTGCACGACGACGAGCGCGTGGCGTACCTGGACGGGCACCTGCGCGAGCTGCACCGGGCCGTCGAGGCGGGCGCCGACCTGCGCGGTTACCTGGTGTGGTCGTTGCTGGACAACTTCGAGTGGGCCGAGGGCTACCGGCGCAGGTTCGGCATCGTGCACGTGGACTACGCGACGCAGGCCCGGGTGCCCAAGGACAGCGCTCTGTGGTACCGCGACGTGATCAGCAGGAACGGCCTGTAGATTTTTTTCCGTGCTCTCCCTCTTGGTGCAGTCATGAGACGCCCGACGCTGGAGGCGGTCGCCGCCCGCGCGGGCGTCTCCCGCGCGACCGCCTCCAGGGTCGTCAACAACCAGACGACCGTCGCGCCGCACATCCGCGACGCCGTGCAGCGCGCGATCGACGAGCTGGGCTACATCCCCAACTCGGCGGCGCGCAGCCTGGTCACCCAGCGCACCGACTCGATCGCCCTGGTCGTCAGCGAGCCGGGCACCCGGGTCTTCTCCGAGGACCCGATGTTCTCCACGGCGATCAGGTCGGCCAGCTACGAGCTGGAGGCGGTCAACAAGCAGGTCGTGCTGATGCTGGCGTCCTCGCCCAAGAGCCACGCCCGGGTGGAGCGGTACATCTCCGGCGGCCACGTCGACGGCGTCATGCTGATCTCCATGCACGGCGCCGACCCGCTGCCGGCCGCGCTGTCGCGCCTGCGCGTGCCCGTGGTCTCGTACGGGCGGCCGGCCGTGCCGGTCGACATCCCGTTCGTCGACAACGACAACGTGGGCGGGGCCGAGGCGGGCGTCCGGCACCTGGTCGAGTCGGGGCGGCGCAGGATCGCCACCATCGCCGGCCCGCAGGACATGATCGCCGGCCAGGACCGCCTGACCGGCTACCGCAACGTGCTGCGCGACTCCGACCGCCGCTCGATCGTGGCCGTGGGCGACTTCACCCGGGAGTCGGGCGCGATCGCGATGCGCCAGCTCCTCGGCGACGACCCGGCGCTCGACGCCGTGTTCGTGGGCAACGACCTGATGGCGGTCGGCGCGTTGCAGGCGTTGCGCCAGGCCGGGCGGCGGGTGCCCGACGACGTCGCGGTGGTGGGGTTCGACGACATCGAGGCGGCCAAGTACACCGAGCCGCCGCTGACCACGCTGCGCCATCCGATCGCCGAGCAGGCGGCGGCCATGGTCCGGCTGCTGCTCGGCCTGTTCGAGGGCGGCTCGCGGGAACCGGT
This sequence comes from Nonomuraea sp. NPDC005692, assembly GCF_040631115.1. Classification (NCBI taxonomy): domain Bacteria; kingdom Bacillati; phylum Actinomycetota; class Actinomycetes; order Streptosporangiales; family Streptosporangiaceae; genus Nonomuraea; species Nonomuraea sp. NPDC005692. The sequence goes on along the minus strand of NZ_JBEXYU010000006.1, from coordinate 166,416 downwards.
GATCCTGCCCACCGAGCTGGTGGTCCGTGAGTCGGCCTGAGCCCGCCGGGGCCGCGCGGGTGATCTCCGCCGGCGAGGCCGTGGCCGCCGCCGTCGCGGTGGCCGAGGAGCACGGCGTCACGGTGCGCGAGCCCGTCGTGCTGAAGGACTCCTACAACCTGCGGATCCACCTGCGGCCGGCGCCGGTCGTGGCGCGGGTGCCCACGGTCACCGCCCTGGCCCGGCTCCGGCCCGAGGAGGCGATGCGCCGGGAGCTGGCGGTGGTGTCGTTCCTGCACGAGCTGGGGGCGCCGGTCGTGCCGCCGAGCGACCTGCTGCCGGCGCGGGTGCACGAGCGCGACGGGGCGCCGGTGTCGTTCTGGCGGCACGTCGAGCACGACGGGTCGCGGCCGGTGACGCCCGAGGTGTTCGGGCGGGCGCTGCGCGAGCTGCACGAGGCGCTGCGCGGCTATCCGGGCGCGCTGCCGCGCCTCGGGCCCGTCCTCGACGAGCCCGGGCACCTGCTCCGGGTGCTCGCCGCCGACCTGGAGCCGGCGGTGTCGGCCCGGCTCGCCGAGGCCCGCGCCGGACTGGCGGCCCGGCTGCCGGGCGGCGGTCAGGCCGTGCACGGCGACGCCCATCCGGGCAATCTGCTGGTCACGCCCGCCGGCCTGCTGTGGAACGACTTCGAGGAGACCACGTTCGGGCCCGTGGGCTGGGACCTGGCCTGCCTGCTCGGCACCGTGCGGCTCGACGGCCGCGCGGCCGTGCGGGCCTACGGCGCCGATCCCGGCGACCCGGCCCTGGCGGTGTTCGCCGAGGCGCGGGCTCTCCAGGCCGTCCTGTGGACGCTGGCCAGGGCGCTGCGCTTCCCTGAGGAGCGGGCCGCCGCCCGCGCCGTCCTCGACGGCTGGCTGCGCGACCCCACCGGCCGTTCCCGCTGACGGGGCCCGTGCTCGGGCCCGTTCTCAGACCGGCACGACGCCCTGCGCCGGGCCGAGGAAGTAGCCGCCGGTGGCGTCGAGCACGTGGCCGGTGATCCACCGGGCGTCCGGCCGGGCCAGCAGCGCCACGGCGTCGGCGATGTCCTCGGGGCGGCCGATGCGGCCGAGCGCGGTGACCTCGGTGACGCGCCGCTCGGCGACGCCGTCGTGGTCTTCGCGCAGCCAGGCGTTCATGTCGGTCTCGGTGACGCCCGGGGAGACGGTGTTCACGGTGATGCCGCGCGGGCCGAGCAGCGGGGCCAGGGTGAAGCCGAGCGTGTCCAGCGCGCCCTTGGTCATCGAGTACACGACGTCGGGCAGCGCGATGCGGACGACCGCCGAGGACACGTTGATGATCCGGCCGCCGTCGTTCAGCAGCGGCAGCGCCCGTTCGATGACGAAGTACGGCGCCCGCACGTTCACCGCGAACACCCGGTCGAACTGCTCGGGCGTCACCGAGTTCAGCACTCCCCCCAGGATGGCGGCGTTGTTCACCACGATGTCCAGCCGGTCGTCGCGCAGGCCGTCGAACAGGGCGTCCACGCCGTCCTCGAAGGCGGCCTTGACCGCGTACGCCTGTCCGCCGGCGTTCTCGATCTCGGCGACCGTCTCCTTGGCCAGGTCGTCGTTGGTGGCGTAGTGGACGATCACACGGGCGCCGCCGGCGGCCAGGCGTCGCGCCACGGCCCGTCCGATGCCGCGCGAGGCCCCCGTGACCAGCGCGATCCTGCCTGCGAACTCACTCATTGCGTGCTCCTTCATCGGTGGAGCTCCATCGTGCGGCGGGGACTTCGCGGGCGTCCAAGACCGGCTGTTATAGCTTCTTGCTATGGATGCCCATATCCGTGATCTGCGGTATTTCGTGGCGGTCGCGGAGGAGTTGAGCTTCACGCGGGCGGCCACCGAGCGGCTGTTCATCTCCCAGCCCTCGCTGAGCAGGCAGATCAGGCAGCTTGAGCTGTCCATGCGGGCCAGGCTGTTCGACCGCGACCGGCGGACCGTGGCGCTGACCGCCGCCGGGGCCGCGCTGCTGCCGCTGGCCCGGCAGATCATCGAGCAGTGGGAGGACGCGCGGCGCGCGGTGGCCTCGGCGCGCGAGGAGCGCACGCTGACCGTGGGGTTCCAGACGCGGATCGGGCGGGGGCTGGTGCCGTCCATCGTGGAGGCGCTGCCGGGGTGGGAGCTGCGCTTCCGCCAGATCACCTGGGGCGACCCGACCGTGGGGCTGGGCGACGGGCAGGTGGACGTCGCGGTCGCCTGGCTGCCCGTCCTCGACGACGGCGCCTACGACTGGACGGTGGTGAGCACCGAGGAGCGGTGGGTGGCGCTGCCCGCCGGGCACCGGCTGGCCGGGCGGATGGAGGTCGGGCTGGCCGAGCTGGCCGGCGAGCCGTTCGTCGCGCTGCCGCGCACGGCGGGGCCGATGCGGGACTTCTGGCTGGCCGCCGACCGGCGCACCGGCCCGGCGCTGGTCGGGGCGGAGGCGGAGACGGCTGAGGAGGCGTTCGAGGTGGTGGCGTCCGGGCGGGCCGTCGCGCTGGTCTCGGCCGGGAACGCCGAGCTCTACCGGCGCGACGACGTGGTGGCCCGGCCGGTGACCGGGCTGCCGCCGAGCAGGCTGGCCATCGTCTGGCGGCGCGACGACCGCAGGCCGTCGGTGCGCGCGCTGGTACGCGAGTTCGTCCGCTGCCTGTGCGCGTGACGCGCGGCAGGCGGGGGTCAGGGCCGAGGCAGGTCGGGTCAAGGTCTGGCCAGGCCGGGGTCAGGTCGGGATGGTGGCGCGGGCCTCCTCCACGTGGGCGGCGACGCGGTCGGCGCCGCACGACGCGGCCAGGGCGCGGGCCTCGTCGGCGAGCGCCAGGGCCTCGTCGTGCCGCCCCTGGGCGACCGCGATGCGGATCAGCCCGACGTGGTTGGACGCGACCCCGGCCGGCGACCCGAGTTCCCGGCGCAGCCGCGACGACTCCGTCAGCCTCTCGCGCGCCTCGTCCAGCCGCCCGGACCGGTGGGCCGCGATCCCCTGGTGCCTGAGCACCTCCGCGAGCGTGGCCAGGTCCCCCGTCTCCGCGGCCAGTTCCCCGGCGCGGCGGAAGAGGGGCAGCGCGCGGTCGAGATCGCCTTCGACGACCTGGTGGTAACAGCCCTCCCAGAACGCCGACTCCCCCTCCCCGCGCCGGTCGCCGACCGCCTTGAACAGCGCGCCGGCCCGTTCGAACAGCGCCAGCTCGCGCGGGTCCGCCTCGCCACCCTGCACGAAGCGCACGTGCAGGACCCGGCCTCTGGCCAGGCACAACGCGGCCTCGACCGCGTCCAGTTCACGGTCGGACGCGGCGAGCGCGGCGTCGTCCCCTGCGTAGATCCCGCGTTCGTAGAGCCCCCTGGCCCGCTCGATCCACATTTGCCCGAATGTACGGGAAGTAGCGGCCGGGCGCACGTGCGGGCGAGGTCAGCCGCGGGCCCGCGCCGTCGAGGCCCTGACCACCAGCTCCGGCTCGAACAGCAGCTCGTCGGCGGGCACCACGGCCTTGTCGATCTGGGCCACCAGCAGGTCGACGGCGGCCCGGCCCATCGCGTCGATCGGCTGGCGGACCGTGGTCAGCGGCGGCTCGGTGCAGTTCATCAGCGCCGAGTCGTCGAAGCCGATGACCGAGACGTCCCCCGGCACGTCGAGGCCGGCCCGCCTGGCCGCCCGGACCGTGCCGAGCGCGAGCAGGTCGCTGGCGCAGATCACGCCGGTCACGCCCTGCTTGACCAGCCTGGACGCGGCCGCGTGCCCGCCCTCCAGGGAGAACATCGTGTGCTCGACGAGCCGCGGGTCGCCGCCCCGGGCCTGGAACGTCTCCAGCTTGCGCCGGGAGGGCATGTGGTCCTTCGGGCCGAGCACCATGCCGACGCGTTCGTGGCCGAGCGCGCGCAGGTGGGACAGGGCCATCTCGGCGGCCACCACGTCGTCGCAGGAGACCTGCGGGAAGTCCAGCCGCTCGACGGCCGCGTTGACCAGGACGGTCGGCAGCTTGCGCTCGTGCAGCAGCTCGTAGTGGTCGTGCGAGGCGTCGGCCTGGGCGTAGAGGCCACCGGCGAAGACCACGCCGCTGACCTGCTGCTGGAGCAGCAGATCGACGTAGTCGGCCTCGGAGACGCCGCCGACCGTGCGGGTGCAGAGCACCGAGGTGAAACCCTGCTGGGCCAGCGCGCCGCCGACGACCTCGGCGAAGGCGGGGAAGATCGGGTTCTGCAGCTCGGGGAGCACCAGGCCGACCAGGCGGGCCCGGTCGCCGCGCAACTGGGTGGGACGTTCGTAGCCGAGCACGTCGAGCGCGGTCAGCACGGCCTCGCGGGTGGCGTCGGACACACCCGGCTTGCCGTTGAGCACGCGGCTGACCGTCGCCTCGCTCACCCCGACCTTCTTCGCCACCTCTGCGAGTCGTCGCGTCATGCGCAAACTATACGGCCTTCCGCGCAAGCGCTTGCGATCACTTACGTAGCCACAGCTGCCCCTTCCCACTCCCGCCCAGGACGCCCTTCCCGACAATTTCGGCGCACCGGACGGAAGAAATGCGGGGTGCCGCACGACAATCGCCAGTCAAATGTTTGCGCAATCACGTCAACCGGTTGCGAAAACCTGCGTCATAGCTCCGCCCTGGACGGCAAGCCTTGCCAATCGCTCACGCTCGCCATCGCCGCCGCGCTCAGCAGCGCACCCCGATGCAGCCGTTCCTGCGGCGTCAGGCCGTCGAGCGCGGCGCTGATGTAACCGGCCGCGAACGCCTCGCCCGAGCCCGCCATGTCCACGACGGGCACCTGCGGGACGGCCACGTCGTAACGCATGCGGTCGGCGCGCACGCTGGCGCCCTTGGCGCCCCGGTCGACCACGACCTCGCGCTCGGGGGTGAGGGCGGGCTTGACCAGGTCCAGCTCGTCCTGGGCGAGGAAGAGCAGGTGGGACTGGCAGGCCAGCTCGCCGAGCACCTCCTCGGCCTCCCGGACCGAGGGCCACAACTCGGGCACGTAATCGACGGAGAACGAGATCATCACCCCGGCCGTCCGCGCCGCGCTCATGGCGGCGTGCACGGCGTCGAGCGCGTCCCTGCTCAGGGCCGCCGTGACGCCGGTCACGTACAGCATCTTGGCGGCGCCCACCCGGTCCATCGGCACGTTGCCGGGCGACAGCCGGGACCCGGCCGAGCGGGTGCGGTACTGGGCGGTCACCGGCTCGCGGCCGACGCGCACCTCCCTGAGCACCATCCCGGTACGCGCCCCTTCGACCACCCGCACGTCCTCGACGTCCACGCCCTCGCCCCTGAGCACGGTCAGCGCCCTGGCGCCCAGCTCGTCGTCCCCCACCCGGGCGGCGTACGCGCAGCGGTGGCCCAGCCTGGACAGGGCGATCACCAGGGTGAACTCGGGCCCGCAGACGTCCAGTCTGGCCTCGTTCTCGTGCCGCACCCGGCCGCTGGAGACCACTCCGAGCGGCTCACCGAGCGCGTAGACGTCCGTCATGAGCCAGACTGTAGTTGGTCACGACTGCGCGGATTGATTTTTTCGCATAAGTCCTGGTTAGGACCGTGATCAAATATTTTCTGTATCTTTAGCGAACCTTTTCCCCAACCTCTGCCTCTAAGTAGTAGAGGAAGCCGGCGCGCCCCGGCGCCGGCTTCGAGTCGATACGGGGAGAGGAATCAGCACCCTCATGAGAAAGATCGCAGTAGGAATCATCACCGCCTTCGTCGGCGGGGCCATGTTGGTTTCCGGCGCGGGCGCCGCCTCCGCCACCGCGACCAAGCACGCCACCGAACTCAAGATCCGCGACATCACCCCCAACCCGGTCGTGGTGAAGGCCGGCAGCGAGACCACCGCGTACTTCGACATCGGGGCCAGCTCCGACGTCAAGAAGGTCACGCTGAGCGTGGCTCCGGAGGGCGACGTCCGCACCTTCCGTGCCAAGGACGTCAAGGACCTCGAGGGCTGGCGCTTCGCCGTCCCGTTCACCGAGGGCGACTTCGCCGGCAAGTGGAAGGCCACCGCCGTGGCCTTCGACAAGGACAACAAGCAGGTCGCCACCGACTCGGCGTTCTTCGCCGTCGAGATCCAGAAGGGCAAGGCCGACACCCGCATCACGCGCTTCACGGCCGACCCCTACAAGGTCCGTCAGGGCCGCTCGATCTACTTCTCCGGTCGCCTTCAGGTCGATGACGAAGGCTGGGAGGGTCTGCGCGGCGAGAAGGTGAGCGTCTACTACCGCGCCAACGGCTCCAGCGGCTGGAAGTGGGTCGCCTCGGCCAAGACCTCCTGGGGCGGCAAGTTCGCCACCAAGACCCGCGCCTGGAAGAGCGGCACGTTCAAGGCCGTCTTCGAGGGTGACGACGAGCTCAACGGCTCCGAGAGCCGTCGCGACTACGTCAAGGTCTACCGCTCCTGGCACCACCGCTGATTGATCGCCGAGGCCCGGTTCCCCTGGTGGGAGCCGGGCCTCCGGCATTTCCTGATTCTTTTGCCGCCGGCGAGGTTTATCGATCAGCGGATCGCCGCATGGACTGTCCCATTTGCAAAGGAGGCGGCCCGCCGTCTCGCGGACACAGCGTCGATCCGACAGGAGCCCCCATATGCCCCACCCCCTGATCGCCCTCGTCCTGAGCCTGACGAGCACGTTGGGGGCGGCCCCTTCGGTCCGTTACGAACCCGCCGGCACGGCCCGCGAGCAGCACGCCAGGAAGCTCCTGAAGGACAGCGGCGTGCTGCGCACCCGGCTCGGCGGCGTCCAGGTCGTCGCCCGCGGCTGCGACGCCCCCCGCGCCACCTGGAACGGCGACCGGCGGCGGATCACGATCTGCTACTCGCTGGTCGCCAAGATCGACCGCACGCTCACCGGCATCTCCGAGACGGAGGAGGCCGACCGGCGCACCACCGCCACCCGCGTGGACGGCGCCCTGGCCGCCCTCTACCACCACCAGCTCGGCCACGCCCTGGCCGCGCTCAACGGCCTGCCCGCCGACGAGCCGCAGGCCGACCGGTTCGCCGCGCTGACGCTCGCGGCGCGCGACGGCGGCCACGTGGTGGCCGCCGCCGAGGCCCGCCACCTGCTGGCCGCCCACACCCACGCCGACCACCTGTCGGGGACGGCCGCCGCCGCCACGTTCGCCTGCCTCCTGTACGGCGCCGACCCCGCCAAGTACGCCCGCATCGCCAAGGGCGGCTGGGTGCCGGCCGAGCGCGTCCCGTCGTGCCGCGCCGAGTACGAGCGGGCCAGGGCGGAACTGGGGTCACTGGCAGTGAAAGTCGGGGCCTGAGGGGTACGTCCGGATGTATGGCTGAGGAGCTGCTCAGAGACTTCGACCCGTTCGACATCTTCGACACCGAGGCGGCCCGGCTCGACCGGTTCTTCGCCGGGCTCGACGAGTCGGGCTGGGCGCGTCCGTCCCGCTGCGACGGGTGGTCGGTCCGTGACGTGCTGGCCCATCTGGCGGGTGAGGAGGCGTACAACCACGCCTGTCTCGACGGCACCGTGCAGGAGCTGCTGACCCGGGTGGCCGCCGAGGGGGTGACCGGGTTCAACGACTTCAACGAGTGGTCCGTACGGCAGCGCCGCGACGTGCCCGTCGAGGAGGTGCTCCAGGAGTGGCGCGCCAAGAACGGCGAGACGCGCGAGCGTATGCGCGCACTCGGCCCCGACGCGCTGATCGACACGATGGCGGGCCCGTACCCGGTGGGCTTGCAGACCTTCCACTACGACTCCGAGTACGCCACCCACGCCGACGACGTCGGCGCGCCGGTGGCGCAGGAGGAGATCGACGACCGGACGTTCTGGCGGGTCGCCGTCGGGCGGTTCGTGCTGGCCGAGCAGGACTCGCGGGCGCAGGTGGAGCAGACGGCCGAGCAGATCTGGGTGAGCGTCGACGGGGGCAGCGCGTCGCTGTCGTACCCGGAGTTCGTGGAGGCCACCGTGGGGCGGCTGCCGACCGACGGGCTGAACCCGCGGGTCGCCGCCGCGCTGCGGTGCCTGGCCTGAGGGGAGAGCGGGATGTGGCTGCGCAACCGCGCGGGCACCGAGCCGGTGACCGCGCGCAGCCCGCTGCGGGCGAGGCGGGTGCTGTCGTGGATCGCCCTGGTCGCCGCCGTCGCCGCGGCGGTCTTCTTCGTGACCCGCGCGATGGCCACGGGACAGCAGGTGTGGGTCTGGGAGGCCGCCCTGGCCGCCGCGGTGGCCGTGGTGGCCGCCGTGGACCTGGCGGTGCTCAGGCGCCGGCGCGGCGGGCCGTCACGTGGCGGGCACGCCCGGTCAGGTGGTGAGCACGGTCGGTCAGGTGGTGAGCACGGCCAGCAGGAGCAGCAGGATCACCGCGGCGGCCACCCCGAAGATGATCCAGACATGGGTCAGCGCCCACACTCGTAGCCGGTCACCGTAGGCCTGCGGGTAGTCGATACCGTCGGACTCGATCCTGTTGATTGCCGCCACGCGCCGGGCCAGCTCGGGGTCGTCCCGTTCGAGGCCCTGCTCGATCTCAGCGAGGATGCGGCGTTCCCTTCCAGAGAGACCCATCGCGATCACCATTGCTCCCACGCCGGTGAAAGCCTTGTACCCACCAGTAGCCCCAGCATGCCCGCCCGGTGCCTCCTTGGCGTGACATGCCGAAACCCCCGGCCGTTCCGGCCGGAAGGCGCGGAACGTACGGGGGCGGGTCAAGCCTTGGCTGTCATTTCTTGCCGTAGCGCTGGTTGAAGCGCTCGACGCGGCCCTCGGTGTCGAGGACGCGGCTGCGGCCGGTGTAGAACGGGTGGCTGGCCGACGACACGTCGACGTCCACGACCGGGTAGGTCCTGCCGTCCTCCCACTCGACGGTCCTGTTGCTCGTCAGGGTCGAGCGGGTGAGGAGGGCGAAGCCGGCGCTCGGGTCGCGGAAGACGACCGGACGGTACGAGGGGTGCAGGTTCTTCTTCATGCCCCTCTCAACCGGATGGCAATGGTTTTCATTCCCTGGCTTCGGGGTCCATCCCGAGGACGGTCCGGCCGCCGTCCACGGGGATCGTCGCCCCGTTGACGAACGAGGCGTCCGGCGAGAGCAGGTGCGCCACGACCGAGGCCACCTCGCCGGGGAAGGCGACCCGGCCCAGGGGGTGCACCCTGGCCATCTCGCGTTCGACGTCCACCACCTCGTCCGCGGTCCTGGAGGCCAGGAAGTCCTCGTAGCGTTCGGTGGCCACCGAGCCGGGCGCGACGGCGTTGACCCTGATGCCGTACCGGCCGTACTCGACGGCCAGCGACCGGGTCAGGCCCTCGGTCGCGGCCTTCGCGGTGGCGTAGGGCAGGCTGCCGGGGACCGCCCGCGTGGCCTGGTGGGAGGTGACGTTGACGATCGCGCCCGGCGTGCCCGCCGCGAGGAAGCGGCGGACGGCGACCGCGCAGCCCACCAGCGCCAGGTCCAGATTGGCCGCGATCAGCTGCCTGACCTCGGCGATCGGGGCGTCGTGCACGGAGGCGTCACGGAAGATCGCCGCGTTGTTGACCCAGCCCGCCAGCGTGCCGGCCTCCTCGGCCCGGTCGGCGGCCCAGGAGACCAGCTCGTCGTCGGCCGCGTCGCCCACGACGGGGATGACGCGGGGGCCCGTCCAGGACAGCGAGCCGCCGTCGCGGTCGATGACGACGACGGTGTCCTTCTCCCCCAGGAGCCGCTGGACCACGGCCTTCCCGATGCCACGCCCGCCGCCGGTCACCACGTAGGAAAGACTCATGCGTTCGACGCTACTCGCTCGCAGGGTGACCATTGTCACCGTATTTCCGGCTGGTGAACGGGAACGAACCAGGGCGTGATCGCCGTACCCGGTCCGAGGTCGCCGGCCCGCGTGGTCGGGGCGCTCGCGATCACGCAGACGGCCGGCTACGGCGTGCTCTACTACGCGTTCTCGGTGTTCATCCCGCCGATGGCCCGCGACCTGCGGACCGGGGTCGCCCAGCTCACCGGCGCGATCACGGTGTCGGTGCTGGTCTCCGCGCTGGTCGCCCCCCTCGTCGGACGCTGGCTCGACCGGCACGGCGGGCGCGCGCTGATGACGGCCGGGTCGCTGCTGGGCGGGCTCGCGGTGCTCGCCTGGTCGCAGGTGCGCACCGTGACGCAGCTCTACCTGGTGTGCGCGGCGCTCGGGATCGCCTCGGCCATGGTGCTCTACGAGGCGGCCTTCGCGGTGATCGTCGCCTGGTTCCACCCGGCCCGGCGGGCGCGCGCGCTGCTCGCCGTGACGGTGGTGGCCGGGTTCGCCTCCAGCATCTTCCTGCCGCTGACGGGGTTCCTCGTGGACCGGTACGGCTGGCGGCAGGCGCTGGTCGTCCTGGCCGCCGGGTACGCGCTGACGGCCGTGCCGCTGCACGCGCTGGCCGTGCGGGGGCGGGGGGCGTCCGCGCCGCCGGCCCGGCGTCGGGCGATCGTCGGCTCGGCGCTGCGCGAACGGCCGTTCTGGCTGCTGGTGGCCGCCTTCCTGGCCCAGACGGGCGCGGTGGCGGTCATGGGGGTGCTGCTGGTGACGTACCTGATCGCGCTCGGGCATCCGCCGTTGTTCGCGGCCAGCGTGGCCGGGCTGCTCGGCGTGTTGTCGGTGACCGGGCGGCTGGTCACGACGGGGCTGCAGAGCCGGTGGCCGGTGGCGCTGGTCACGGCGGCCATGTTCGCCGTCCAGGGGGTGGCCGCGCTGCTGCTGCCGCTGGCGGGTGACAGCGTGGCGGGGGCGATCGCGGGGGTGGTGCTGTTCGGGCTGGGGTTCGGGGTGGCCACGATCGCCCGTCCCGCCCTGCTGGCCGACCGGTACGGCACGGCCGCGTACGCGACGCTGAGCGGCGCGCTCGCCCTGCCCGTCACGGTGTCCAAGGCCGTGGCCCCGCTGCTGTCGGCGGCGGTGGCGCAGGTCGCCGGATACCCGGCGGTGATGGCCTCGGTGGCGGCCGCCTGCGTGCTCGGAGCGCTCTCGCTGGTGGCCTACGATCGGTACGGGCGGGCGCCGGAGCGAGAGGCCGCGTTGCCCGCCGAGCCGACCTGAGACCCGCGGTCCGCCGTCGGCGGAACTGACGGAACGTCGGCCGACGACCACGTAAGGTAGCCGCATGGATACCCCCACCGAGGCTCTCCACCGCGTCTTCGGTTACGACTCGTTCAGGGCGGGTCAGCAGGAGATCATCGACCACGTCGTCGGCGGCGGCGACGCGCTGGTGCTCATGCCCACCGGCGGCGGCAAGTCGCTGTGCTACCAGATCCCGGCGCTCGTGCGTCCTGGGGTGGGGGTCGTCGTCTCGCCGCTGATCGCGCTCATGCAGGACCAGGTCGACGCGCTGCGCGCGCTCGGCGTGCGGGCCGGTTTCCTCAACTCCACCCAGGACTTCGACGAGCGCCAGCTCGTGGAGGCCGAGTTCCTGGCCGGCGAGCTCGACCTGCTCTACCTCGCCCCCGAGCGGCTGCGCGTCGAGGCCACGATGCGGCTGCTGGCCAAGGGCGAGATCTCGCTGTTCGCCATCGACGAGGCCCACTGCGTGGCGCAGTGGGGCCACGACTTCCGCCCCGACTACCTCGCCCTGTCGGAGCTGCGCGAGCGCTGGCCGCAGGTGCCGCGCATCGCGCTGACCGCCACCGCCACCCCGGCCACCCACGCCGAGATCTCCACCCGGCTCGGCCTCGACCAGGCCCGCCATTTCGTGGCCGGCTTCGACCGGCCCAACATCCACTACCGCATCACGTCCAAGAGCGACCCCAAGCGGCAGCTCCTCGACTTCCTGCGCACCGAGCACCCGGGCGACTCCGGCATCGTCTACTGCCTGTCGCGCTCGTCGGTGGAGAAGATCGCCGCGTTCCTGGCCGACCACGGCATCGCGGCGGTCCCCTACCACGCGGGGCTCGACGCCCGCACCCGCGCCGCCCACCAGTCCCGCTTCCTGCGGGAGGACGGGCTGATCGTGGTGGCCACCATCGCGTTCGGCATGGGCATCGACAAGCCCGACGTGCGTTTCGTCGCCCACCTCGACCTGCCCAAGTCGGTCGAGGGCTACTACCAGGAGACCGGCCGCGCCGGGCGCGACGGCCTGCCCGCGACCGCCTGGATGGCCTACGGCCTGCAAGACGTCGTCCAGCACCGGCGCATGGCCCTGGAGGGCGACGAGGCCCACCGCCGCCGCCAGGTCCTCCACCTCGACGCCATGCTGGCGCTGTGCGAGACCGCCGGCTGCCGCCGGGTCATGCTGCTCGACTACTTCGGGCAGAAGGGCGCCGAGCCCTGCGGCAACTGCGACACCTGCCAGAGCCCGCCCGAGTCCTGGGACGGCACGATCGCCGCCCAGAAGGTGCTGTCCACCGTGCTGCGGCTGAAGCGGGAGCGCGGCCAGAAGTTCGGCGTGGGGCAGGTGGTCGACATCCTGCTCGGCAAGAAGACGGCCAAGGTGCTCCAGCACGGCCACGACTCGCTGACCGTCTTCGGCGTGGGCACCGACCTGGGCAACGCCGAGTGGCACGGCGTGGCCCGGCAACTGCTGGCGCAGGGCCTGCTCGCGGTGGAGTCCGACCACGGCACGCTGGTGCTCACCGACGCCAGCGCCGACGTGCTGCGCGGGCAGCGGGAGGTGCCGTTGCGCCGCGACACGGCCCGCCCGGCGTCCCGGGCGTCCAGGTCGTCGTCCGGGTCGTCGTCCGGGTCGTCCGGGGCGAAGGGCCAGCCGGCCGCCGAGCTGTCCGCCGAGGCCGCGCCGCTGTTCGAACGGCTGCGGGCCTGGCGGGGCGCGGTCGCCAAGGAGCAGGGCGTGCCCGCGTACGTCATCTTCCACGACGCCACGCTGCGGGAGATCGCCACGCTGGCGCCGTCCTCACTGGCGGAGCTGAGCAGGGTCAACGGGGTCGGGGAGAACAAACTCGCCAAATACGGGGATCAGGTCCTGGAGGTCGTCGGGGCGGCCGACGAAGACGCCTGACGCCCGTCCCCGGCTCAGTTCCGGGAGCAGGGCGAGCCGCGATTCGGGGTGATGGCGACGGCCGCACGAAGAACGGTCGTCGCCATCACGCTGGCCGACCTGGTCGAGGCGCCTGGCCCGCGACCGGCCGGACGGATGCCGGGCCCCGGTGTCCCTCTTCGATCGTACGGGGTGCCGCCGCCGGGTGGGGGGCCGGTGCTGCCGTCAGTTCGGGTGGCGGCCGAGGTAGGCGAGGAGATGGTCCTGGGCGGTGCCCAGCGGGGGCGGCCGCAGCCGGGCGGCGAAGCGGAACGGGCGGTCCTCGTCGGTGACGAAGAGCTGGGCCAGATCCAGCAGCTCTTCGGCGAGGGCGTGCGGGATCGGGCGGTGTTCACCGCAGGCCCGCGCGATGTCCCAGCCGTGCACGGTGATCTCGATGGCGCCCGCCGCGGCCACCATCGGAGTGGTCATGGGCACGTTCCCCACCGCGACCATCCCGGCCTCGATCGTGCCCGCCCACGTGCCGAGCACCTCCGTCGCGCCGTCCCTGAGCAGCAGCGCCGGGTTGCCGGGCGCCGGGCCGCCGACCGGCACGGGCCTGCGGGCGGGGGCGATGTGGCCGAGCGCGGCCTCGTTCAGGGCCTCGAAGGAGTCCTGCATGTGGTCCAGGAGCTCCTGGAGGTTCCAGCGGGAGCACGGGGTGGGCCGGCACAGCACGTGTGGGCTCACCACGCGCAGGCTGCCCAAGGTGTAGTCGATGGCCCGCTCCAGCAACGCCACCCCTGCCGTCAACGCCCGTGCCCGTTCGTCCATGTCGCCTCCTCGATTCATACAGACCTCGTGGAAGGCCGAAAATCATCGCCCTGGGGGCAGGATGCCGTTCGTGTCCGGTAGGTAGAGCGGACGGGCCGGCCTTCCGGCCGCCGGTGGCCGCCCTGTGCGACTCAGCGTCCGTCGGAGGCGGAGGGGCCTGTCCGGTGGGCCGCGAACCGTCTGCCGATCGGGGCGGAAAGGCCCGTCCGGCGGGCCCGCGAACCGTTTGCCGATCGGGGCGAAGGGCCCGTCCCGGCGGGCCCGCGAACCGTCTGCCGCATCCGCGGTCCGTGCCGGCCCTAGCGGTCGCCGGCCCCGGCGAAGGTGACTCGGATGGAGTACAGGTCACCGGCCGAGCTGGTGATGAACAGGTCGTTGCGCTTGACGCCGCCGAAGGTCAGGTTCGAGACCGACTCGGGCAGCAGGAGCTTGCAGAGCAGGCCGCCGTCGGGGTGGTAGCAGTGCAGGCCGTCGAGGGCGGCGGCCCAGACGCGGCCGTAGCAGTCGAGCCTGATCCCGTCGAACCACTCCTCGGCGAAGACCTTGCCGCCCGACAGCGTGCCGTCGTCGCCGACGTCAAAGAGCCGGATGTGCCGCTCGCGGGTGTCCACGATGTACAGCCGGCTCTGGTCAAGAGAGAAGGCCAGCCCGTTGGGGCGGACGAAGTCGTCGGCGACGACGGTCAGCTCACCGCTTTCCGGGTCGAGCCGGTACACGTGGTCCGCGCCGATCTCGCTCTCGGCCGGGCTGCCCTCGTAGTAGCCGGTGATGCCGTAGCGCGGGTCGGTGAACCAGATCGTGCCGTCGTACCTGACGACGATGTCGTTGGGGCTGTTGAGCCGCTTGCCGTGGTAGCTGTCGGCGAGCACGGTGATCGACCCGTCGTGCTCGGTCCTGGTCACCCGGCGCGCCCCTTGTTCGCAGGTGACCAGCCTGCCTTCGCGATCGACCGTGTTGCCGTTGGCGTTGCCCGCCGGGCTTCTGAACACGCCGACGGCGCCGGTCGTCTCGTCCCAGCGCAGGAGCCGGTCGTTGGGGATGTCGCTCCACACCAGGTAGCGCCCGGCCGGGAAGTAGGCCGGGCCCTCGGCCTTGCGGCTGCCCCGATGCAGCACCTCCACGTACTCGTCGCCACCGTCGAAGCCGAACCGCTCGTCCACGACCTCGAACCGCGCCTTGAATCTGTCCATCACTGAACCTCCTTCTGACAAAATCTACTTCTACCGGACACCATATGGATAATCGCCCCTCGCGCGAGAGGTGGTTCGGTAGACGCCCTTTTTGACGGGTCCGTCACCTTCGACGGGCACACGGCCCACGTCCGTCCCGACGCGGCGACGGCCGCACGATGACGCTGTCCGGGGACGCCCGGATGGGCGCGAGTGCGGGGCTTCTGGTGCGGCGGGGCGGATCGTCCTGGACCGGCACGGGCGGGTGCCGGTGGTCGGGCCGGGTGCTCTTGGACCGCCGCGACGCCGGGGGCGCGGGGATCTCGGATGCCGTGGGCTTGCGTGTCCCGTTGGAACCTTTTGGGCGGGTGGGGGGTAGGTGAGGGCATGAGGAAGATGGCGGTGTTCTCGGTGGCGGCGCTTGTGGTGGGGGTCGGGTGTGCGGCGGCCGGGGGTTCTGGGAAGGGGGCGGGGGCGAGTGGTGGCGCCGGGTCCTCGTTCGGAGGCGAGAGGGGCGGCGCGGGTGCCTCGGTGAGCGCGTCTTGGGGGATCACACCGGGCGGAGGCGGGGCCGGGAGCCCAAGCCCGACCCCCGACACGCCCTCGAACGTGGCCTCCGGCCCGAACCCCGCCTCCAGCCGGAGCACCGGCCCCCACCCGAACACCGCCCCCGGCCCGCACGCCGCCCCCGGCCGGAGCACCGCCCCCAACTTGAACGCCGCCCACGGCGGGAGCACCGCCCCTGACCCGATCGCTGACCTCAGGCCGCTCGCTGACGCCACTCCGGCCCCGGACTCGGGGCCCGGTCTGAGCACCGACGCCAGTCCCCTCCCTGGCCCAAGGCTGAGCCCCACCCCCACCCTGAGCATCGACGCCCGCCCGAGCCCGAGTGCGGGGGTGGGGTGTCGGGGGGCGTCGGTGGTCGGAGGGGGAGGGTTTCCGGAGGTGCGGGGGGTGTCGGCGGACGCCGAGGTGTGGGGGTTGTTATTCGTGTCCGGGCTGCCGCTTCACCGGAAGCAGACCACCAAGATCGTGTGGCGGATGACCGGGGAAGGGCCGCTGACGGTCAGGGCGTCCCTTCCTGACGGCACCGCCGCCCGCCTCGCCTGGGGACCCGAGGAGCACGGCGGGTCGTCCTGGCACCGGCCGGGGGACGAATGGGGCACCGGGCTCGTCTTCCCCAAGCCCGGCTGCTGGAAGATCGAGCTCAGCCGCACCCACGGCAAGGGGCACCTCTGGCTACCGGTCGCCCAGTAGCCCCTGGCAGCCCACCACACGAGCCACCGCTGGCTTCCAGGCGCCCAGCACACGAGCCACGCCTGACCACCAGCTGCCTCGCACCCGGCAGCCAACGGCTCGCGTCACTGCCGGTTGCGGGCCGCCCAGCAGCCCACCGCACAGACCCCCGGCTGCCGGAAGGCCAGCGCCCAGCAAGCCACGCACGCGCCGCCCTGGCTACTGGCTGCCCAGCTGCCAGCAGCCCCCCGCTACCGGTTGTCCAGTGCTCGGTCTACGAAGGTTTGGACGTCGTCGATGACCTCGTCCCTGTTGGTTTCGTTGAAGACCTCGTGGCGGGCGCCTGTGTAGATGCGTTCGGTCAGGTCGCTGCCCTTGACCGCCTCCACCCCGGTCCGGCTGCCGGCCAGCGGTACGAGCTGGTCGTCCTCGCCGTGCACCCACAACGTGGGCAGGGCGCCGAACGTGCCGCCCTTGGCGATCGTGTCCAGCATCGCGGCGAACGCCTCCACCGTGGCCCGCTTGAACGGCCCGTGCCAGACCAGCGGGTCGTCCGCGTACGCCGCCCCCACCGACGGGTCGCGGGAGAGCGTGGCCGGGTCGATGGGGATGTCGGGCAGCTCGTCGAGCGCCATCAGCGCGGGGATGACCTCCCACTCGCCGATCACCGGGCCCGACAGCACCAGCGCGGTCAGGCCCTCGGCGTAGCGCTGGGCGTACCGGGCGGCGATCATGCCGCCCATGGAGTGGCCGATCAGCACGACCGGGACGCCGGGATGGTCGGCCCTGGCGCGTTCCTCGACGGTGTGCACGTCGGTGACGACGTCCTCGAAGTCCTCGACGAGCACGCGTTCGCCCGCCGACCTGCCGTGGCCCATGTGGTCGAGTCCGTGGACGGCGGCGCCGTGCCGGACGAGACGGTCGGCGACGTACTCGTAGCGGCCGATGTGCTCGCCGTATCCGTGGACCAGGAGGGCGATGTAGCGGGGCCGGTCGTGCGGCCATTCGCGGACGACGTTCAGCCCCCGCGTGCCGGTGAAGGTGTGCTCTCGCGACTCGGCCATGAACTTCCTCTCCCATCCAGCCACGACGTCCGAAAACCGCTGACTTCCGCGGGCGCGCCGGTGTTGTAGAGAGTATGGACATCCACACCATCATCGACAGTCCGCTGGGCGAGATTCTCCTCGTCGGCGACGGCGCCGGGCGGCTGACCCGCGTGTCGTTCGACGTGGGCGCGCCGCCCGGACGCCGGGAGCCGGCCGCGTTCGGGGAGGCCGAACGGCAGCTCGGCGAGTACTTCGCGGGCGGGCGTACCTCGTTCGACCTGCCCCTGGCCGCCCGCGGGACGGCGTTCCAGCAGCGGGTGTGGGGGGAGGTGGCGGCGCTGCCGTACGGGACGACCACGAGCTACGGCGAGCTGACCGCCCGCGCCGGCGTGGCGCGGGACCGGGTCCGGGCGGTCGGCGCCGCGATCGGCGCGAACCCGCTGCTCGTCGTGGTCCCCTGCCACCGGGTGGTCGCCGCGAACGGCGCGCTGACCGGCTACGCGGGCGGCCTGGAACGCAAGTGCGACCTGCTCACCCTCGAAGGCGTCCTGCAGCCGCAGCTCTGGAGCGTGTCGTCATGACGCCGCGGGTCGAAGGGGCCGACTGGCAGCGGCTGGCCGGGGAGCTCGACGCCCACGGCTGCGCGCTGACGCCCCGGCTGCTCTCGCCCGGGGAGTGCGCGGAGATCTCCGGCCTGTACGACGAGGCCGGCCGGTTCCGCTCGACGGTCGACATGGCCCGCCACCGGTTCGGCTCCGGCCAGTACCGGTACTTCCGCCGGCCGTTCCCGCCGCTGGTCGAGGAGTTGCGGGCGGCGTTCTATCCGTATCTGCTGCCGATCGCCCGCGACTGGGCGGCCCGGCTGGGGCAGCCCGCGCCCTGGCCGGACGACTTCGGCGAGTGGCTGGACATGTGCCACGCGGCGGGACAGACCAAGCCGACCCCCATCCTGCTGCGCTACCGGGAGAACGACTGGAACGCGCTCCACCGCGACCTGTACGGCGACCTCGTGTTCCCGCTGCAGGTCGTCATCGGGCTCGACCGGCCCGGCGAGGACTACACGGGGGGCGAGTTCCTGCTGGTGGAGCAGCGGCCGAGGGCCCAGTCGCGGGGCACGGTGACCGCGCTGCCGCAGGGTCACGGGCTGATCTTCACCACCCGCGACCGGCCGGTGCGCTCCTCGCGCGGCTGGTCGGCCTCGCCGGTGCGGCACGGGGTCAGCACCGTGCGTTCGGGGCTGCGGCACACCCTCGGCCTGGTCCTCCACGACGCGACATGACCGGCGAGCTGACGGCCGAGCTGGACGCGCTGCTCACCCTCGTCCGGGCCCAGCGCCCACGGGCGCGGGCCGTCGTCGTCGGCCACGGCCGGGACGGCGCCCGCCTGGCCGAGGCGTTCGCGGACGCCTGGGACGGGACGGTGCTCGCGGTGGTCGCCTGGCCGGAGACGGCGGCGTCCTGGTTGCGCCAGGCCAGGCGGTTCACGGCGGGGGAACCCGACGCCTGGGTGGTCGCGGGCGCGCCGGCGGGATGGGCCGGGATGAGCGAGCGCCTGCGCCGCAGCACCGACTGGGATCCCCGCCGGACGTACGGTTCGGCGGCCACGGCCCGCGCGGTCGCCCTGGCCGCTCCTGGGACACTGGAAGGCATGCGCGGAGCCGACACCGACGGCACAACATGGCGACTAGGACGAAATCTGATTTTCCGGGAATCATCGTGATCCCCCTGCCGATCCGGGAGATCGCCCCGGGCGCGGTGCACGTCCCCGGCTGGTTGTCCCTCGCCGAGCAGCAGGACCTGGTGCGCGCCTGCCGCGCGTGGGCGACCGGCCCGGTGCCGATCCGGCACACCGTGCTGCCCGGCGGCGGCGTGATGTCGGTGCGGACGGTGTGCGTCGGCTGGCACTGGCAGCCGTACCGGTACACGCGTCTCGCCCACGACGTGAACGGGCGGCGGGTCGCCGCGTTCCCCGCGTGGCTCGGCGACCTCGGCCGCCGCGCGCTGGCCGACGCCTACGGCCGCCCGGACGACGGCTACGACCCCGACACCGCGCTGGTCAACTTCTACGACGGCCAGGCCAGGATGGGCATGCACCAGGACAAGGACGAGCGCTCCGACGCCCCGGTGGTGTCGCTGAGCGTCGGCGACACGTGCCTGTTCCGCTTCGGCAACACCGAGACGCGCGGGAAGCCGTACACCGACGTCGAGCTGGCCTCGGGCGACCTGTTCGTGTTCGGCGGCGCGTCCCGCTTCGCCTACCACGGCGTGCCGAAGGTCTACCCGGGCACCGGCGACCCGGCCACGGGCCTGGCCGCCGGGCGCCTCAACGTGACGATGCGGGTGACGGGTCTTCGATGAAGTAGTCGAACTGGTCGTCGGTGAGGGTGCGGCGCAGGATGCGCAGGACCTTGCCGGGGTCGTCGTGCGGGCCCGGGGTGTAGAAGGGCTTGCCGTCGCGGCCGAAGGTGATGGCCGAGCCGCCCTCCCACTTGCCCAGCAGGTCGCTGACGGGCGCGAACTCTTCGTGGGGCTCGAAGCCGAGCGTGCGCGCGTGGTCGATCGAGCCGAAGACCAGGTGCTGGGCCAGCTCGATCGGCACCTCCTGGTAGCCCGCGTACTCGCCGAAGAAGTATTCGCGGAACCTGCGCAGGTCGCGATCGTCGAGCACGTCGGGGCCGATGGTGTTCTTGATGCCGAGGCAGTAGACGTCGGCGAGGTAGCCGCAGACCGTCATCCGGTCCCAGGTGTGGCGCCGGGCGACCAGCACGCACACCATGCCGCCGGCGCCGGACTCCGGGGCCTCGTCGACCCAGCCCTTGGACGGGTCGACGCCCAGCCCGGCGCTCCAGCCGACGTTCATCCAGCAGCCGACCACCTCGGGCTCGGCCGACGTCACGTTCTCGGCGGCGATGGCGCGCACGAGGGGCGCGACGACCGACGGCGACACCTTGAGCGCCCGGGCGATCTCCTTGGGAGACCTGCCCTGGGCGCGCAGCTCGCGTACCTGATCCTTCAACTCCACACGCGGCAGCCTAGCGCCCGGCGTCCCGTCAGGCGGACAGGCTGGGGGCGAGCCACGCCAGGAGCCGGCGCGGCCGGGCGCCTCCCCCCTGCTCAGCCGACGGACGAGGTCACGGTGTCCACGTGCTTCTGGCTGACCGAGCGCCCCGACACCAGCACGAGGTCGAGCGCGCGCAGGTCGGCCAGGCGGTCGAGCGGGTTGCCGCGGACCGCGATGACGTCGGCGCGCTTCCCGGCCTCCAGGCTGCCGGTCTCGGCCCCGACTCCGCACGCCTCGGCGGCGCGTACGGTGGCCAGCTCGACGATCTCGGCGTTGCCGAACCCGGCCTCGGCGAAGACCTCCAGCCCCGACACGTAGTCGTCGGTGCGCTTGTCGAGCCCGGCGATGGCGAACCCGGTGTCGGTCCCGGCGACGAGCCTGATCCCGGCCTCGCGCATGGCGGCGAGGTTGCCCAGCCAGCGGTCCATCGGCTCGGCGCCGACGAGCGCGCGCAGGTTCCAGAACTGGCCGTGCACGGTCGGGCACACGTACGTGTCGCTCCCGGCGATGCGGTCGGCCAGCCGCGCGTCGTAGGCCGGGCCCGCCGGGGTGTGGAACGTGCAGTGCTCGATGGTGGTGACCCCGGCCTCCAGCGCGTTGCCGATCGACTCGGGGGCGTGGGCGTGGGCCGCGACGGTCTTGCCGCGCGTCGCGGCCTCCTCCACGGCGGCCCTGATCAGCGCGGCCGGGTACTGGGCCCGCCAGCTCGGCACCGAGCCGGGCGACATCTCGCCGCCCGAGGCCATCACCTTGAGGCAGTCGGCGCCGGCCCGCAGGTTCTCCCTGGCCACCCGGCGGACGGACGGCTCGTCGTCGGCCTCGCCGCCCATGTACCAGCAGTGGCCGCCGGTGACCGTGATCGGCCGGGTCGCGGCGATCAGGTGGGGGCCGACGGCGAGGCCGCCCTCGATCGCGTCGCGCAGGGTGAGGTCGAGGAAGCCGCGCCCGCCGAGGTCGCGGGCCGTGGTGACGCCCGCGGAGACGAGCTTGCGGGCGTTCTCGGCCATGCGCAGCAGCAGGTGGCCGTCGCTCACGGCGCTGCGTCCGGTCACCGGGTCGACCGTGCCGTCGAACCCGAGGTGCACGTGCGCGTCGATGAGGCCGGGCAGCAAGGTGTGATCGGGCAGGTCGAGTGTCTCCGGGGCCTGGCCCGCGCTGCCGCGGGGGCCCACCGAGACGATGCGCGAGCCGTCGATCAGCACCTCGCCGTGGGTGATGACCTCTCCGGGACGCCCGGTGAGCACCGTGCCGGCACGGATGATCCGCATGCCCTCCACAGTGCCACACGCGCCCCCGCCGCGCCCGCCCGCCGGGACGCCGGGCGCAGGAGCCCCCATCTGATAGGAAGGTTTACTTATTAGGGCATGATGGCCGTCCATGTGGACGCGCGACTTCGTGCTCTTCTTCACCGCCCGCACGGTGTCGATGCTGGGCTCGGCGATGATGCCGGTGGCCACCGCGCTCGGCATGCACGACGCCGGGTACGGCGCCACCGGCGTCGGCCTGGCCCTGGCCGCCTGGATGGTGCCGATGGCCGGGCTCATCCTGTTCGGCGGCGTGCTCATGGACCGGTTCACGCCCCGCCGCATGATGGTCGGCGCCGACCTCGCCAGGACGGCGACGCAGGCGGGCACGGCGGCGCTGTTCGGGCTGGGCCGGCCGGAGTTGTGGCAGGTCGTGGCGCTGTCGGCGGTCGCCGGGGCGGCGGCCGCCATGTACACGCCGGGCGTGGCGGGCACCATCTCGCGGATCGCGGCCGACGTGCAGCGGGCCAACGCCACCCTGCGCATGTCCGAGGCGATCATGCAGTTGCTCGGGCCGGGGCTGGCGGGGGCGCTGGTCGGGCTCGCCGGGGTGGGCGTGGTGTTCGCCGCCGACTCGGCCGGGTTCGCGGTCAGCGCGGCGTGCCTGCTGCTCATGCGGGTGCGGGTGGCGGGCTCCGGCGAGGAGCCGGTGCTGGTGCGGCTGCGGGAGGGCTGGCGGGAGTTCCGGTCGCGCACGTGGATGTGGAGCGTCATCCTGATCTGGGTGGTCTTCGGGATCACCCTGTTCGGGCCGCTGATCCCGCTGGGCTCGGTGCTGGCGACCGACGCGTACGGGCAGACCGCGTACGGGCTGGTCATGTCGGCGAGCGGGGCGGGGACGATCGTGGGCGGCCTGGTGGCGTTGCGGATCAGGCCGGCCAGGCCGCTGGCGGCGGGCGGGATCGGCATGTTCCTGTTCGCGCTGGAACCGCTGAGCTTCGCGGCCGGCCTGCCGCTCGGCGTGATCATGGCCTGCCACGTGGTGGGCGGGGCCGGGTGGGCGTTCTGGTCGGTGATGTGGGCGACGAGCGTGCAGACGCTGGTGCCGGCCGAGGCGCTGAACCGGGTCAGCGCGTACGAGATCGGCGGCTCCACCATGTCGCTCCCGATCGGCCAGGCGCTGGCCGGGCCGGTGGCCGCCCTGGTGGGCTCCCGCGAGGTGCTGGGCTTCTCCGCGCTGGTGGCGGTCGCCGGCTCGCTGGCGCTGCTGTCCCTGCGGCCGGTGCGGCAGATCACCGTAAGGCCGCGGGAAGAGGACCGTAAGGCCGCTCCCGCATCGTAGAGGCATGACAACGACGCAGACCGCGCAGTACGAGATCGTCCGCACCTTCGACGCCCCCCGCGAGGACGTCTACGCCGCCTGGACCGAGCCCGAGCGTTTCTCCCGCTGGTTCGGCCCGCGCATGCTGGCCACGCCGGTCGGCCGGATCACCCTCGACGCCCGTCCCGGCGGCCGGTGGCGCGCGACGCTCGTCGGCGAGGAGGGGTTCGAGGCGACGCTGGAGGGCTCCTACCGCGAGGTGCAGGCACCCGCCCGGCTGGTGTTCACCACCGGCGACCCCGACAACCCCGGCGACGGCCCGGCCTCGGTCGTGACGCTCGACCTGCTCGACCGGGACGGCGGCACCGAGATGCGCTTCCACCAGTTCGGCGTCAACACCGACCAGGAGCACGCCGAGCAGGCCAGGGCCGGCTGGGACGAGTTCTTCGACCGCCTGGCCGAGCATGTCGCACGCTGACCCCTCACACGCTGATCCTCAGAACAGGCCGAGGGCGTCGTCCAGCTTGTACGTGCCGCCCCGCTCGTACGCCGCGGCGAAGGCGCGTTCGCCGAGCGCGTCCCTGACCCTGGCCGTGACCCGCTCCTCCTCCTCGCGTTCGGAGGCGTTGGCCGGGGTCTGGATCTGCTCGCGGACCGCGGCGGCCAGCCCCAGCAGCACCGCCGCCCGCTCGGTCGGCCCGGCCGCCGACGCCGCGCCCGCGACGCACGCCGCCGCCGTGCGCGGGTCGCCGACCCTGACCGCCGCGGCCAGCGCCTCCCGGTGCAGCTCCAGGGCCGCGGCCGGGTCGCCGCGCAGCTCGGTGAGGTGGCCCAGCTCGACCAGCAGGTCCGGCAGGTGCAGCGGCGGCTCGACGGCGGGGTCGCGCGGCAGGCCCTCCAGCAGGTGGTTCAGGTGCGACTCGGCCAGGTCGAGCAGCCCGGCGCGGCGCGCGGCGAAGGCCAGGCCCATCTCGGCCATGGTCTCGCCCATCTTGTAGCCCTGGCCGAGCGCCAGCTTCAGCGCCCGTCCGCACAGCTCCATGGCCTGGTCGTAGGCGCCGCCGTGCAGCGCCGTCCAGCCCAGCCAGGCGATGCGCCCGGCCACCTCGGGCCACAGTCCGAGCTCCTCGGCCATGCGCAGCCCCTCGGCGAACAGCCGGCGCGCCCGCTCGTGGTCGCCGGCCATCTCGGCCGCGCCCGCCAGCCATTCGGTGGCCTGCAACATGCCCCAGCGGTCGCCCAGCTCGCCGAACAGCCGCGCGCTCTCCCCCGCGTCGCGCTCCAGCGCCTCGGTGTCGCGCATGGTGAACGCGTCGCGCGCCTGCCTGGCCAGCGCGACGGCGACGCCCCACGTGTCGCCGGAAGCGCGGCAGGCGGCCAGCGCCCGTCCGGTCAGCTCCTGGCCGGTGACCATGTCGGGCACGCTCATGCCGGCGAACAGCTCGGCCCTGGCCCGCTCGCCCGGGTCGGCGACGCGTTCGAGCAGCGGCTCCCATGCGACCTGCTCGCCCAGGAGCAGTGCGAACCCGGCGTGCCAGGCCGCCGCCCGGCGCCTGGCCGGGCCGTCCGGCCCCGCGACGGCCAGCGCCGCGCCCAGCGAGCGCCTGCCCTCGCCCAGCCGGCCGCGCAGGAACCAGTACCAGGCCAGCGCGTTGACCAGGCGCGCGGCGGTGTCGGCGGCCCCCTCGGCGATCGCGGTGTCCAGCGCGGCCCGCATGTTGGCCGACTCGGCGTCCAGGCGCAGCAGGCGGTCGCGCTGCTCGCCGCCGTACAGGCCGGGTTCGGCCGCCACGGCCAGCTCCAGGTAGTGGTGCAGGTGGGTGCGGCGCACGTCGGCCAGTTCGCCGGCGTCGGCCAGGCGGCCCACGCAGTACTCCGACACCGACTCCAGCAGCCGGTACCGGACGCCCGTCGTGCTCTCGGCGACGACCACGAGCGAGCGGTCGACCAGCCGGGCCAGCAGGTCGAGCACGTCCAGCCCCGGCTCGGCGCACACCGCCTCGGCCGACTCCAGGGTGCAGCCGTCGGCGTGCACGGCCAGGCGGCGCAGCACCACCCGTTCCTCGTCCGACAGCAGGTCCCAGCTCCAGTCGATCACGGCGGTGAGCGTCTGCTGCCGGGCGGGCGCGCCCCGCCGTCCGGACGCCAGCAGCCTGAACCGGTCGTCCAGCCGGTCCACCACGCCCTGGACGCCCAGCGCCCGCACCCGGGTCGCGGCCAGCTCCAGGGCCAGCGGGATGCCGTCGAGCCGCCGGCAGAGCTGGGCCACCGCCTGGGCGTTGCCCGCCTCCAGGGCGAACCCGCGGGCCGAGGCGGCGGCCCTGGAGACGAACAGCCGGACGGCGTCCGAGCGGGCCATCTCCGTCAGGTCCGTGCCCGCCGGCAGGTCGAGCGGCGGGACGCTCCACAACACCTCGCCGTCCACGCCGAGCGGCTCCCTGCTGGTGGCCAGGACGGTCAGGCCCGGCGCCGCGGCCAGCAGCGCGTCGACCAGCTCGGCGACCTGCTCGACCACGTGCTCGCAGTTGTCCAGCACGAGCAGCACGCGCCTCGGCCGCAACGCCGCGGCCAGCCGCTCGCGCACGTCGCCGCCCGACGGGTCCTCCCGGATGTCCAGGGCGGCCATGATCGCCTCGGCGGGCGAGTGGGTGGCGCCGTCGAGCGCGACCAGCCAGGCGCCGTCGGCGAAGCCGTCCAGCAGCCGGTGCGCCGCCTCCAGCGCCAGCCTGGTCTTGCCGACGCCGCCGGTGCCGGTGAGCGTCACCAGCCGCTCGGCGGTGACCAGCGAGCAGATCTCGGTCAGCGCCTCGTCCCTGCCGACGAGCTTGCTGACGGACGCGGGCAGGTTCGTGGTGGGCCGCTCGGCGGGCAGGCTCAGCGCCGGGTCCTGGCCCAGGATCGCCTGGTGCAGCGCGACCAGCTCGGGGCCGGGATCGAGGCCCAGCTCGTCGGCCAGGCGCTCGCGCAGCTCGGCGAAGCTCGCCAGGGCGTCGCTCTGCCGTCCGGCCCGGTACAGGGCGCGCAGGTGCACGGCGCGCAACCGCTCCCGCAGCGGATGCCGGGCCACCAGATCGCCCAGCTCGCCCACCAGCAGCCCGTGCTCGCCCAGTTCGAGCCGGGCCTCGGCGCGCTGCTCCAGCGCCGTGAGCCGCTGCTCCTCCAGCCGGACGATCGCCGACCTGGTGTACTCCTCGTCGGCGAAGTCGGCGTACGCCGCCCCCCGCCACAGCGCCAGCGCGTCGGCCAGCAGCCCCGCCCTGGTCCGCGGGCTGTCGGCGGCCTCGGCACGGGCCAGCAGGTCGGCGAAGCGGGCCGCGTCGAGCGCGCCCGGATCGGCGCGCAGCAGGTAGCCGGGCGCCCGCGAGACCACCAGGTTCTTGCCGCCCGGCTCGGCGTCCTCGAGCGCCTTGCGCAACTGGGAGACCCGCACCTGGAGCGCGCCCGCCGGGTTGCCCGGCGGCTCCTCGCCCCACAGGTCCTCCACCAGCCGGTCGGCCGAGACCGGATGGCCCTCGTGGACGAGCAGGTCGGCGAGCAGCGCCCGGACCTTGAGCCCGGGGATCGTCACCGGCTCCCCCGCGTCGGTCCACACGGCCAGCGACCCCAGCACCCCAAAACGCATGTCCGTCACCTTATGTGCCGCCGTAAGTCCACGAGAAGCGCACCGGAAGCGCCCTCCGGCACCGTGAAACCAACAGTGAAGCCAACGGAATGGGGAAACGACATGAAGACCGGCACCCTCGCTGGACGGCGTGAATGGACCGGGCTCGCGGTCCTCGCCTCGGTGGCCCTGCTGCTCTCCATCGACCTGAGCGTGCTCTACCTGGCGCTGCCGCACCTGAGCGCCGGACTCGGCGCCTCCGCGCCGCAGCAGCTGTGGATCCTGGACATCTACTCGTTCATGCTGGCCGGGTTCCTGGTGACGATGGGCACGCTGGGCGACCGGATCGGGCGGCGCAGGCTGCTGCTGCTCGGCTCGGTGGCCTTCGCCGCGGCCTCGGTGGCCGCCGCGTACTCGGTGAACGCGGAGATGCTCATCGTGTCCCGGGCGCTGCTCGGCGTCTCGGGGGCGACGCTGCTGCCGTCGTCGCTGGCGCTGATCCGCACGATGTTCACCGACGGCCGGCAGATGGGGACCGCGATCGGCCTCTGGTACGGCTGCTTCATGCTCGGCATGGCGGTCGGGCCGCTGGTGGGCGGGCTGCTGCTGGAGCACTTCTGGTGGGGGTCGGCGTTCCTGATGGGCGTGCCGTTCATGGCGGCCGTGCTGGTCGCCGGACGGCTGCTGCTCCCCGAGTACCGTGACCCGCACGCCGGCCGCCTCGACCTTGCCAGCGTGGCCCTGTCCCTGGCGACCATCCTGCCGGTCGTCTACGGGCTCAAGGAGGTCGCGCGCGGCGGCTGGCAGCCCGTGCCCCTGGCCGCGGTCGCCGCCGGGGCGGCCTTCGGCGTGATGTTCGTCAGGCGGCAGCGCGACCTCGCCAACCCGCTGCTGGACCTGCGGCTGTTCGGCAACCGCGCGTTCGCGGCGACGCTGGGCATCATGTCGCTCGGCGGGATCGTCATGGCCGGGACCACGCTCATGACCACCCAGTACCTGCAGACCGTCGAGTCGTTGTCGCCGCTGGGCGCCGGGTTGTGGCTGGTGCCGCAGAACCTGGCCATGATCGTGGCCCTGTCGGTCGCGCCGCGGCTCGCCGCCCGGATCGGCACCGCGTACGTGATGGCCGCCGGGCTGGCGCTGGGCGCCGTCGGGCTGTTCCTGCACACCCAGGTCCCGAGCGCCGGCGGGACCGGGCTCGTCGTCACCGGGCTGGTCCTGGCCTCGGCGGGCATCGCGCTGCCGATGGGCGCGGGCAACAGCGTGATCATGACGGCCGCGCCCGCCGAGAAGGCCGGGTCGGCGGCGTCGCTGACCGAGACGAGCGGCGAGTTCGGGGTGGCGGTCGGGGTGGCCGCGCTCGGCAGCCTCGGCACGGCCGTCTACCGCGGTCAGTTGCCCGAGCACCTGCCGGTGGAGGCAGTGCGGGAGAGCATCAGCGTGGCGGTGACCGCCGCCAAGGACCTGCCCGGCCTGCTGGACCTGGCGCGGGCGGCGTTCACGGCGGGGCTGAACACGGTGGGGGCCGTGAGCGCGGTGGTCTTCGCGGGGCTGGCCGTCTTCGCCCTCCTCGCCCTCCGCGGCCACCGCCCGACTCCCTGAGCCTTCTCGCCCTTGCGCCTTCTCGCCCTCTCGCCCTCTCGCCCTTGAGCGCTCTCGTCCCCTGACCGCCGGCCCGGCCGGCGGTCCTTCGCCGTCGCCGGGCTCTTCCTGGCATGCCGTTCGTACGCCCGGTCAGCCGGACGGCGGCGCCTTCCTGGCCGAGCCGCGGTAGCCGGCCGCGTCGTAGCGGCGTTCGTTGTCGGCCAGCTTGGCGGTCGCCGCCGCCACCAGATCGACCCCCAGGACGTCGGCCAGCCGGACCAGGTACAGGGTCACGTCGCCGAGCTCGGCGCGGATGCGGGCGAGCGTGTCGGGGTCCGGGTTCGCGGACTCCTCGGCGGTCAGCCACTGGAACTCCGCGACCAGCTCCCCCGCCTCCCCCGCCAGCGCCATCGCCAGGTTCTTCGGCGTGTGGAACCTCTCCCAGTCGCGGGCCCGCGCGAACTCCCGCAGCCGTACGGCCAGCCCCTCCAGCTCCTCGTTCACGCCACCCGACCCTACTGGCCCACCGGCCGATTCATCACGACCGGTGATGACAGTCCGGACGAACCCCGTCTGGTTCCCCGGCCGCTTCCGCGATCGACTGGCTCCCGTGTTCTCCCACTTCAACGGCCCGGTCCTCGTCCCCGGCGATCCCGGTTACGACGACGAGACGGCCCGATTCAACACCGTCGCCGGCCCCGTCCGCCCCGCCGTGGTCGTCGGCGCCCGGGACGCGGACGACGTCCGGAAGGCGATCGACCACGCCCGGTCGGCGGGGCTGCGGGTGGCGGTCCAGGCGACCGGCCACGGCCTGTCCACCCCCGTGGACGGGGCCCTGCTGATCAACACCCGCAGGATGACCGGCCTGTCCGTCGATCCCGCCAGCCGCACCGCCCGCGTCGAGGCCGGAGTGCGCTGGGGCCAGGTCGTCGACGCCGCCGCCGGACACGGCCTCGCCCCGCCGAACGGCTCCTCCCCCCTGGTCGGCGCGGTCGGCTACACGCTGGGCGGCGGCCTGCCCGTGCTCGGCCGCACGTTCGGCTGGGCCGCCGACCGGGTCAGGTCCCTGGAACTGGTCACGGCCGACGGAACCCTGCGCACGGTGAGCCCGTACGAGAACCAGGACCTCTTCTGGGCCCTGCGCGGCGGCCGGCCGGGCGTCGGCGTGGTGACCGCGATGGAGCTGGAGCTGGCCGCCGTCCCCCGCTTCCACGGCGGCATGCTGCGCTTCCCGGCCGAACGGGCGTCCGAGCTGCTGGCCGCCTGGCTGGAGTGGAGCCGCGACCTGCCGGACACGATGAACAGCTCCATCGCCCTCCTCCGCCTCCCCCACGCCCACCTCACCGCCATCCGCCTCGCCCACGCCACCCCCTCGTCCTTCCCCTCCCCTTCGAACCCCTCCCGCTCGAACCCCGCCTCCTCGTACCTCACGCCCGAGGAGCTGATCGCGCCTCTCCGCGCCCTGAACCCGGCCAAGGACACCGTCAGGGACCGCCCCTACACCGAGATCGCCGCCGTCCACGAGGACCCCACGGAACCCGCCGCCTACCGCGAGCTCTCCCTGATGCTGCACACCCTCGACGCCGGCCTGTTCGACCGCGCCGACCCGGACTTCGCGATGGTTGAGATCCGCCGCCTCGGCGGCGCGCTGGCCGCCGCCCCGGACGTCCCGAACGCGATCGACCACCGCATGGCCGCCTACAGCCTGACCACGATCGCCTTCGCGGGCACGAACCCGAAACCCCCCCTGGACCCCGCCGACCCGTCCAGCACGGGCCTCCGCTTCCGCAACTTCCTGGCCGGCCCGCAGGCCCCGGCCCTGGCCGCCGAGGCGTACACCCCGTCCACTTGGACCGGACTCACCACCCTCAAAACCACCCACGACCCGGAGAACCTTTTCCTCTGACGAGCATCGTAGGTTGCAAGAAGCCATTTGACGCCTTCTGGCGAATGAAACGCACGCCAGATGGCTTCAAATGGGTATGGTGATCCCGACAAGGGAGACGCCGTGCTTCTCAACTTCCGGTTGGCCAACGTCCTGTCGTTCCGTGACGATCAGCGTCTCTCACTGATCGCGACGGAGCTGAACGACGGCACCGCCCGCCCCATCCCGGTCCGGGAGGGAGGGCGGCCCCTGTCCGTGCTCCCGGTCCTCGGGATCTACGGAGCCAACGCCTCGGGAAAGACCAACACGCTCGCCGGCCTGCGGCTGATGCGGCAGGCCGTGCTGCACTCGGTGGCGTGGATCAGCGAGGAGAAGCCGACTCGCCGGATCCCCTTCGCGCTCGATCCGAGCTGCGCGGACGAAGACTCCTTCGTCGAGATCGACCTCGAACTGGCAGGTGTCCGCTACACCTACGGATTCGAGCTGGACGACGAACGTGTCCACGCCGAATGGCTGCACGCCTACCCCAAGGGCCGGCGTCAGGTCTGGTTCGACCGCGACGGCGACGACTTCCGCTTCGCGGGGGAAGGGCTGCGTGGCGAGAAGCAGGACCTGGCGCGGAAGACCCGCCCGGACTCCCTCTTCCTCACGGTGGCCGCCGAGTGGAACAACGAGCAACTCCTGCCCGTGTTCGAGTGGTTCCGCGACAATCTGCGGCTGATCAGCCCCGAACAGGACCTGCCCCAGCGCCAGGAGTTCACCAAGGCCAGGGCCCTTGCGGACGAACGGTTCAGGGATCAGGTCGGCCGCCTCCTGACCCGGGCCGACCTCGGCATCGTCGGCTTCGACAACGACGCCCTGGCGCGCGGCGACGTCCGGCTGCTCCACCGCGCCGGCGATCACACGGCCTCTCTGGACTTCGCGCACGAATCCATGGGCACCCGCGCCTGGTTCGCGATGCTGGGGCCCCTGCTGGAGGCGTTTCAGCAGGGAACCACGGTGCTCGTGGACGAACTGGACGCCAGCCTGCACCCCGCACTCGCGGCCGAGGTGATCAGGATGTTCGAGGACTCCGAGGTCAACGCGCGAGGGGCACAGATGGTGTTCACGACGCACGACGCGTCGCTGCTGCGTCCGCTCGCGGGCGGGGAACGGATCCTGGACCGTGACGTGGTCTGGATGGCGGAGAAGGACCCCAGGGGTTCGACGGAGCTGTATCCGCTGTCGAGCCTTCGTCCACCGCCCCGTCCGAACGAGAACCTCGAACGCGGCTGGCTGCTCGGCCGCTTCGGCGGCGTGCCACGGGTCGCCCCCGGTGAGCTGGCACGCGAGGCGGGAGAGGCCCTCGCATGAGCCCCGACAAGGTCAGGAAGAAGCGCCAACGCGGCTCCAGCCTGACGGCCCAGCCGCCGCCCCGCGCCGCCAATCGCATCTTCTACGCCGTCACCGAAGGCGCGGTGACCGAGTACGACTACCTCACGATGCTGCAGAACGCGTTCTCCCGGCAGTGCTCGTTCCGCATCGACATGCCGAAGTACCGGCCCGACGACATGAAGCCGTGGAAAGTCGCCCAGCGCGCCCTGACCGTGGCCGAGGAAGACGCTCTTCGACCGCGACCAGCACGGCGACCTGGACGACGCCCTGAACGCGCTCAAGGAACACTCCAAGATCAGAGTCGCCATGTCCCATCCGTCCTTCGACTTCTGGCTCTACCCGCACTACGGCCTCTACGACCAACCGCAGGACGGCCGTAACCACTAGATTCACCAGTTGTTGTCGCAGCGGCCTGGCTTCGCGGGGTTCGGGCCGAGGGACAAGAGGATCACCAAAGCCCGCGCCGATCACCTCATGCCACGCCTCAAAACCGCGTTCGACAACGCGCGGACCTTGGACAGGCGCTGCGCTTCCGGCAAGTGCTCCCATCCGCGAGGCCCCGAACCGCGTTGCGGCCTCGTCGATCAGGACCCGTCCAGCGGCATGTGGCGCCTTCTGGACAGCCTCGGCATCCCGCCATTCCTCTGAGACGGCCGGAGGGACGGGCTCGGCGACCGGGCAACGAGCTGCCGCTCAGGCGACCAGAGCCGCCGAGCGGCGGATCTGAAGAGATTTCGCAGGTCAAGGGCGGATAGTCAGGGCGCCGGAGGCGCGGGGGGTGCGCCGGAGGCGCCAGAGGGGGGACGCCTGAGCCCGGAGGGCGAAGACCGCTGGGGCCGGGCCCACCGCTTCAGGCGGGCAGTTCCGGCGACCCGTCACTCCACGGCGGCCGTGCTCTCGCGGACGATCAGTTCCGTGGCCAGTTCCACCCGTTTCGTCTCCGGCACCTCCCCCTTCCCCATCCCCAGCACCGTACGGGTGGCCAGCGCCGCCATCTCCTGCAACGGCTGGCGGACCGTCGTCAGCGGCGGCCAGGCCGACTTCGACAGCGGCAGGTCGTCGAAGCCCACGACGCTCAGATCCTCCGGAACGCGCAACCCCCGCTGGCGGGCGGCCTCGAACACGCCGAACGCCATCAGGTCGCACCCGGCGAAGATGGCCGTGGGCGGTTCGTCCAGCGACAGGAGTTCGTGGCCCTGGTCGTGGCCGGAGTCGACGAGGAAGGTGCCGCGCCGGACGAGTTCGGGGGCGAGCGGCACGCCGGCCGTCTCCAGGGCGGCCCGGTAGCCGTCGACGCGCGCCTGGCTGCACAGCATGTCGGCGGGGCCGCTGATCATGCCGATCCGGCGGTGGCCGAGTTCGAGCAGGTGGCGGGTGGCGGCGAGGCCGCCGTTCCAGTTGGTGGCGCCGACCGAGACGATGCCGGGGGCCGGCTCCCCCTCGGGGTCGACCACCACGAACGGCAGCGATCGCGCGCTGAGCTGGGCCTGCACGCCGGTGGACAGGCGCGAGGCGACGATCACCACGCCGTCGGTGCGGCGGGCGGCCAGCCGTTCGAGCCAGTCGCGGCCGGGACCGGCGTGGGTGTGCAGCACCGAGATGACGACGCTGGCCCCGGCCTCGTGGGCCGCGCTCTCCGCGCCGCGCACGATCTCCATGGCCCACGGCGACTCGATCTCGGCGAACACCAGGTCGACCAGGCCGGCGGGGGTGTCGTCCTGGCTGACGCGCCGCTGGTAGCCGTGTTCCTGGAGCAGCCGTTCGACCTTGTGACGGGTCGCCGGCGCCACCTCGGGCCGGCCGTTGATGACTTTGGAGACCGTGGGGATGGAGACCCCGGCCTCTTCTGCGATCAGTGCGATCGTCACGCGCCTCTTACCTGACACGTTCGGGAGTGTATCCGAAAGTTTCGGACTGGAACCGCTCCCACGACAGCTATTGACGCCCTGCGCAGCACATATCTATGCTCCGACCAACGAAATTATCGGGGGCTACACGAAACTTTCATACCGCTCGTGCCCGATGAAGGGACCCCTGGATGAAACGCGGTCTGATCCTCATGGCCACCGCCCTGCTCGTCGCCGGATGCGGCAGCGGCGGGAGTGGCGACAGCGGCGGGCAGCCCGGCGGCTCGCAGCCCGGCCAGAAGCCCGCCAAGGTGACGCTGGAATGGTGGCACCTGTCCACCGCCGAGCCGCTGAAGTCCCTGTGGGCGCAGCGGGCCAAGGACTTCGAGGCCGCGCACCCCAATGTCACCATCAAGGCGACGGTGCTGGAGAACGACGCCTACAAGGCCAAGCTGACCACGATCACCCAGTCGGGCAAGGCCCCCGACGTCTTCGTCACGTGGGGCGGCGGCGTGCTCAAGCAGCAGATCGACGCCGGCCTGGTCAAGGACGTCTCGGGCGACGTCGCCTCCGTGCTGGGCACGTTCACCCCCGCGGCGCTGAGCGCGTACCAGTTCGACGGCAGGACGTACGGGCTGCCGACGGACATCGGGCTGGTCGGCTTCTGGTACAACAAGAAGCTCTTCGCCAAGGCCGGCATCTCGGCCCCGCCCGCCACCTGGGCGGAGTTCCTCGACGACGTCAAGAAGCTGAAGGCGTCCGGCGCCACCCCGATCGCGCTGGCCGGCAAGGAGAAGTGGCCGGGCCACTACTACTGGGCCTATCTGGCGATGCGCATCGCCGGCCTGCCCGCGCTCACGCAGGCGGGCGTGGACCACGACTTCACCAAGCCCGATTTCGTGGCCGCCGGGCAGCAGGTCAAGGCGCTGGCCGACCTCCAGCCGTTCCAGAAGGGCTTCCTCGGCGCGGGGTACGGCACCCCCGACGGGCAGGCGGCCACGGTCTCCAACGGCAAGGCCGCCATGGAGCTCATGGGTCAGTGGGCGCCCGCCGTGCAGAAGGACGCGGGCAAGGGCCTCGGCGACGACCTGGGCTTCTTCCCCTTCCCCGCGGTCGAGGGCGGCAAGGGCTCGATCGGCGACGCCTTCGGCGGCGGCAACGGCCTGTCGGTGGGCGCGGACGCGCCCCAGGAGGCCGTGGAGTTCGTGAAGTTCATGACGCAGCTGGACCAGCACACCAAGGCGGTGGCGGCGGGCGGCGTGCTGCCGGTGCTCAAGGGCGAGGAGAGCGCGGTCAAGGACGCCAACCTCAAGCAGGTCGCGACGCTGCTGGCCGGCGCCTCCGGCTACCAGCTCTACCTGGACCAGGCCTACCCGCCGGCCGTGGGCCAGCAGGTCAACGACAGCGTGGCCGAGCTGATCGCCGGGACCAGGACGCCGGAGCAGATCGGCCAGGACATCAGCGAAGTGGCCAAGAGCGAATGACGACGCTGACCCGCGGGCCGGAGGCGGTCGCGCCTCCGGCCCCCGCCCCGGCGGGGCGGCGGCGCGGGCGCGCGGTGACGATCGCGCTGTTCCTGCTGCCCGCGCTGGTGCTCTTCCTCCTGCTGGTGGTGGCCCCGATCCTGGTGGCCGGCTACGCCAGCGCGTTCAAGTGGAACGGGTTCGGCGGGCTGCCCACCGAGTTCGTCGGGCTGGACAACTTCACCAGGCTGCTGTCCTCCGGCATCTTCGCCACCGACCTGTGGCACCTGGCGGTCCTGGTCCTGTTGTCGGTGCTGGTCCAGCTCCCGTTCTCGCTGGCCGTGGCGATGCTGCTGAACCAGCGCATCCGGGGGCGGGCGCTCTACCGGCTGGTGTTCTTCGCCCCGTACGTGCTGTCCGAGGTGATCACCGGCGTGCTGTTCTCGCTGATCCTCGCGCCGGACGGCGGGATGGCGAACCAGCTGCTGTCGGTGTTCGGGCTGGAGTCGGAGTTCCTGGCCGATCCGGACACCGTGATGCCCGCGCTCTTCCTGGTCATGACGTGGAAGTACTTCGGCTTCCACATGATGATCTACCTGGCCGGACGGCAGGGCATCCCGAACGAGCTGATCGAGGCCGCGCAGATCGACGGCGCGACGTCATGGGAGACGTTCCGGCACGTCACGCTGCCGCTGCTCGGGCCGACGGTCCGGATCAGCGTGTTCCTGTCGGTCATCTACACCATCCAGCTGTTCGACCTGGTCTGGATCCTCACCGGGGGCGGCCCGTCGCACTCCTCGGAGACGATGGCCGTCACCATGATGGAGTTCGGCTTCAAGCGCTCCCAGGTGGGTTACGCCAACGCGATCAGCGTCGTGATGTTCGCGCTCAGCCTCGTCTTCGCCCTCGTCTACCAGCGCGTGGTGCTGCGCCGGGACCTGGAGGGCGCGACGACGTCCATGGGAGGCCGCCGATGAACCACGGAAGGCCGCCCGCGCGGCGGCGCCGTCCCACCCTGCCCCTGCACGCGATCGCCTGGACCGTCGGCGCGTTCGTCCTGGCGCCGATCGGGTACGCGCTGCTCGGCGGGTTCAAGAGCAACAGCCAGCTGTCGGGCAACCCCTTCGGCCTGCCCGATCCCTGGGTGAGCGCGAACTACACCGACGTGCTCGGCTCGGGGTCGTTCTGGCGGCAGGTGTGGAACAGCACGTTCATCGCGGTCGCCACGACCGTGGTGATGGTCGGGCTGGCGGCGCTGGCCGCGTTCGTCTTCGCCAGGTTCGCCTTCCGGGGCAGGGAGGCGCTGTTCACGCTGTTCACCGCGGGGCTGATGTTCCCGTTCGCGGTGGCCATCCTGCCGATCTTCGTGCTGCTGCGCACGTTCGGGCTGCTGGACGACCCGCTCGGCGTCATCCTGACGCAGGCCGCCTTCGGGCTGCCGCTGACGATCATCATCCTGCGTGGGTTCTTCCGGAGCATCCCGGGCGAGATCGAGGAGGCCGCGATCATCGACGGCTGCTCGCCGTTCGGGTTCTTCTGGCGGATCCTGCTGCCGATGGCCCGCCCGGCCATGGCGACGGTCTCCGTGCTGGCCGTCGTGGGCAGCTGGAACAACTTCATGCTGCCCCTGGTGGTCTTCAGCGACGAGACGAGCTGGACGCTGCCGCTCGGCATCCAGCAGTTCCAGGGCCAGTACGCCACCGACACCGCCCGCGTGCTCGCCTACCTGATCCTGGCCATGGTGCCGGCGCTCGGGTTCTACGCCATCGCTGAACGTCACCTGGTCGGTGGGCTCACCGCGGGTGCGACGAAAGGGTGAACATGCTCCACGTCTCCGGAAGCCGGCTCCTCACCCCCGAAGGCACACCCGTACGGCTCAGGGGGGTGGGTCTCGGGGGCTGGATGAACATGGAGAACTTCATCACCGGCTATCCCGCCAACGAGACCTCGATGCGCGCGGCCGTGACCGGCGTGCTGGGCGAGGAGCGGGCCGAGCTCTTCTTCGACCGGCTGCTCACCTCGTTCTTCACCGGGAGCGACGCCGGGCTGCTGGCCGGGCTGGGCATGAACTGCGTGCGCATCCCGGTCAACTACCACCACTGGGAGTCCGACGACCGGCCCATGGAGATCGACCCGAGGGGCTTCCGGCACCTCGACCGGGTGATCGGCCTGCTGGGCGAGCGCGGCCTCTACAGCGTGATCGACCTGCACGCCCTGCCCGGTTCCCAGAACCAGCACTGGCACAGCGACAACCCCACGCACGTGGCGGCGTTCTGGCAGCACCGGCACTTCCAGGACCGGGCCGTGCACCTGTGGGAGGCGCTGGCCGACCACTACCGCGGACATCCCTGGGTGGCCGGGTACAACATGGTGAACGAGCCGGGCGACGTCTCGGGCAAGGTGGTCGGCCCGTTCTACGACCGGCTGGTCAAGGCCGTACGGGCCGCCGACCCGGACCACGTCCTGTTCCTGGATGGCAACACCTACGCCACCGATTTCTCGATGTTCCGGGAGATGTACGAGAACACGGTGTTCGTCATGCACGACTACGCCCTGGCCGGGTTCGCCCACGGCGGCCCGTACCCGGGGCTCACCAGGGGCGAGTGGTGCGACCGCGGCCGGCTGGAGGAGACCTTCGCCCGGCGGTCCCGGTTCCAGCGCGAGACCGGCACGCCGTTGTGGGTGGGCGAGTTCGGCCCGGTCTACACCGGCGACCCGGACCGGGACGCGCAGCGCTACCAGGTCCTGCGCGACCAGCTCGACATCTACGACGCCCACGACGCGGGCTGGTCGCTCTGGACGTACAAGGACGTGGGCCTCCAGGGGCTGGTGCACGCGTCGGGGGCGTACCTGGACAGGTTCGGCGCGTTCATCGGCAAGAAGCGGCGGCTCGGCGCGGACCGGTGGGGCTCGACCATGGAGGAGTGCGCCGACGTGCTCGCCCCGCTGCACCGGCTGGTCGAGACCGAGTTCCCGGACTGGGCGCCCTACCCGTGGGGCGCCCGCTACCAGACCGACGACCTGATCAGGCACATCCTCCTCGCCCAGGCCCTGCTGCCCGAGTACGCCGGGCTGTTCAGGGGGCTCGGCGACGACGAGCTGCTGGCCCTGGCCGAC
The DNA here is from genome assembly GCF_040631115.1 of Nonomuraea sp. NPDC005692. Lineage (NCBI taxonomy): Bacteria > Bacillati > Actinomycetota > Actinomycetes > Streptosporangiales > Streptosporangiaceae > Nonomuraea > Nonomuraea sp. NPDC005692. Next base: position 128,780 of record NZ_JBEXYU010000006.1, on the reverse strand, counting down.
TCGTTTGCGCTGGAGCAATGCGTACGGCGTGAGCCGCTGCTCGACCTGCTGGCCGGCAATCTCGCCGGGTGACAAACCGCTCATACAGTCGGGTGCGTCACACCACCGGGCAAACTATCGCCATCACTGCTTGCGCTAGGTATGCTTCGGCTGCCCTAATTTAGGTAAGCCTTTCCTCAGCCAGCAGGAGTGACGGTGTTCGCCAGCTACCTCATCGGACTGCGCGAGGGACTGGAGGCGACGCTCGTCGTCTCCGTCCTCATCGCCTTCCTCGTCAAGAGCGACAGGAAGGACAAGCTCCCCCAGGTCTGGACGGGCGTCGCCGCGGCGGTCGCGCTGTCCGTCGGCTTCGGCGCGCTGCTGACCTTCACCGCCGCCAACCTCGGGCACATGGGGCAGGAGCTGTTCGACGCGATCACCTCGCTGCTCGCCGTCGCCTTCGTCACCTGGATGATCTTCTGGATGCGGCGCACCGCCCGCGCGCTCTCCGGTGAGCTGCGGGGCAAGCTCTCCGACGCGCTGCAGATGGGCTCGCTCGCGGTGGTCGTGATGGCCTTCCTGGCCGTGGCCCGCGAGGGGCTGGAGACGGCGCTGCTGTTCTTCGCCGCCGTCCAGGGCGCGACCGCCACCATGGACCCCCTGCTCGGCATCGCGCTCGGCCTGCTCACGTCGGTGGTCATCGGCTGGGGGCTGTACAAGAGCGCGCTGAAGATCAACCTCACCAAGTTCTTCACCTGGACGGGCCTGCTGCTCATCCTGGTCGCCGCCGGCATCTTCAAGTACGGCGTGCACGACCTCCAGGAGGCCAACATCCTGCCCGGCCTGAGCTCCTACGCCTTCGACATCAGCGCCGTGCTGCCCGCCGATTCCTGGTACGGCGCACTGCTTTCCGGCATGCTCAACATCACGCCGCAGCCGAGCATCGCCGAGGCCGTGGCCTGGATCGTCTACCTCGTGCCCACTCTCTTCCTCTTCCTGCTGCCACAGCGGGTGAAGACCACTCCCGCCTCCACCGCACCCGCGGCCTGAACAGGAGCATCATGCGTACCGCCATCAGCCTGTCCTTCGGCGCGCTCGCCCTCGCGGGCCTGACCGCGTGCGGTTCGGGCACCACCGCCACGGAGGCCGCCAAGGGGCCCGCCGCCGCGCCCGGCAAGATCACCGTGGCCGCGTCCGACACCGAGTGCAAGGTCGCGACCGCCGAGATCGCGGCGGGCACGAGCACGTTCACGATCACCAACGGCGGGTCCAAGGTGACCGAGTTCTACGTGTACGCCCCCGGTGACCGGGTGATGGCCGAGGTCGAGAACATCGTGCCCGGCCTGACCAGGGAGCTGGTGGCCGAGCTGCCGGCCGGCGCGTACGAGGCCGTCTGCAAGCCCGGCATGGTGGGCAAGGGCATCCGCAACGCACTGAAGGTGACCGGCGAGCACAAGGCGCTCACCTCCGACGCCCAGCTCGCCGACGCCGTCGCCAGCTACAAGCGCTACATCAAGTCGCAGAGCGACACGCTGCTGGTCAAGACGCAGGAGTTCGTGGACGCCGTCAAGGCCGGCGAGATCGACAAGGCCAAGGAGCTGTACCCGGTCTCGCGGACGTACTGGGAGCGCATCGAGCCGGTCGCGGAGATCTTCGGCGACCTCGACCCGGCCATCGACGCCCGCGAGGCCGACCTGGCCGACGGCGAGGAGTGGACCGGATTCCACCGGATCGAGAAGGATCTGTGGATCAAGAAGGACATCAGCAAGGACGGCCCGGTCGCCGACAAGCTGATCGCCGACGTCAAGACCATCGTCCAGAAGTCCAACGCCGCCGAGTTGACCCCGCTCAACCTGGCCAACGGCGCCAAGGAACTGCTCGACGAGGTGGCCTCCGGGAAGATCACCGGCGAGGAGGACATCTGGTCGCACACCGACCTGTGGGACTTCGACGCCAACCTCCAGGGCTCCAAGGCCGCCGTGCAGTCGCTGCGCCCGGTGCTGGAGCAGCGCTCCCCCGACCTGGTCAAGACGCTGGACGAGAAGTTCGCCGCCGCGGAGGCCGCGCTGGGCGCGCACCAGAAGGGCGACGGCTGGAAGCTGCACGACGAGCTGTCCAAGGCCGAGCTGAAGGCGCTGTCCGACGCGATCAACGCGCTGGCCGAGCCGATCAGTAAGATCGCACCGGTCATCGCCAAGTAACGGGAGGTGGGGGCGATGTCGCAGGCCGGCGGGCGGATGAGCCGCCGCAAGCTGTTCGGGCTCGGGGCCGCGGGAGCGGCCGTGCTCGGGGCGGGGGCGGTGACGACCAGGTCGCTGCTGGAGGAGCCGCCGGTCGCGCACGCCGCCTCGACGTCCGATCCGTACCCGTTCTACGGGCAGCACCAGGCGGGCGTCGTCACGCCCGCCCAGGACCGGCTGCACTTCGTCGCCTTCGACGTCATCACCGACAAGAAGGCCGAGCTGGTCGACCTGCTCCAGGAGTGGACGGCCGCGGCGGCCCGGCTGACGCAGGGCAAGGAGGCCGGGGCGTTCGGCGCGGTGGGCGGTGCGGCCGAGGCGGCGCCCGACGACACCGGCGAGGCGCTGGGGCTGCCCGCCTCGGGGCTGACGCTGACGATCGGGTTCGGCCCGTCGCTGTTCGACGACCGGTTCGGGCTGGCGGACAAACGGCCGGCCGCGCTGGCCGACCTGCCGAAGTTCCCCGGCGAACAGCTCATCCCGGAGATCTCGGGCGGGGACATCTGCGTCCAGGCGTGCGCGCACGACCCCCAGGTGGCCGTGCACGCCATCCGCAACCTGGCCAGGATCGGCTTCGGCAAGGTCTCGGTGCGCTGGTCGCAGCTCGGTTTCGGCCGTACGTCGTCCACGTCGCGGGCCCAGGCCACGCCGCGCAACCTCCTGGGCTTCAAGGACGGCACCAACAACATGAAGCTGGAGGACGCCGACCTGCTGCGCGACCACCTGTGGGCCGGCGGCTCGGACGGCACCGCCTGGATGGCGGGCGGCACGTACATGGTCACCAGGAAGATCCGCATGACGATCGAGACCTGGGACCGCGCCTCGCTCGCCGAGCAGGAGCAGATCTTCGGCCGGGACAAGGGCGAGGGCGCGCCGCTGGGCAAGAAGGCCGAGTTCGACGCCGTGGACTTCGCCGTCAAGGGCCCCGACGGGCAGCCGCTGATCAAGGACGACTCGCACGTCAGGCTGGCGCACCCGAGCAACAACGGCAACGCCCACCTGCTGCGCCGCGGCTACAACTTCGTCGACGGCTCCGACGGCCTCGGCCGCCTGGACGCCGGCCTGTTCTTCATCGCCTACCAGCGCGACCCGCGCAAGCAGTTCGTGCCCGTGCAGATGAACCTGGCCCGGCACGACGCGCTCAACGAGTACATCAAGCACGTCTCCAGCGGCCTGTTCGCCTGCCCGCCCGGCGTCCAGGACGCGGGCGACTACTGGGGCCGCACCCTGTTCGCCTGACCCCCTCGCGGCGCCGCGCCCGCTCCCGCCGTCAGCGGTGGCGGGCGCGGGAGGCCTGGGCGTGGGCGCGGTTGGCGCAGCGGGTCGAGCAGAACTGCCGCTTGCCCGGCCGGCTCCGGTCGACGAAGGCGTCGGTGCACGGCGTGGCCGCGCACTGGCGCAGCCGTTCCCAGTCGCCTGCCGCGGCGATCTCCAGCAGCTCGGTGACGGCCCGTACGGCGAGCCTGCCCGCCGCCGTCGCCCCGTCCGGCGCGACCAGCCGCAGCCGGGGCACACCGCCCGCGTGCTCCACCGCCGCCCGCGCCGGCAGCCCGGCCACCCACTCCGCCAGTGCCCCGGCCCGGTCGGCGGGCTCGGCGGCCAGCACCGCGCGCAGCCGTTCGCGCACCTCCCTGACCTCCCGCAGGTCCTCCTCCCCGAGCCCGTGGTCGTCTTCAGCCAGCTCGCGGCAGAAGCGGCGCAGCTCCGCCACGTCGGGCAGCCGTTCGGGATCGTCCAGGTACTCGTCCCACGTGTTGGCCAGGTCGACGGCCACGAGACCCGTCTCGGTGAACTGGCGCATCCCTCATCCTCCTGCTACCGTCACGACTATGAGCACTATAACCCCTGACAGAAAACTGACCGTCCTCGACGCGCCGTCCAACCTCGGCCTGCGTCCACTCGCCGAGGATGTCATCCCCGGCTGCTACAAGGCTCCCTGGGCGTTGCGGGACAACGGGCTGGTCGCGCGGATCGGCGCGGCCGACGCGGGCGCGCTGGTCCCGCCCCGCTACGTGGCCACCTGGAAGCCCGGCGACGGCGTGCGCAACGGCGCGGCCATCGCCGCCTACACCCGGCGGCTGGCCGACCGCGTGGCCGGGATCAGGGAGGGCGGCGGCTTCCCCGTCCTGCTCGGCGGCGACTGCTCGATCCTGCTCGGCTCCGTGCTCGCCCTGCGCCGGACGGGCCGCTACGGGGTGGCCTACCTCGACGCCCACACCGACTTCCGGCACCTCGGCAACTCGCCGCACGTCGGCGCGGCGGCCGGCGAGGACCTGGCCCTGGTGACCGGCCGCGGCGACGACTACCTGACCGACATCGACGGCCTGCGCCCGTACGTCCGGGACGAGGACGTCATCGTGCTCGGCGTCCGGGACGACGAGGACGTCAAGGACCTCGCCGACGACGGCATCGCCTACGTCGCCGGGAACGACATCCCCCTGGAGGCCGCCGAGCGCGTGCTCGTGCGCGACGACCTGGACGGGTTCTGGATCCACGTGGACGCCGACGTGCTCGACCCGTCCGTGGTGTCGGCCGTCGACTCGCCCTCCCCCGGCGGCCTGACCGGCGACCAGCTCGCCGGTCTGCTCCGCGGGCTGCTCGCGCTGCCCGGGGCGGCCGGGATCCAGTTCACCATCTTCGACCCCGACCTCGACGAGGACGGCAGCCAGGCGGCCACCCTGACCGACATCCTCGTCTCAGCCCTGAGCTGACCCGTGGCCGTCCGGGGCGGAGCCGTCCGCCCGCAGGATGCGGAAGACGGGATGACCAGCCGCGATCCGGCGGAAACGGTCCAGCGGCGCCTTCGGGCCGAGACCGAGATGGGGCCGCGCGCCGGGTGCGACGGCGGCGTAGCGGCGCAGGATCTCGGCGCGGCGCTCGACCGGGACCTCCACCAGCCTGATCGGCGCCGCCCGCCCGCGACGTCGCAACACGGCCCGGCCACCGGCGGCCCGGACGTTGCGCACCCAGTTCGCCTCCGGGCCGAGCATGGACACGAGGTACTCGCCGCCCTCATGCCCGGCGACCGCGACGGGCACCGACGTGAGGGCCCCGCTGCGGCGTCCCACCACCTGGAGCACGGCGCCCTGGGGCAGCGGCAGCCACCGGGACGCGTACGTCAGCGCGTCGAGCCGGTTCATCGCGCGCATGAGCGCGTTGGGCCGCCCGCCCCGGTACATCAGGCGCTTGAGCGCCGCCGGCCAGTGGGCGACCCGGGTCACCGCACCCTCCTCCACAGCAGCACGACCGCCACCAGCCCCGGGACCAGCGGAAGCACCTGCAACCAGCCGAGCAGCGGCACCAGGCCGACCTCGCCGTTGGTGTCCCGGACGGTCAGGCCCGCGAGCGCGAAGCACGACGCCACCACGAACAGCCCGGCCCCCAGCCAGCGGGCCCACCCCCCGCCCGCGCCCGCCGCCCGGACGGTGACGAGCCAGCCGGCCAGCCCGAGCGCCCCCACGACCGAGAGGATCACCGTGTACGTGGTGACCCCCTCGTCGATCCTGCCCGGCCCCAGCTCCGGATAGCCGGCCCTGAGGTACTCGACCAGCCCGGAGCGGTAGGCGAAGGCGAAGAGGGTGACGAGCACCGTGAGCGCGGCGCCGCCCCACAGCAGGGCGAGGGCTCCGCGCGGCTTCCCTGTCATGACATGGATCCTTTCCGGTCAACATTCTTACAAAGTATGTTTCTACTATACTTACCACGTAAGAATCGAGAAAGGGCACCATGTCCCCGAAGCGCACCCGCGGCCAGAACGCCGGACTGACCCGGCAGGCCATCCTGCGGGCGGCTCTCGCGCTCGCCGACCGCGAAGGGCTGAAGGCGCTGTCCATGCGCCGCATCGGCCAGGAGCTCGGGGTCGAGGCCATGTCCCTCTACCAGCACGTCGACAGCAAGGACGCGCTGCTCGACGGCCTGGTCGAGCAGGTCGTCACGCAGGCCGCGCCGCTGCTGACCGAGGCCGCCTCATGGCAGGAGGGCCTGCGCGAGTACGCCCACGCGCTGCTGCGCGCCCTGCTCGCGCATCCGAACGTCCTCCCCCTGGTGGTCAGCCGTCCCGCGATCACGCCCGGGAACCTGCGCCTGATGGAGGAGGGGCTCCGCGTGCTGCGCGCGGCGGGGCTGCCGCCGGACCGCGCGCTGGACATGCTCTACGCCGTGACCGGGTTCGTCGTCGGCCACGTCGCCGTCCTGGCCGCCGGGGGTGCCGCCGAGCGGGCCGCGGCCGGCACCGCGATGCGCGACATCCCCGAGCCGGACCTGCTGGAGACCCCGCTGCTGGCCGAGGCCACCCGGGCGCGGCGCGCCCAGCCGTCCTCGGGGACCGACCGCCGCTTCGTCTTCGCGCTCGAAGCCATGCTGCGCGGCTTCGCCGGCGCACCCTAGCGGAAGCGGCGAACCCCGCCGAGGCGGCGAACCCTGGCGGAAGCGGCGAGCGCTAGCGGAAGACGTACCCGCTCGTGCTGGTCCGGCCGGCGGCGTTCGTGGCGGTGACCGAGGTCCAGGGGCCGGGCGGGACGTAGGGCGCCCACGCCGACTCGGGGCGGCCCGGCCCGTGCCACCGCTGGGCCACGCCGACCGCACGGCCGCCGGGCGAGGTGAAGCGCAGGGTGCCGCCGCGCAGGTTGTAGCCCTCGACGGTGATCCCGGGCCGTCCGTCCCGTTCCTCGCGGTAGGCGTTCACGATGATCGGCTGCCGCCCGCCGTTCGCGATGTCGTCGGCCAGCGAAGGGGTGGACGGGCTCGCCTGGCAGGTGAAGAAGGGCTCCCAGCCGTAGGAGATGATCTTCGCGGCGTGCCCGCCGGTCGCCATGATCTGCTGGTCGAGCCGGGCCTTGCTGGTACGCCCCCGCAACGGCAGCGGCTCGACCCGCCCGCACTCGCCGTCCGCGGGGGCGGGCTCGAAGCCCTCGACGTTGACCCACAGCTCGACCCCGGCGGGCACGCTCCTGGCCGCCGCCTCGATGTAGTCCCTGGTGGGCCCGTAGTAGCCGTCGGCGTTGCGCACCCGCCCGACCACCGGGACGAGCCGGGAGGCGACCATGGACCCGCCCTCCTCGATCCCGTGCACGGGGACCTTGCCGGTGCCCCGCCCGTCCTGCACGGCGACGGCCATGGGCGCGCCGGCCCGGGTGGCGGCGATGTCGGCCAGCCCGCCGGGCACCTGGCCGGGCGGGAAACCGCGGCCCCTGCGGGCGTCGATGTAGGGGCTGACCAGGATCTTCCGGCCGGGCAGCGCGGCGGCGACCGCCGCGTGCTGGGCCGCGTACAGGGCGAGGACAGGGTCGCGCGGACCCCGTTCGCGCATGGCCAGCTCGAACGACTGGTAGACGCCGCCGAAGGCGACCGACCCGCCGAACCGCTCCCGGTAGCCGGCCAGCACCCGCGTGGTGAAGGCGTTCAGCGCGGCGAGGTGCGCGAGGTCGGGCTCCCACGGCTTGCCCCGCCGCTGCGGCGCGGCGGGCAGCCCGGGGAACACCCTCATCCCGTACGCCGCCGCCTCCTCGACCAGGTTGCCCAGCCCGTCGCCGTCGGTGGAGACCAGCACCAGGTCCTGGACGCGCGCGGCGCACGACGCGGCCAGCGACACGCGGTAGAAGATCCGCCCGCCGCTCTCGATCCGCCGGTCGAGGCCCGGACAGCGCAGCACGGAGCGCCCGAACTCCTCGCTGGTCACGTACGTGTAGACGTGCCGGATCCGCTTGCCGGGCACCCGCGCGCAGGGCCGTCCGTCCACCCGGCAGGCGGCGAACTCCGCCTCCATCGGCCCGGCGTCGAACCGCGGCCCGAACGTGACGAGCGTGTCGCCGCCGAGCGAGTGGATCGCCTCCACCGTCCGCCGCGTGACGCACACGTCGGCCCGCGGCATGACCCAGTATCCGGTGATCGCGTACGGCGAGATCACCCGCGTGTCCCTGGGCGGGCACCCGTCGTCGCCGGCGCCGGGCCCGGCCGGGACCACGACGAGGACGGCGAGGACCACCATCACGACCAGCCACCGTAACCGGCGCACCCATGCTCCCCTCGACGTAGCGACCAGAGTAGGCATCTACCCGATCCGCGGCCGGTAGTGCCCCGGGGCCGGTCGGCCGCGAGGCGGCACGGACAATGGAGTCATGGTGAGCATCGACCTCAGCGGGAAGACGGCGCTGGTCACGGGCTCGACCCAGGGCATCGGGTCGGCCATCGCGACCGGTCTGGCACGGGCGGGCGCGCGCGTCGGCGTCAACGGCCGCAGCGAACGCTCGGTGGCATCGGCCATCGAGCGCATGGACCACCGCGGCCTGGTCGCCGCGCCCGGCGACGTCTCCACCGACGAAGGGCTCCAGCGGGTCCTCGGCTCGCTGCCGCAGGTGGACATCCTGGTCAACAACCTGGGCATCTTCGAGGCCAGGCCGGCGCTGGAGATCGACGACGCGGAGTGGCGGCGCTTCTTCGAGGTCAACGTCCTGTCGGCGGTGCGCCTCACGCGCGCCTACCTGCCCGGCATGATCGAGCGCGGCTGGGGCCGGATCCAGTACATCGCCAGCGACTCGGCCATCGTCACGCCCACCGAGATGATCCACTACGGCATGAGCAAGACGGCGCTGCTGGCCGTCTCGCGCGGGTTCGCCAAGGAGGCCGCCGGCAGCGGGGTGACGGTCAACTCGGTGATCGCCGGGCCCACGCACACCGGCGGCGTGGAGGAGTTCGTCTACCAGCTCGTGGACCGGGAGCTGCCGTGGGAGGAGGCGCAGCGGGCGTTCATGCGCGAGCACCGTCCGCAGTCGCTGCTCCAGCGGCTGATCGAGCCCGAGGAGATCGCCAACATGGTCGTCTACCTCAGCTCGCCGCTCGCCTCGGCGACCACCGGCGGCGCCCTGCGCGTGGACGGCGGCTACGTGGACGCCATCCTGCCCTGACCCCCGCCCGCGCTCAGTACGACTGGAGCTCGATCAGGTTGCCCTCCGGGTCGCGCAGGTGGGCGGTGCGCAGGCCGGGCCCCCAGGCGGGCCGGTCCTGGGGCGGCGCGGCGACGGTGGCGCCCAGCCCGGCGAGCCGGTCGGCCTCGCCGTCGACGTCGTCGACCCGCATCACCAGCATCACCGTGTCCTGGGCGCCCGCCGCCGGCAGCCCGGACGTGCCGACGACCTCGGCGACGTGGTCGCGGCCGAAGAGCACGAGTCCGGCCTGGCCGTCGATGTCCCAGTTGGCGTAGGCGGCCTCCGTCAGCACCTTCACCGGCTCCAGCCCGAGGGCGGCCCGGTAGAAGGCGACGCTCGCCGGGAAGTCGCGCACCAGCAGCCGAGGGTAGAGGGCGTCCATCCTGATCCTCCGAATTAGTGGGTCATCACCAACTATTGGGAACAACCTACACTTCTCGATGAGATGGAACTGCCACCCACCCTGCTCAGGACGACCACCTTCGTGCTGCACAAGGTCGGCGTCGCCAACCGGCGTGCCCTGGCCGCGCGGCTCACCGCCGACACGGGGCTGAGCCTGTGGGAGTTCGCGGCGCTGGCCACGCTCGACGACTTCGGCCCGGCCGCCCAGCGGGAGGTCGGCGACCGGCTGGGCCTCGACCCGAGCGACATGGTCCGCCTGATGGACGGCCTCATCGCCGAGGGGCTGGCCGCCCGGGAGCGCGACCCCGCCGACCGCCGCCGCTACCGGATCTCGCTGACCGCCGCCGGCCGGGACGCCCTGGAACGGGCCCGCGCGGTGGTAGCGGACGTCGAACGCCAGACGCTCGCCCCGCTGACGGACGCCGAGCGCCGCGACCTCCACAGTCTGGTCACGAAACTATTCTCTCCTTGACAAATCCCATAACTCCCGTCAACTGACGAACAACTGTCACAACAACTGCCCTCTTTGCACAAAGAATCAGATCATGTTAGATGGAGGGCAAGCTCCGGGAGAGAGGACCGGGCATTGTGACGCTGATCCTCGATGGCGTCCGCGTACGGCAGCGCGGGGAGACCTGGCTCGACGACATCCACCTGGAACTACCGCACGGACTGACCACCCTCGTCGGCCCGATGAACTCGGGAAAGACCACGCTCATGCGGGTCGCCGCCGGGTTGCAGCCGCCCGATTCGGGACGGGTGCTGGTCAACGGAAATGACGTCACCTCGATTTCCGTGCGAAAGCGCTCGATCGCCTTCGTCTATCAGCAATTCATCAATTACCCGTCCCTCACCGTTTACGAGAACATCGCCTCGCCGTTGCGGCTGGACCGGTCGTACCGGAAGGACGGCATCGACCGGCGGGTGCGGGAGGTGGCCGCGGTCATGGGCCTCGGCGACCTGCTGGGCCGCAGGCCCGCGGAGCTGTCGGGCGGCCAGCAGCAGCGCACGGCGATCGCCCGCGCGCTGGCCAGACCCGTGGACGTGCTGCTGCTCGACGAGCCGCTGGCCAACCTCGACTTCAAACTCCGGGAGCAGTTGCGCGAGGACCTCAAGCGCATGTTCACCGGCTCGCCGGGCGTCGTGCTCTACTCCACCGCCGACCCGAACGAGGCCCTGACCTTCGCCGCGCCCGCCGTGGTGCTCGGCGAGGGCCGGGTGCGGCACGTCGGCGACCCGGCCACCATGTACGCCGAGCCGCCCACGCTCGCCGTCGCGGCCACGCTCAGCGACCCGCCGCTGAACCTGCTGCCCGGCACGGTCAAGGACGGCCGGATCGAGGTCATGGGCATCTCCTTCCCCGCACCGCACGCCACCACCTCCGGCGATCGGGTCGTGCTGGGCATCCGCCCCCACCAGGTGACGATCACCAGGACCGGCCCCGGCGTGCTGGAACTGCCCGCCGAGATCAGGCTGGCCGAGGTGACCGGCGGTGCGACGTTCCTGCACCTGCTGCTGGCGGGACGCCGGCACCTGGTGGCCCACCTGCCGGGCACCCGCCAGTTCACGCCGGGCCAGGCGGCCACCGCGTACGTGGACCCGCGGCACATCTTCGTGTTCGACGAGGCCGGCGGCCGATTACCGGTCGCCCCGGCGGCGGGGGCGGGACGGCATGGCTGACATCCGCCTGGAAGGCGTGGGCCACAGCTACGACGGCGGCCGCACGTGGGCGCTCAGGCCGACGACCTGGACCTGGCGCAGTGCCAGGGCCTACGCCCTGCTCGGCCCGAGCGGCTGCGGCAAGACGACGCTGCTGAACATCGTCTCGGGGCTGCTCAGGCCCACGGTGGGCCGGATCTGGTTCGACGACCGCGAGGTCACCGGGGTCCCCACGGCCGGCCGCAACATCGCGCAGGTCTTCCAGTTCCCCGTCCTGTACGAGGAGATGTCCGTCTACGACAACCTGGCCTTCCCGCTGCGCAACAGGAAGGTCCCGGCCGAGGAGGTCCGCCGGCGCGTGCTGCGGGTCTCGGCCATGCTGGGCCTGGACGACGTGCTGCGCCGCCGGGCACGCCGGCTCGACCCGGGCCGCAAGCAGATCGTCAGCCTGGGCCGCGGCCTGGTGCGCGAGCAGGTGGCCGCCGTGCTGCTCGACGAGCCGCTGACCGTGGTGGACCCGGCGCTGAAGTGGACGCTGCGCAGCAAGCTCAAGGAGATCCACCGCGACACCGGCCACACCCTGGTCTACGTCACCCACGACCAGACCGAGGCGCTGACCTTCGCCGACGAGGTGGTCGTGCTCAACGACGGCGAGATCGTGCAGGCCGGGGAGCCGGCCGAGCTGTTCCTGTCGCCCGCGCACGAGTTCGTCGGGCACTTCATCGGCTCGCCCGGCATGAACGTGCTGCCCGCCGAGATCGACGGCGACGTGGTCCGGATCGGACGCTCGGAGGTCGGTGCGGTGGGTGGCACAGTGGGCGGCGGGCTGCCGCCGGGGCCGGTGCGGATCGGCGTGCGGCCCGAGTTCGTCCAGGTCGGCGGGCCGCCCGTCGGGCCCGGCGTGGCGGCCAGGGTGACCGGGATCGACCGCATGGGCTCGCACGACCTGGTACGCGCCGAGGTCGGCGGCCATCCGGTGATCGCCAGGACCGAGGCGGGCTCGTCCTGGACGCCGGGCACGGTCGAGTTCCTGCATTTCCCCGCGGACCGGACGTTCCTGTTCCGCGACGAGGTCAGGTGCGGCTCGCTCGCACCCCTGGACGGAAGGGGGCAGGCGTGAGCGACCGGACCGCCGTCGCGGGCAGCCAGGCGGGTGGCGAGGTCGAACCGGCCGTCGCCGCGCCCGCCGCCGAGGCTGCCGGGGCCGCCGGGCCGCGCGCCGATCCCCGTCCGCGGGACAACCGGGCCTGGCTGCTGGTGCTGCCGGTCGTGGTGTCGGTGGCCTTCACCGCGGTGATCCCGCTGATGACCGTCGTGAACTTCTCCGTTCAGGACGTCTTCAGCCCGGTGGACCGGGTGTTCGTCGGCCTGGACTGGTTCCGGCAGATCGCCCGCGACCCCGAGGTGCGCGCGGCGCTCGTGCGCACGCTGCTGTTCTCGGCGCAGGTGCTGCTGGTGGAGGTCCCGCTCGGGGTGGCCATCGCGGTCTGCATGCCGCGCCGCGGGGTCTGGGTGTCGGCGGCGCTGGTGCTGGTGGCGCTGCCGCTGCTCATCCCGTGGAACGTCGTGGGCACGATCTGGCAGATCTTCGCCCGCGGCGACATCGGGCTCGGCGGCTGGGTGGTCAACAACGTGCTGCGCGTCAACTTCAACTACACCCTCGACTCGGCCGACGCCTGGATCACCGTCCTGGTCATGGACGTGTGGCACTGGACGCCGCTGGTGGCGCTGCTGGCCTACGCGGGGCTGCGGTCGATCCCCGAGCCGTACTTCCAGGCGGCGCAGATCGACGGCGCGTCGGCGTGGGCGACGTTCCGGCACATCCAGCTCCCGAGGCTGCGCGGGGTGCTGACGATCGCGATCCTGCTGCGGTTCATGGACAGCTTCATGATCTACACCGAGCCGTTCGTGGTGACCGGGGGCGGGCCGGGGAACGCGACCTCGTTCCTGAGCATCCTGCTGTCGAAGATCGCCGTCGGTCAGTTCGACCTGGGCCCGGCGGGCGCGTTCTCGCTGCTGTACTTCCTGCTCGTGCAGATCGCCTGTTACGTCTTCTTCACCGTGCTGACCAGGGCGGGGAGGTGAGTTCCACGCGCCATCGGCTGCCGTGGGCGCGCACGGTCTTCTGGCTGTACGCCGCCACGCTGATGTTGCCGCTGCTGTGGATGTTCGGCATGTCCATCCGCCCGAACGAGGACATCCTGGGCAGCTTCTCGCTGATCCCGCAGCGGGTGACCTTCGACAACTACGTCACGTTCTTCACCGACCCGTCGTGGTATTCGAGCTACCTCAACTCCATCGTCTACACCTCGATGAACGCGGTCATGTCGCTCGTCGTGGCGCTGCCGGCGGCGTACGCGTTCTCGCGGTTCCGCTTCGCCGGGGACAAGCACCTGTTCTTCTGGCTGCTGACGAACCGGATGGCGCCGCCGGCGGTCTTCCTGCTGCCGTTCTTCCAGATCTACCAGGCGGTCGGGCTGTTCGACACGCACCTGGGCGTGGCGATCGCGCACATGCTGTTCAACGTGCCGCTGGCGGTCTGGATCCTGGAAGGCTTCATGTCGGGGATCCCCCGGGAGATCGACGAGACCGCGGCCGTCGACGGGTACTCGCTGCCGCGCTTCTTCGTCCGGATCTTCCTGCCGATGATCCGGTCCGCGCTCGGCGTCACCGCGTTCTTCTGCTTCATGTTCAGCTGGGTGGAGCTGCTGATCGCCAGGACGATCACGTCGGTGGACGCCAAGCCCATCGCGGCCACCATGACGCGGACGGTGAGCGCGGCGGGCGTGGACTGGGGGCTGCTGGCCGCGGCCGGCGTGCTGACCATCGTCCCGGGGGCCGTCGTCATCTGGTTCGTGCGCAACTACATAGCCAAGGGGTTCGCCCTGGGGAGGGTCTGACCGTGCAGTGGATGGTGTGGACCGCCCCCACGGCCCTGGTGTTCGCCGGGCTGGGGCTGCTCCTGTGCGTGATGGCCGTCTGGGCGCGGGTCTCGCCGCCCGTGGCCAGGCGGGGGTTCCTGCGGATCGAGACCGACCGGGGCGACCGGCTGTACATCGGCCTGATCAGCGCGGCCGTCGTGCTGGCCCTGTGGATTGCAGTCACCGACCTGTCCATGTGGGCGGCGCTCGGCGTCGCGCTGCTGGTCGTGGTCGTGATCGGGATATGGGGCTGAGAGGAAGAGGAGCCAGGCGATGAGGCATGCGGTGGGTGTCGCGGCGGCGGTCGTGGCGGCGCTGGCCCTGGTGGCGGCCGGTTGCACGGGCGGCGGCGAGGAGCAGCCGAAGAGCGACTTCAAGGAGGCCGACGGCAGGGCCGCGGCGCAGCGGTGGGTGTCGGAGGAGTTCACGCCGAGCACCCTGTCCAAGGACCGGCAACTGGCGGAGATGGACTGGTTCATCAAGGCGGCGGCGCCGTACCGGGGCATGCAGATCAACGTGGTGTCCGAGACGATCACCACGCACGAGTACGAGTCGCAGAAGCTGGCCAGGGCGTTCACCGAGATCACCGGGATCAGGGTCAAGCACGACCTGATCCAGGAGGGCGACGTCATCGAGAAGCTCCAGACGCAGATCCAGGGCGACCAGAACATCTACGACGCCTACGTCAACGACTCCGACCTCATCGGCACCCACTCGCGCGGCACGTACGTGTTCCCGCTGTCGGACTACATGGCCGGGGAGGGCAGGAACGTCACCTCCCCCACCCTCGACCTGAACGACTTCATCGGCATCAGCTTCACCACCGGCCCCGACAAGAAGATCTACCAGCTCCCCGACCAGCAGTTCGCGAACCTCTACTGGTTCCGCTACGACTGGTTCACCGACCCGGCGATCAAGAAGCAGTTCAAGGACGCCTACGGCTACGACCTGGGCGTGCCGGTCAACTGGGCGGCCTACGAGGACATCGCCGACTTCTTCAGCAACAAGGTCAACGGCAACGGGACCGTCGAGGGCCGGAAGGTCTACGGCCACATGGACTACGGCCGCAAGGACCCCTCGCTGGGCTGGCGCTTCACCGACGCCTGGCTGTCCATGGCGGGCAACGGCGACCCCGGCATCCCCAACGGCCTGCCGGTGGACGACTGGGGCATCCGGGTGGAGAACTGCCGTCCGGTGGGCTCGTCGGTCACCCGCGGCGGCGACACCAACGGCCCTGCCTCGGTGTACGCGCTCACCAAGTACGTGGACTGGCTGAAGAAGTACGCGCCCCGCGAGGCCGCCGGCATGAACTTCAGCGAGGCGGGCCCGGTCCCGGCGCAGGGGAACATCGCCCAGCAGATCTTCTGGTACACCACGTTCACGGCCGACATGACCAAGAAGGGCCTGCCGGTCGTCAACGACGACGGCACCCCCAAGTGGCGCATCGCGCCCAGCCCGCACGGCGTCTACTGGAAGGACGGCAACAAGCTCGGCTACCAGGACGCGGGCTCGTGGACGCTGCTCAACAACACCCCGAAGGACCGCAGGGCCGCGGCCTGGCTCTACGCCCAGTTCGTCACGTCCAAGACGGTGTCGCTGAAGAAGTCGATCACCGGGCTGACCTTCATCCGCGACTCCGACATCAAGAGCGACTACTTCAAGGACAACGCCGCCAGGTACGGCGGCCTGATCGAGTTCTACAACTCCCCCGCCCGCAAGCAGTGGACCCCGACCGGCACGAACGTGCCCGACTACCCCAAGCTGGCCCAGCTCTGGTGGCAGAACGTGGCCACCGCCGTCACCGGCGAGACCACCCCGCAGCAGTCGATGGACAACCTGGCCAGGCAGCAGGACGAGATCCTGGCCCGGCTGGAACGCCTGTCGCGCGAACGCCAGGGCTACGGCGGCCAGTGCGCGCCCAAGCTGAACCCCGAGCGTCCGGCCCAGTACTGGTTCGACCAGCCGGGCGCGCCCGCGCCGAAGCTGGCCGACGAGCGCGGCGAGCCGGCCACGCTCGACTACGACAAGCTCATCGCCCGGTGGAAGGCGGGCGGCTGACCAGCTCCCGCGCCAGCCAGCCGAAGGCGCGCTCCTGCATGGGCACGTCGAAGCCGTGCGGGGCCGGCGCGAACACGGCCTCGTAGCGGCCGGGGGCGTCGCGGTAGCGCGCGCCGATGCGGGCGTGGGCACGGCGCATCCCGGCCTGCGGGAACAGCTCGTCGCGCAGGGCGTACTGGACCATGAGGGGGGCGGGCGCGCGGGCGGCCACCAGGTCGGGCCAGTCGCCCAGCCGCGACAGGCCCTCCTCGCCCGCCACCACCCCGGCGAACGAGGTGCCGAGCAGGGCGCAGTGCTTGGCCACGACGTGCTCGTGCCGGGCCGCCGCGCGGTCGTACCGGTCGGCGAGGCCGCTCTCCCCTTCCGGGACGTCGAGCGCGAAGCGGCGGCTGCCCCAGGTGAGCACGTCGTGGGCGAGGACGGCGAACCCGCGGCGGGCCAGCTCGCCGGCGAACGCGCGGCCGCCGTAGACGTCCCGCCGCAGCCGCCGCACCTCGGGCGACGGCCCTTCCGGGCCGTCGGCGATCTTCTCCTTGCCCGCCCACTTCATGCCCGCGTGGCAGTGCAGCGCCACCACGCCGGGCAGCGGGCCGCCGTGGTCGCGCGGTCTCAGCAGGTACGCCCTGGTACGCGGCCCGAACCCGACCGTCCACGACAGCTCCTCGCCGTGCAGGCCGCCGTCGGTCCACGTGCGCTCGACCCGCACGTCCCCGGCGGTCAGGGCGGGCACCCCGATCGCCTGCCGGGCCGCCGCGCGCAGCTCCGGCCCCGGCAGGGACGGGAACAGCCGCCACTGCCCGCCGACGACCTCGGCCAGTTCACCGAACACAGCCGGGGCGGACCCGTCAGGCAAGGCGGGTGCCGGTGTCCGCCAGGTGCACGGGGGCGCCCGAGGCGGCCGACAGGTTGGCCGCGACGCCGGTCAGGACGCTGCGGATGCCGTCCAGATGGCCCGCCTGCCGGGCCAGCGGGTCGCCGGTCGCGCCGCGGAACACGTCGTCCAGCAGCAGCCGGTCGCCGCCGCCGTGGCCGCCCGCGCCCGACTCGATCGGCACCTCGCGCGGCTCCGCCCAGTGGGGGCGCAGGGTGAGCCGCTCCCATGCCCCGGCGGCGTGCTCCTTGGACGCGGCGCTCGGGTCGATCGCCGCGTGCGGCGGCGTCCAGGCCCGCTCGACCACCTCCAGGTCCAGCCGTCCCGCCGTCCCGTTGAACGCCACCCGGTAGCCCTCGAAGGGCGCGTGGGCGTTCAGCGAGTACGTCAGCAGCGCCCCGCTGTCGTACCGGACGAGGACCGCCATGTTGTCGTCGATGGTCACGCCGTCGCCGAAGACGTCCTGGTCCCGGACGTAGCCGTCCTCGTGCTCGGCGTCCAGGTAGAGGCGCTTGAGCCGGGGATCGGCGGCGATGTCCAGGATGAACGGGTCGCTGCCGAGGCCGGGCGCGCCCCGGCCGCGTTCTGGACGGTCGGCCAGCCCCCGCGACCGTGCGTTGGCCGAGCCGTAGAACCGCAGCGAGGTCTGCGCGAAGACGGTCTCCGGCGCCGCCCCGAGCCACCAGTTGACCAGGTCGAAGTGGTGGGTGGACTTGTGCACGAGCAGGCCGCCGGAGCCGGCCCGGTCGCGGTGCCAGCGGCGGAAGTAGTCCGCGCCGTGGATGGTGTCGAGCGTCCACTCGAAGTGCGCGGACGTCACCTCGCCGATCGCGCCGTCCATGAGCAGGCGGCGCACGGCCGAGTTGCGCGGCGAGTACCGGTAGTTGAAGGTGACGATCAGCCTTCCGGTGCTCCGCCGGGCCGACTCGGCGATGGCCGCGCAGCTCTCGGCGTCCACGGTGAGCGGTTTCTCCACGATGACGTCGCGGCCCGCGTCCAGGGCCGCGCACACGTAGCGAGCGTGCGCGGCGTCCACGGTCGCGACCACGACCGCGTCGGCGAGTTCGAGCACCTTGCCGAACTCGGCGGGGGCGAAGCACGGCACCTCGTGGCCGATCCGCTCGGCGTAGTAGTCCATGCGGGTCCGGTTGGTGTCGCACAGGGCGACGACGGTGCCGGTGTCGCGCCACTCGCCGAGCAGCGCGTCGACGTACAGCTGCGCGCGGTGCCCGAGCCCGACGAACGCGTACCTCATGGTCGTCCTCTCAGCCGCCGAGGGCGGCGTTGGCCTCGGTCAGGAACTTCTGGGCGGCGGCGTCGGGGGCCATCCGGCCGAAGATGACCTCCTCGGTGTACCGCTTGAGCATGTCCTCCAGGGCGCTGGCGCCCTTCGGCGGCGCGGCGGGCGGGTCGGCCAGCTCGCCCTTGATGGAGTCGACGAACTGCAGCGTCTTCTGGTCCGCGGGCGGCAGCTTGTCCTTGACCGCGGCCAGGACCTTCGAGCTGGCGGGCAGGCCGCGGTCGCTGAGGATGATCCCGCCGACCTCGGCGTCGTTGATCATGAAGTCGATGAACTTGGCGGCCTCGGCGGCGTGCCCGCTCTTGGCGGAGGCGGTGTAGAACATCGCCGGCTGGAGGAACATGCCGCCGCTGGTGGCGCCCTCCTCCTTGGGCAGGCGCAGCAGGCTCATCTCCTTGCCCGACGCCTTGGCGACCGCGCCGAGCTGGTTGCTCCACCACATGCCGGACGCACCGGTGTTGGTGGCCAGCAGCGACTGGTCCACGCTGGTCGCGCCGACCTCGGCGGTCTTGGCGGCGTCGGGGCTGCCCTTGGCCTTGATCGTGTCCAGCATGACCTGCCACCAGGCCACGATCGTCCGGGGCGTGACGCCGATCTTGTTGCCCTGGTAGAAGGGTTCGCCGCGCTGGGCGGCGAAGATCTGCAGGAAGGCGGGGTTCCAGTTGAGCTGGGTGCCGTAGACCGTGCCGCCGCCCTTGGCGGTGATCTTCGAGCTGAGGTCGACGTAGTCCTTCCACGTCCACTTGGTGTCGTCGGGCACCTTCTGCCCGGCCGACTCCACCAGGGCCGGGTTGAGCACCACCGAGAAGACGTTCGCGCCGGTGGGGACGGCGAACTGCTTGCCGTCGATGCCGCCGGTGCCGAGCAGCTTGGGGTCGATGTCGGCGGTCTGGACCTTGCCGGTCAGGTCGGCCAGCGTGCCGCGGTCGGCGTACTCGCGAAGGCCGCGGATCTCCAGGGTGATGACGTCCGGGGCGTCGCTGGCGGCGACCTTCGTGGACAGCGTCTCGTAGTAGCTGGCGAAGTCGGAGAACTCGCCCTCGACGTCGATGCCCGGGTTCTTGGCCTCGAACTTCTTGATGGCCTCCTCGGTCATCTTCTGCCGCGCGTCGCTGCCCCAGTAGGAGAAGCGCAGCTTGACCTTCCCGCCGGCGTCGTCGCCGCCGCTGCCGCAGGCCGCGGTGACCGCCAGCACGGCGGTGGCGAGCAGGGCCGCCGACCACGTCTTCTTGCCAGAGCTCACGGCTCTACCTCCTGTGGGATTCGTCTGTGTCGGGGGGTGGGGGAACTACTTCAGTCCCGTGGTGGCCACACCACGGATCAGGTACTTCTGGCCGGCCAGGAAGAAGCCGAAGATGGGCCCGAGCGCGACGATCGACATGGCGAACATCGGGCCCCACGACGAGTCGCTGCTGGCGTCGAGGAAGGTGCGCAGCGCCACCGGAGCGGTGAAGTTGTCCGGGTTGTTGAGGTAGAGGAGCTGGCTGAGGAAGTCGTTCCACGTCCAGATGAACGTGAAGATCGCCGTCGTGGCCAGCGCCGGGGTGCAGAGCGGGATGATCACCCGGACGAAGGTGCGCCAGTAGCCGGCGCCGTCGATCTCGGCGGCCTCGTCCAGCTCCCGGGGCAGGGAGCGGATGAACTGCACCATCAGGAACACGAAGAACGCGTCCGTGGCCAGCACCTTCGGCATGACCAGCGGCCAGATCGTGTTGATCAGCCCGAGCTTGGAGAACATGACGTACTGCGGCACGATCAGCACGTGGTGCGGCAGCATGATCGTGCCCAGCATGATGGTGAACCACAGCTTCTTGAGCGGGAAGTTCAGCCGGGCGAAGGCGTAGGCGGCCAGCGAGCAGGCCACCAGGTTCGCCACCACCGACAGCACGGTGATCACCGCGGAGTTCCACAGGTAGTAGCCGAAGGGGTGCTTCAGCGCGACCCAGCCCTCGGTGTAGTTCTCCAGCGTGACCTCGCTGGGCCACAGGCCGGGCTGCCGGAAGATCAGCTCCTCGGGCTTGAGCGAGCTGGAGATCATCCACAGCAGCGGATAGAGCATGACCAGGCCGAACCCGATCAGCAGCACGTGCTTGACCACCCGGCCGCCCCTGAACGGGCGGAACAGGACGGGCAGCGGCCTACTTGGTGTCGCCATAGAAGACCCAATACTTGGACGCGAGGAAGTTCACCCCGGTGAGACCGGCGATGATGAGCAGCAGGACCCACGCCATGGCGGCCGCGTAGCCCATGTCGAAGCTCTTGAAGCCCTTGAGGTAGAGGTAGAGCGTGTTGAACATCGTGGAGTCGGCCGGCCCGCCCGAGCCGCCGCTCACGATGAACGACTGCGTGAACGACTGGAACGACTTGATGATCTCCAGCACCAGGTTGAAGAAGATGATCGGCGTCAGCAGCGGCAGCGTGATCGACCGGAACTGGCGGAACACGCCGGCGCCGTCGACCGCGGCGGCCTCGTAGTAGCTGGCGGGGATCTGCCGCAGCCCGGCCAGGAAGATGATCATCGGGGCGCCGAACGTCCAGACGTGCAGGATGATCAGCGTGCCGAGGGCGGTGTCGGGGTCGCTGACCCAGCCGGGCCCCTGGATCCCGAAGACCGCCAGTACGGCGTTGACCAGGCCCTCGGCGCCGAAGACCTTGCGCCACAGGATCGCGATCGCCACGCTGCCGCCCAGCAGCGAGGGCAGGTAGAAGATCGACCGGTAGAGCGACAGGCCGCGCAGCCCGCGGTCGAGCACCAGGGCCAGCGCGAGCGCGAAGGCCAGTTGCAGCGGCACGGAGACGACCACGTAGATCGTCGTCACCTTCAGCGAGTTCAGGTAACGGGGATCCGCGGTGAACATCTTGACGTAGTTGTCGAAGCCGACCCACTTGGCCTCCTCCAGGAGGTTGTAGTCGGTGAACGACAGGTAGAGCGAGGCGACGATGGGACCGATCGTGATGACGAGCAGACCGGCGAACCAGGGCGCCAGGAACAGGTAGGCGGCCCGCGCCTCGCGGCGGGAACGTCTGGACGCACGACGGTCTCCCCGCTCGGGCGGGGTTGCGGCGTCCGGGAGTCTCACCGCCACCGAGTCAGCCATGACGGAACTCATTCGTCATCACGGACCTTCCGGCGAGATGTGAATGGATAGCGCTTTCCTATAGCTGCCGGGAAAGTTCCGTCAACCCTTTGCAGACGTTACATCGCCGTTATCGATATATCGACAGCGCATTTCCCCCGGTGACAAGCGCTTACCGCCGAGAGGTAGGACGAATATTGCTGCGATTTAGTACAACCGTTTGCAGGTCATCGAGGCGGTGCCGTCGACTCCCGCACCACCAGCCGGGTCTCCAGCGAGGTCGTGGCGCTCACCTCCTGGATCAGCAGGTCGACCGCCAGCCGCCCGGCCGCCGCCGTGGGCATGGCGACCGTGGTGAGCTTGGGACGGTTGAGCCGCCCCGGGACGATGTCGTCGATGCCCACCACGCTGACGTCCGCCGGCACGCTCAGCCCGAGCTCGCCCAGCCCCTCGACCAGGCCGATCGCCATGAGGTCGTTGTAGGCGAGTACCCCGCTCACCCCGGCCTCGCGCACCGCGGACGCGGCGGCCAGGCCGCCCTGCTCGGTGGGCGCGTTCGGCCCGAGGACGACCAGCTCGACGCCCGCCACCCGCTCGGCGGCCGTCCGGATCTCGCCGCTCGTCCAGGAGCCCGCCGGGCCGGACAGCAGCGCCACGCGGCGGTGCCCGAGCCCGGCCAGGTGCTCGACCGCCAGCCGCGCGCCGTGCCCGACGTCCATCAGCACCGTGGCGGCGCCGCGCAGCCGCCGGTTGACCACCACGAGCGGCACCCGCTCGGCCAGCCGCTCCAGCACCTTGTTCGACGAGCGCGGGCTGCACAGCACCACGCCGTCCACCTGCTTGGAGAACGCCTGGATCAGCTCCTCCTCGGCGGCCGGCTCCTCGTCGGTGTCGGCCACGAACAGGTGGTAGTCGCGCTGCCGGGCCGCGGCGTGCGCGGCCTTGATCAGCGGCGGGAAGAAGGGGTTGGCGATGTCGGCCACGATCAGGCCCAGGTTGTGGGTGCGCCCGGTCGTGAGCGCCCTGGCCGCCCTGTTGGGCCGGTACCCCAGCTCCTCGGCCACCGTCAGCACTCTGGTCCGGGTGGCGGCGTTCACCATGTGCGGCGCGGAGAACGTCCGCGACACGGTCGATACGTGCACTCCGGAAGCGCGGGCCACATCACGAATCGTCACTGTCACAGCCACTCACCCTAACGCAACCGCTTGCAGGCACCGTGGCAACGTTGAAAGCGCTTGCCGAGCGACCACCCTTCAATCGTTCGGGCATATTCCCAGCTAGAGGCCATGGTCGAAAATCAGCTCTTGACGCCTCGCCCTGCTTGGCCCATAGGTTTGATGCAACTGTTTGCAGTCCTGAAGGAGTCCCCCACGGTGAGCAGAGTGCTCGTCACCGGCAGCGCCGGACGCCTCGGCCGCAGCGTCGTCACCACGCTCGCCGCCGCCGGGCACGAGGTGATCGGCGTGGACCAGGCCCCCGGCACGCCGGTCGAGGCCGCCGCGACGTCACCGGCCGACCTCACCGACACCGGCCAGGCGTACGAGGTCGTCGCCCGGTTCCGGCCGGAGTCGGTGATCCATCTGGCGGCCATCGCGACGCCGTTCAGCCGGCCGGAGTCAGTGATCTTCCAGGTGAACACCCGGCTGGCGTTCAACGTCTGCGCGGCCTCGGTGGAGCTGGGCGTGTCCGGTGTGGTGGTGGCCAGCAGCCCCACGGTGATCGGGTACGGCGCGCCCGGCGGCTGGCGGCCGTCGTACCTGCCGATCGACGAGGAGCACCCGGCGCTGCCCTGGAACGCCTACAACCTGTCCAAACTGGTGGCCGAGCAGACCATGCGGACGTTCGCGCGGGCGGGCCGGACGAGGATGGCGGCCGTCCGGCCGTGCTTCGTCATCCCGCCCGAGGAGTGGGCGGGCGCGCCCACGCAGTCGGGGCACACCGTCAGGGAGCGGCTCGACCAGCCGGAGATCGGCGGCGTCTCACTGTTCAACTACATCGACGCGCGCGACGCGGGCGAGCTGTTCGCCGTGCTGGTCGCGGCGTTGCCCGAGCTGCCGGGCGGCGAGGTCTTCTTCGCCGGCGCGGCCGACGCCCTGGCCAGGAAGCCGCTGGCCGACCTGCTCCCGCAGGCGGTGCCGGGCACCGAGGAGCTGGCGGCGGCCCTCACCGGCACCGCTCCCGCCTTCTCCACGGACAAGGCGCGCCGCCTGCTCGGCTGGGAGCCCAAGCGAAGCTGGCGAACCGAACTCAAGGAATCCGAATGAACCTCAGCGGTGTGCTGTTCTTCCCCGTCACCCCCTTCGACGCCGGCGGCGCGCTCGCCGAGCAGGTGCTGGCCGAGCACATCCGGCAGGGCATGGCGCACGGCCCCGGCGGCGTGTTCGTGGCCTGCGGCACCGGCGAGTTCTCCGCGCTGTCGGAGGCGGAGCACGGGCGGGCCGTCCGGGTGGCGGCCGAGGTGGTGGGCGGGCGGGTGCCGGTGTTCGCCGGGGCGGGCGGCCCGATCGGCGCGGCGTTGAACCAGGCGCGGGCGGCCCGCGCGGCGGGCGCCGACGGCCTGCTGCTCATGCCTCCCTACCTGACGCAGGGTCCGGCGAGCGGCTTCGCCGCGTACGTGGCCGCCGTCGCCGCCGAGCTGCCGGTGATCGTCTACCAGCGCGGCCCGGTCGTGCTCGCCCCGGACGCCGTGGTCGAGCTGGCCGGCGTCCCCGGCGTGATCGGGCTCAAGGACGGGCTCGGCGACATCGACCGCATGCAGCGGACCGTCCTCGCGGTCCGCGAGAAGCACCCGGACTTCCTGTTCTTCAACGGCCTGCCGACCGCCGAGCTGACCATGCCCGCCTACCGCGGCATCGGCGTCGACCTGTACTCCAGCGCGGTCTTCGCCTTCGCCCCCGAGATCGCCGTGGCGTACCTGAACGGCGACGAGCGGCTGCTTACCGAGTTCTACGCGCCGCTGGTCCGCCTGCGCGACAAGGTGCCCGGCTACCCGGTGGCCCTGGTCAAGGCCGGCGTACGGCTGCGCGGCCTCGACGTCGGCCCGGTGCGCCCGCCGCTGGTCGACGTGACCGAGGACCACCTGGCCGAGCTCGATGCGCTGATCAGGTCCGGGCTCGCCCTGGCGGCCTCGTGATCACCGGCCTGCGGACCGAGCTGCGCACGGTCCCCCTGCCCCGCCCGTGGGGCCCGGACGTGCCGGCCAACCACGTGATCGTCTGCCACGTGACGCTGGCGGACGGCCGCACCGGCACCGGGTTCTCCTGGACGCCGCAGATCGGCGCGCACGCCGTGCGGGCCCTGCTGGAGCACGACCTGCGCGAGGCGCTGATCGGCCTGCCCGCTCATCCCGAGCTGGTGTGGGACCGGTTGTGGCGGCACCTGCGCGAGGCCGGCCCCGGCGGGATCACCACGGTGGCGCTGGCCGGGATCGACCTGGCGCTGTGGGACCTGCGCTGCGGCGACGCCGGCCTGGCCGACGTGCTGGGCCGGCGCCGGGAGCAGGTCCCGGTCTACGGCAGCGGCGTCAACCTGCACTACTCCCTGGAGGAGCTGACCGGGCAGGCGCGGCGCTGGGTGGCCGCCGGGTACCGCGGCGTCAAGATCAAGGTCGGCCGTCCCGACCTGGCCGACGACGTGGCCCGGGTGGCGGCCGTACGCGAGGTGATCGGGCCCGACCGGCTGCTGATGATCGACGCGAACCAGCGGTGGGACCTCCACCGGGCCAGGCGCGCCCTGTCCGCGCTGCGCGAGTTCGACCTCCACTGGATCGAGGAGCCGCTGCCCGCCGACGACGTGGCCGCGCACGTCGAGCTGCGCCGCTCGACCGACGTGCCGGTCGCGGTGGGCGAGAACGTCTACACCGTCTACGGCTTCCGCGACCTGCTCGCCGCGGGGGCCTGCGACGTCGTCCAGCCGAACGTGGTGCGCGTCGGCGGCGTCACGCCGTTCCTGCGGATCGCCGAGCTGGCCAGGGCGTTCGACGTGCCGGTCCATCCGCACCTGCTGGGCGAGGTGTCCGGGCAGCTCGCCCTGGCGCTGCCGCTGCCGCCGCTGGCCGAGGACGTCGAGGACGCCTCGTTCGCCCGCCTGGGGCTGCTGGCCGAGCCGTACCCGGTGCAGGTCGAGGACGGCGTGCTGCGCGTGGGCGGCCACGCGGGACTGGGGTTGCGATGGACGTGAGGACGGACCCCGTGAAGGTCGTCCTGGCCGGGGCGACCGGGCACGGGCGGCACCACCTGGACAACCTGCGCAGGCTCGCGGCCACCGGCCTGGTCGAGCCGGCCGGGATCTGCGACGTGCGGCCGGTGGAACTTGACGGCGGCCCCCTGCCGCAGTCGGCGGACCTGGGCGAGCTCATCGCCGCCACCGGCGCGGAGATCACGATCGTCTGCACGCCGATCCACACGCACGCCGACCTCGCGGTCACGGCGTTGCGCGCCGGGTCGCACGTGCTGCTGGAGAAGCCGCCCGCGGCCGGCCCCGAGGCGCACGCACGGATCGCCGCGGCGGTGGCCGAGACCGGGCTGGCCTGCCAGGTCGGCTTCCAGAGCCTCGGCTCGCGGGCGGTCCCGGCGCTGCGCGACCTGATGGCGAGCGGCGCGCTCGGCCGCATCCGCGGCATCGGCGGCGCGGGCGCGTGGGAGCGGCCCTCGTCGTACTTCACCCGCTCGTCCTGGGCCGGACGGCGCAGGCTGCACGGCGCGGACGTGGTGGACGGCGCGCTCACCAACCCCTTCGCGCACGCCGTCGCGACCGCGCTCGCCCTGGTGGACGGCCCGGTCGAGGCGGTCGAGACCGAGCTGTACCACGCCCATCCGATCGAGGCCGACGACACCTCCTGCCTGCGCGTCCGGATCGCGGGCGGGCCGGTGATCACGATCGCGGTGTCGTTGTGCGCGACCGGCCGCAGCGAGCCGTACCTGGTGGTGCACGGGGAGGCGGGGCGGGCGACGCTCACGTACACGCTGGACGAGCTGCGCGTCGAGCGGGCCGACGGCTCGGTGCGGACCACCGTGCACGAGCGCGACGGGCTGCTGGAGAACCTGGTCGCGCACATCCGCACGGGGGCCGAGCTGCTCGTCCCGCTCTCCCGCACCGAGACGTTCACCCAGGTCCTGGACGCGGTGCGGCTGGCCCCCGAGCCGCTGCCCATCGCCGAACGGCACCAGGTCGTGGAGCGCGACGGCGGCGGCACGGTCACCCACCGGTTCCTGCCCGGCATCGCCGAGCTGACCGCGCGCAGCGCCGCGGAGCTGGCGCTCTACTCCGAGCTCGGCGCGCCGTGGACGAAGGTGGAGCTGCGGGTGGCGGACACGCCGGTCGCGGCCTACGAGTGGCGGCCCGACCTGCCCGTCACCGACTCGCCGCGGCCGTACCTGCATCCGGTACGCACGCTGGGCGGCGTCACCGTCACCGAGGTGCGTCCCGACGACCACGTGCACCACCTCGGCGCCGGCGTGGCGATCGCCGACCTGGGCGGCGCGAACTTCTGGGGCGGCCGCACCTACGTCAGGGGCCGGGGACCGGCCTGGCTGGACGACCACGGCAGGCAACGGCACGTCGCGTTCACCCGGCTGGCCGACGACGGCTTCACCGAGGAGCTGGAGTGGATCGGCCCCGGCGACCGGCTGATCGCCCGCGAGCGGCGCACGGTCACCGCCCGGCCGGTCGGCGGCGCGTGGGCCCTCGACCTCGCGTTCACGCTGACCACCCTGACCGGCTCGCCGCTGGAGGTCAACAGCTCGGCCACCAAGGGCCGGGCCGGCGCGGGCTACGGCGGGTTCTTCTGGCGCGCGCCCGGCGCCTCGACCGGCCGGGTGACCTTCCCCGGCGAGGAGCAGGCCGTGCACGGCAGCCGGGGCCGCTGGGTGGCCATGGCCGGGACCGGGCCGGACGGGCGGGACTGGACGCTGGTGTTCGTGCAGGCCGGCGACGACCCCTGGTTCGTGCGGGTGGCGGAGTATCCCGGGGTCGGGCAGGCGCTCGCGTGGGACCGTCCGCTCGTCGTCGAGGACACGCTGGCCAGGCGGGTCGTCACGGTCGTGGCCGACGGGCGGCTCGACGGGCCGTCGGCGTCGGCGCTGGCCGCCGCCGTGGAGACGATGATCGGGGAGCGCGCGTGACACCCGCTCTTCGGTAAGCCCTCATTCCCGGTTTCCCGGCGGTTCGGCGGGCCGCGGCTAGGGTGCGGAGTCTGTGAACGCCCCCGTCATCGCCCGGCCCGCCACCGCCAGGGACCCGTTCTTCGACAACGCGAAGTACCTGGCCATCGTGCTGGTCGTGTGCGGTCACCTGATCGAGGACCAGCGCGACGCGCCGCTCGCCCACGCCCTGTACTTCTACGTGTACGTCTTCCACATGCCGCTATTCATCGTGCTTAGTGGCTACTTGTCACGAAATTTCACGTTTTCGGGGGGCAAGGCGCGCAAACTCATTTCCACCCTCGCCGTCCCCTACCTGATCTTCGAGCTGGCCTACTCGCTCCCCCGCCCGATCCTGTACGGCAAGTTCGAGCTGAGCCTGCTCGACCCGTACTACCTCACCTGGTTCCTGCTCTCGCTGTTCCTGTGGCGGCTGTCCACGCCGGTGTGGCAGCAGCTCAAGTGGCCGCTCGCGGTCGCGGTCGTGCTGTCCCTGCTGACCGGGCTCGACCGGTTGCCCGGCGAGCTGGCCATGAACCGCACGTTCGCGCTGCTGCCGTTCTACGTGCTCGGCCTGATGTTGCGGCCCGAGCACTTCGCCCGGCTGCGGCGGCCCTCCATGCGGCTGGCCGGGTTCTGCGTGCTGGGGCTGGGGCTCGCGGTCGCGCTGCTGGTGCACGAGCGGGTGCCGACCGAGTGGATCAGGTGGCGGCACTCCAACGCGGCCATCGGCGTGGACGACCTCACCGGCACCGCGATCAGGCTGGGGCTGCTGGCGGCGGGGGCCGTGCTGGTGGCGGCGTTCCTGGCGGTCACGCCGGCCCGGCGCACCTGGTTCAGCGGGCTGGGCTCGGCCACCATGTACGCGTACCTGCTGCACGGGTTCGTGGTGAAAGGCGCCGAGCGGCTCGGCCTGGGGCTGCCGCTCTCACTCCTGCTGGGCGTCCTGACCGCCACCCTGCTGTGCACGCCCTGGGTGCGCGGGCTGTTCCGCTGGGCCGTCGAGCCCCGCATGGCCTGGGCCTTCACCCCGCTCCGCCGTCCCGCCTGACTCGTGCCTGAGCAGCCGCAGCGCGCCCCTGGACAGCGCGACCAGGATGTCGGCGCACTCGTCCAGGTCGGGGTAGCGGCCTTCCAGGTGGCCCATGGCCAGGGCGTTCGTGGCCGCGTTGACGCCCTCGGCGATCATCTCCAGGCGGCGCCGGTCCCGTTCGTCACCGACCGTGTAGCCCAGCGCGGCCAGGTCGGCCGCGTGGTGCTCGCGGTAGGCCGCGGCCGTACGGGCGGCGAAGTCGCGCAGCGAGGAGGACGGGTCGTGCCGCGCGCGCAGCTGGATGCGCAGCAGCTCGGGGTGGCGGCAGATCGCCTCCAGCGGGATGCGGAAGGTGTCGCGGTGGCGTTCGAGGTCGCCGGGCGCCTCGCGGGCCCTGCGCCGGGCCTCCCGCATCGCGCCGCGCAGCCGGTCGCCGCCCTCCTCGGCGAGCACCAGCAGCAGCTCCTGCATGTCCTTGAAGTGCACGTAGAAGCTGGACTGAGCGATGCCGGCGGCCTTGGCGACCTTGCCGGTGGTCAGGCCGGTCTCGCCCTCCGCGTCGAGGATGGTCAGGGCCGCCCTGATCAGCCTGCGCCGGGTCAGGTCCTTCGCCTCGCTCCTGCTGAGCGGTGTGCTGGTCACGATCGCCTCACGGGACTTGTGTGTGATTTCACCGATAGTACTATCGGTGAAATTGCCGAAGGAGAGTCATGGCCATCGATTTCACTCTCGCCCCCGAGCACGAGGAGATCCGCAGGCGGGTCAGGTCCTTCGTCCAGGAGACCGTGATCCCCGCGATGTCCGGCGTGGAGGAGGGCGACCGGGACGCCTACCTCCGCACGATCTTCGAGCTCCGCCGCCGGGCCAAGGCCGAGGGGCTGTGGCTGCCGCACATGCCGAAGGAGTGGGGCGGCATGGGCCTCGGCCACGTCGAGCTGGCCATGGTGCAGTCGGAGGCGGCCAAGACCCGCATCGGCCCGTGGGTGCTCAACTGCCAGGCCCCCGACGAGGGCAACATGCACACGCTGCTCCACTGGGCGGACGACGAGCAGAAGGAGAAGTATCTGCGGCCGCTGCTGGACGGCGTCCAGATGTCGTGCTTCGCGATGACCGAGCCCGAGGTCGCCGGGTCCGACCCGACCCTGATCCGCACCGAGGCGGTCAAGGACGGCGACGAGTGGGTGATCAACGGCCACAAGTGGTTCATCTCCAACGCCCGCCGGGCGAGCTTCGCCATCCTCATCGCGCGCACCGAGAAGGACGTGCCCGAGGGCTCGCGCGGCGCGAACACGGCCTTCCTGGTGGACCTGCCCAACCCGGGCTGGAAGGACGTGCGCGAGGTCGAGACGATGCACGGCTCGACCGGCCACAGCGAGATCGTGATCGAGGACCTGCGGCTGCCCGACAGCGCGATCCTCGGCGGCCGGGGCAACGGCCACCGGCTGGGCCAGTACCGGCTGGGCCCGGCGCGGCTCGCCCACTGCATGCGGTGGATCTCGCAGGCCGAGACGGCGCTGGACATGATGGTCGACCGGGCGCTCAACCGCTACAGCCACGGCTCGCTGCTGGCCGAGAAGCAGGGCGTGCAGTGGCTGATCGCCGACTCGGCCATGGAGCTGTACCAGTGCAAGCTGATGGTGCTGCACGCCGCCTCGAAGATCGACCGGGGCGAGGACTTCCGTACGGAGGTGTCGATGGCCAAGCATTTCGTGGCGAACAGCCTCAACCGCATCGTCGACCGGGCGATCCAGGTGCACGGCGCGCTCGGCTACTCCACCGACACGCCGCTGGCGAGCATGTTCCAGCACGCCCGCTGGGCCCGGTTCGCCGACGGCGCCGACGAGATTCACCAGATGCGCATCGCCGAGCGCACGATCGCGGCCTACCAGGCGACCGGTTCGACGAGCGCGGCGACCGGCGGCCTGCCGCTATAGCGCAAGATATCCCCGCATGACGGGCTGCCAGCGGTTGGCCGGGACGCCCCGGAGGGCGGCCACCGCCAGGCAGTACTTGCTGACGCTGACCGGCCGCACCCCCAGCCCGCGCAGCACCCGGTCCACCAGTGCCCGCCCGTCGGCCGACTTCGACTCCAGCAGCACCCGGTCGCGGCGGGCGGGCACCCGGCGGCCGCCGTCGTGGCAGAGCAGGCCGGTGTCGCAGGTCAGCCGGGACTGCCCGGCCCGGTCGACGAGCGTGACCCGCCGGTAGTCGGTGGACAGCACGGGCCCGAGCTCGTCGGGCACGACGACGCTCAGCTCGCTGCTCAGCGTGTCGCCGACGAACTCCATGGCCTCGGTGGTCAGCTCGCCGGCCGGCGCGGCGTCGTACGGGATGCGGTGTTTGTCGGTGTTGCCGCGGGCGCCGTTCAGCTTCAGCTCCAGCCACCGCCCGCCCCCGTCCAGGTATGTACGGGTGCGCAGCTTGAAGCGGCGCCGCCGGTCCTGCCGGTGCTGGCGGAAGGTCAGCAGGTCGGGCGTGTCGAAGTAGGTCGAGGTGTAGCGGAACTGGCGCAACGCCCCGATCCGCAACACCGAGAGCCGGTCGCCCAGCTCGGCCACGAGCTCGGCCATGGCCGGAACGCTGACCACGTACTTGCGGTCCACCCGGCTCATCAGCTCCGGCACGTCGTCCAGCCCCACCGGCGGCAGCCCGGCCGCGACGCCGGCCATCAGCGCGCCCGCGTCCCTCATCGGGCCACCTCGGCGATCTGGAAGCGCACGTCCACCACGGTCACGTCGCGCACGTAGTCCACCTGGGTGACGACGCAGTGCAGGACGCGGCCCCGCAACCGGCTCTCCAGGTCGGCCCTGAGCAACTCGTGGTCGGCGTGCACGACGTCCAGCGTCACGACCTGCTGCCTGGTGCGGCCCAGCAGGCGGGGGTGGTCGGCGACGTGCACGACGGCCAGCAGCACGCCGTCCAGGAGCAGGGCGGTCAGCGGGAGCTGGGAGGCGATGCCGTTCACCAGCCCGAGGACGATCGCCACGAAGTAGTAGGCGATCTCCTGCTGGGTGATCTCGCTGGACCGCAGCCGGATGATCGACAACACCCCGAACAGCCCGAACCCGACCGCCAGGTCCACCCGCTGGACCAGCAGCAGGGAGACCACCGCGAAGATGCCCACGTTCAGCGCCACGTAGGCGAACAGCAGGTCGCGCCGGTGGTGTCGCCGGTAGTACAGGCCGTAGGCGAGGACGGTGATCGCCGCCAGGTCCATCGCCAGTCCGGCCGTCACGGTGTCTTGCCCCTCGTTCTCATGTCCACCAGCCTGCGGCTCGCCGGTGAGGGAGCCGTGAGGCGCCCATTAGGCGGCTCTCATCCGGTAGCCCGTGCCGCGCACGGTCTCGATGCGGTCGGGGCCGATCTTCCTGCGCAGGTAGCGGACGTAGACGTCCACGACGTTGGAGCCGGGGTCGAAGTCGAAGCCCCAGACGTGGCTGAGCAGCTGCTCGCGGGTCAGCACCTGGTCGGGATGCCGGCAGAAGATCTCCGCCAGCGCGAACTCCCTGGTGGACAGGTCCACCACGCGGTCGCCGACGTGCGCCCGCCGGGTCCGCAGGTCGAGCGCCAGGTCCCCGACCCGCAGCACGGTCGGCTCGGGCGTGCGGTCGGCTCGCAGCCGCAACCTGACCCGGGCGAGCAGCTCCTCGAAGGCGAAGGGCTTGGCGATGTAGTCGTCGGCGCCCCCTTCGAGCCCGGCGACCGTGTCGGTCACGCCGCCCCGGGCGGTCAGGATGATCACCGGGATGGCCACCTTCGACTCCCGCAGCCGCCGCAGCACGGTGAACCCGTCGCTGAGCGGCAGCCCGATGTCGAGCAGCAGCAGGTCGAACCCGCCCGAACCGGCCAGGTCGTAGGCCGCGACGCCGTCCGTGACCACGGCCGTGACGAAG
The DNA here is from genome assembly GCF_040631115.1 of Nonomuraea sp. NPDC005692. NCBI lineage: Bacteria > Bacillati > Actinomycetota > Actinomycetes > Streptosporangiales > Streptosporangiaceae > Nonomuraea > Nonomuraea sp. NPDC005692. Next base: position 96,284 of record NZ_JBEXYU010000006.1, on the reverse strand, counting down.
CCGTTCCCGCGCAGGCCCTTCTCCAGGAAGGCCGCGATCCTGCTCTCGTCCTCGGCGATCAGGATCCGGTTCATGCCCTGGCCAGCGGCAACGTCATCACGAAACAAGCGCCCCCCGCCGGGACGTCCGCCACTCTCACACCGCCTCCGTGCGCCTCGGCGATCGACCTGACGATCGCCAGCCCCAGTCCTGCCCCGTCGTGCCCGCCCGTACGTCCCGCGCCCCTGACGAACCGGCGGAAGATGCGCTCCCGGTCGGCGGGCGCGACGCCCGGCCCGCTGTCGCGCACCCACAGCTCGGCCCGCCCGTCCCGCACGGCCGACCCGACCGCGATGAGATCGTCGTCCATGGTGTGCCGGACGGCGTTCACCACCAGCTGCATGAGCGCCTGCGTGAGCCGTTGCCGGTCGGCCGGGATCCGCGCCTCGGCCACTTGGTCGACCCGCCACCGCCGGTCGCCCAGCGGCCGGGCCTTGGCCACCACGCTCACCGTCAGGTCGGCCAGCTCGACCTCCTCAACCGCGAGGAAGCCGGGCTGCTCGGCCTTGGCCAGGGTGAGCAGGTCGTCCACGATCCGGTTCATGCGGTCCAGCTCGTCGGTGACCAGGGCGAGCGTCTCCGCCCGTTCGGCCGGGTCGTCCCCCATCAGCTCCAGGTGCCCGCGGATGACCGTGATGGGGGTACGCAGCTCGTGCCCCGCGTCGTCCACGAACGTCCGCTGGACGGCGAAGGAACGTTCCAAACGGTCGAGCATGTGGTTGAACGTGGCGGCCAGCGCGGCCACGTCGTCGTCGCCGGTCACCGCGAGCCTGCGGGTGAGGTCGGCCGAGTCGCTGATCTGCTCGGCCGTCTGGCTCACCAGCCGCACCGGGGCCAGCACCCGCCCCGCCACAAACCATCCCGCCGCCCCCGCCAGGGCCAGCGCGGCCAGCGCCGACAGCCCGAGCACGCCGACCGCGTCCACGATCTCGCCCCGGTGGCGGTCGTAGAAGACGGCGGCGACGAAATGGCCGGGACGGGGGTCGGCCGCCACCCTGACCGGGATGACGGCGTACCTGACCGTGCCCTCGACGCTCTCGGTGTCGCCATAGGCGGGCCTGGTGGCCGCGGCCAGCACCTTGACCAGCTTCTCGTCGGTGTCGAGCCGGGCCGGGGGCGTGACGGCGGTGATCCGGTCGGCCCGGCCGCCCACCATGGTGAAGAAGGTCTCCCAGCGGTCGGGCGCGTTGATCGCCAGGTAGCCGGTGAGCAGCTCCCGCACGTCGGAGACCGGCCGGCCGGTACGGGGATCGTGGGCGGTGGCGGCGTACCTGCGCAGCTTCTCGGCCTCGTTGGTGAACTCCAGGTTCATCCGGTCGTCGAGGCGGGCGAGCAGGACGGTCCAGGTCGCGAAGATCGAGACCGTCAGGGCCAGGCCGACGACGGCGAGCATCCAGCCCACGATCCGGGCGCGGGCACTCACCCGCATCCGGCTCCCCGCTCAGTCGTCGCCATCGTCACCTTCGTCGTCGTCGCCGTCATCGTCGTCGCGGTCGTCATCGTCATCGTCGTCGTCTTCGTGCGCGTCGTCGTCGTCTTCGTGCGCGTCGTCCTCGTCGTCTCCGCCGGCCCAGGCGCGGTGGTGGTCTTCGTCGCCATCATCATCGCCGCCTCCGGGCTTCGGCGCGGGTGGCTTGACGGGTTCGGCCCCGGTTCCCGGCGACGTGAACGGCCGTCCGTCGCCGGCCGACGTCCCCGGCGAGGTCGAGACCGTGACGGACTCCCCCAGATCGGGCCCGTCGTCGGCCGCCCGTACCCACCCGGCCGAGAGGAACCCCGCCGCCGTCAGCGCTACGAGAATGAGCATCACGCGTTTCATGAGGTAGAGCGTCTGCCGCTCGGAGGAGACCATCCTGAGGCCAGGATGAGGAAGCTCTCATCCCTTCCCATCCAGCCCGTCGTCATTAGAATCATGTTCTGATACCGGCTGGTCGGTCAGGAGGTCTTCATGAGGGTGCGGGACAAGGTGATCGTCGTGACGGGCGCGGCCGGCGGCATCGGACGGGCGATGGCCCTGCGCTTCGCCGCCGAGGGAGCCGCCGGGATCGTGCTGGCCGACCTGGACGAGCCCGGCGCGAGAGCCGTGGCCGACGAGATCGGCGAACGAGCGGTGGCCGTACGCGCGGACGTCTCCGTCGAGTCCGACGTGGCCGCGCTGGCCGAGCCCACCCCCTTCGGCCCCGTGGACGTGTTCTGCTCCAACGCCGGCATCATCGGCGGCTCCGGCCTCGACGCCCCCCTCCAGGAATGGACCTCCCTGTACGCGGTCAACGTCCTGGCCCACGTGCACGCCGCCCGCGCCGTCGTCCCCGGCATGGTCGCCCGCGGCGGCGGCTATCTGCTGAACACCTGCTCGGCGGCCGGCCTGGTGAGCTGCCCCGGCGACGCGCCGTACGCCGTCACCAAGGCCGCGGCCATCGCCTTCGCCGAGTGGGTGGCCATCCACTACGCCGCGCAGGGCATCAAGGTCAGCGTGCTGTGCCCGCAAGGCGTGCGTACCGGGATGCTGGAACGCGGCGTCGAGGAGGACCATCTGACGGCGCGCGCCGTGGGGGCCTCGGGCGCGATCCTCGACCCCGCCGACGTGGCGACCGCCGTGATCGACGGCCTGGCCGCCGAACGGTTCCACATCCTGCCCCACCCCGAGGTGGCCGACTTCTACCGCCGCAAGGCCGAGGCCCCGGACAGATGGCTAGCCGGAATGTCCAACTTCATCACCACCCTCCAATCCCCCCCAACCGACTGACCACGAGCCGCCTCCCCGCACCCCATAAGGCGCTCCCCCCGCCGTCGCCCTTCGCGAAAGGCCCGACCTGATCATGGACCAGCAGCTCACCCGGACCGCCCGCCGAGCCTGGCGCCGTCTGGAACCCGTCCACGGGATGATCTACTTCGTCCCCGAGGCAACCACCCGGTACGCCGCCCTCGGCCTCACCGGCATGTCCGGATATTTCACCTCACGCTCCGCCCCCCTGGGCCCCGCCCCCGCCGACCTCGTCATCGCCACGTTCTACAACTTCAACCCCGACCTCGTACGCCGCTCCCTCCCCTGGGACAAGGTCACCCCCGCCCAGGTCCTGCAAGCCCGCCTCGAAGCCGCCGCCGAGGCCCTCCGCCGGGCCGCCGTCCACGAACTTCCCGACCTCGTCCCCGTGCTCACCCTGGCCAGGCGCGCCGCCGAGGCCGCCTGCGACCATCCCCAGGGCCGCCCCCTGTTCGCCGCCCACGCCGCCCTCCCCTGGCCCGACGACCCCCTGCTCCAGCTGTGGCACGCGCAGACCCTCCTGCGCGAGTTCCGCGGCGACGGCCACGTGGCGACACTGCTGGCCGAGGGCATCACCGGCCTCGAAGCCCTCGTCCTGCACGCGGCCAGCGGCGAGGTCGCCAAGCCGTTCCTCACCATGAGCCGCGCCTGGCCCCCGGACCAGTGGGCGCACGCCGAGACCGCCCTCCGCACCCGCGGCCTCCTGACCCCCGGCAACGACCTGACCCCCGAAGGCAAGTCCCTGCGCCACCACCTCGAAACCCGCACCGACACCCTGGCCATGCCCGCCTACGGCGCCCTGGGCGAACCCGACTGCGAACGCCTCGCCGACCTCGCCCGCCCCTTCGGCCGCCGCATAGTGGACTCCGGCCTCCTCAAGCTCACCTGATCGCCTGCGCCCCCGCCGGCGCCCGATCTACGCTGATCCTCCCGATCCAGGATCCGAGGTCCAGGCGCCAGGAAACAGGAGGCAGCGACCCGTGCCCGACACCCCCGTCCCCGGCCTGTACGACTCGCTGCTCACCCGCAGACTCCAGGAGCGCGCGGCCGGCTGGCAGGACGCGGATCACCTCGTCGAGATCTCCACCGTCGACAAGGAGGAGGTCAGCCACCTGCTGGGCCGGTTCCTGGGCGAGACGGCCACCCGGGCGTTCGCCGCGCTCAAGGACCCGGAGGAGCAGGTGCGGCTGGCCAACCGGCTGCTCGGCCTGCTCGCGGACGCCGAGGTGGAGGTCGTCTCCGACGGGCCCGCCCGCCTGCTGTCCGTCGTCAGGAACGAACCCGGCGCGGCCGCCCCCGCCAGGCCGCTGACGTCGCTCTCCGAGGCGGCCCTGCTCACCAACGCCCGCGAGGACCCCAACCTGGCCCACGAGCTGGCCACCGAGCTGGCCAGCGCCGACCGGGTCGACCTGCTGTGCGCGTTCGTCAAGTGGTCGGGGCTGCGCATCCTCGAACGTCCGCTGGCCGAGCTGGGGCGGCGCGGCGTGCCGGTGCGGGTCATCACCACGACCTACATGGGCGCGACCGAACGCCGGGCGCTCGACCGGCTGGTCCGCGACTTCGGCGCCGAGGTCCGCGTCAGTTACGAGCAGAACTCGACCCGGCTGCACGCGAAGGCGTGGCTGTTGCGCCGCCGTACGGGCTTCGACACCGCGTACGTCGGCAGTTCGAACCTGTCACGCGCGGCCCTGCTGGACGGGCTGGAATGGAACGTCCGCCTGTCGTCGGTGACGACACCCCGGCTGCTGGACAAGTTCGAGGCGACCTTCGACTCCTACTGGAACCGTCCCGAGTTCGAGCCGTACGCCCCCGAGACGGACGGCGGCCGGCTGGACGAGGCGCTGTCCCGGTCGCGGAGCGGTGAACGGCTCTTCGACATCCCGGCCCTGGTCCCGCATCCCTTCCCGCACCAGCGGGAGATGCTGGAGGACCTCGATGTCGAAAGGACCGTCCACGACCGGCACCGGAACCTGCTCGTGGCCGCGACCGGCACGGGCAAGACCGTCGTCGCCGCGTTCGACTACCGCAACCTGCAACGGCGTCTCGGCCGCCGGCCGACTCTGCTGTTCGTGGCGCACCGTAGGGAGATCCTGGCCCAGGCCATGCACACCTACCGGCAGGTGCTGGCCGTCCCGGACTTCGGCGAGCTGCACGTCGGCGACGAACGTTCCCGGCAGTGGCAGCATGTCTTCGCCTCGGTGCAGTCCCTCAGCAGGATCATCGACACCTTCGCCCCCGACCATTTCGACGTGGTCGTCATCGACGAGTTCCATCATGCGGCCGCCCGTACGTACCGCCAGATCATCGACCGTCTGCGGCCCAAGGAGCTCCTGGGCCTGACCGCCACCCCCGAACGCGCGGACGGCACCTGGGTGCAGGACGAGTTCTTCGACGGGCGCATCGCCTCGGAGCTGCGCCTGTGGGACGCCCTCGACGCCGACCTGCTCTGCCCGTTCCACTATTTCGGCATCAACGACGAGACCGACCTCAGCACGGTGAAGTGGTCGCGCGGCTCCTACGACCTCGCGTCGCTGGACAACGTCCTCACCGGCGACACCGCGCGGGCGCGGCTGGTGTTCAACGCGCTCCTGGACAAGGTCAGCGACCTGGCGACGGTGCGCGGGCTCGGATTCTGCGTCTCGGTGGGACACGCACGCTTCATGGCCGACTTCTTCACCAGGGCGGGGCTGCCCTCGCGGGCGGTGGACAGCGGCACCGACGACCTGTCGCGCAAGGACGCGCTGAAGGCCCTACGGGAGGGGAAGGTCACCTTCCTGTTCGCCGTGGACCTGTTCAACGAGGGCCTCGACGTGCCCGACGTCAACACCCTGCTCCTGCTGCGGCCGACCGAGAGCGCCACCGTCTTCCTGCAGCAGCTCGGCCGCGGCCTGCGCCGCACCCCCGACAAGGACGTGCTGACCGTCCTCGACTTCGTCGGCCAGCACCGCAAGGAGTACCGCTTCGGCAACCGGTTCCAGGCGCTCACCGGCTTCGTCCGAGGTCGGCTGGAGACGCAGGTCAGGAACGACTTCCCGCTCCTGCCGTCGGGCTCGCAGATCGTCCTGGACCGGGTCACCAAAGACCGCCTGCTCGACGAGCTGCGGATCCATCTGAGCGCGACGGTCACCATGGTCACGCAGGAGATCCGGTCGCTCGCCGAGACGTCGCTGATGAAGTACCTGGAGGCGAGCGGTCGCGACATCGACGACCTGTACCGCAACCGCCGCTACTGGACCGACCTGCTGCGCCGGTCCGGCCTGGTCACCGCCCCCGCCTCCGCGCTGGAGAACGCGCTGGGCCGCCGGATCCGCGCGCTGCTCCACGTCGACGACCGCCCGCGGGCCGCGGCCTACGCCGACCTGCTGCGTCCCGGCGGGCCCCGCTACGACGACTGCCCGCCGGCCACGCAGGCGTTCGCCCGCATGTTGTTCTTCTCCTTCTGGCGGGACGGCGGCGGCTTCGCCTCCTACGACGAGGGCCTGGACCGGCTGCGCGCCGAGCCGGACCTGTGCGCGGAGATCCTGGAGGTCCTCGCCTACGGCGTGGAGCGCCCGCGCCATGTGACCAGGCCCCTTCCCGCGACGCTCGCCGGCGTGCCGCTGGTGCTCAACGGCCACTACTCGGCCGACGAGGTCCTGGCCGCTCTGGGCTGGGCGAGCCTCGGCGGTTCCGTGCCCGCCACCATGCGGGAGGGCGTGGCGTGGTGCCCGGCCACCCGCTGCGACGCCCTCTTCGTCACCCTGCGCAAGAACGAGAAGGAGTTCTCCCCGCAGACCATGTACCGCGACTACGCCCTGACCCCGGAGCTCTTCCACTGGGAGTCCCAGAACCGGACCGGCGCGGGGTCGGCCACCGGCCTGCGCTACCAGAGGCATGAGCACGCCGGCAGCCACGTCCTGCTGTTCACCAGGGAACGCACGGAGAACGACCATCGTCACCCCGAGCCGTACGTCTTCCACGGCACCGCCCGCTACGTCGAGCACAAGGGCGAACGCCCGATGGCCGTCACCTGGAGGCTGGACGAGGAGATGCCCGCGGACCTGTTCCGGCGCGCGGCCATCGCCGGCTGACAGCTGTAGCTGGCCGTAAAGGGGTGATCTGGGCGAAGCATGACGTTATCGATACCCCGTCGGGGGAAGATCGCCGGACATGTCGGAGACACCACCACCCCAGAGCCAGCCGTACCCGGGCCGTACGAGCGAGATGTCGCCCGAGCCGCGCGACGAGATGCGCGGCTACGAGGGCAGGGACCTGCTGGCGGGCAAGAAGGCGCTGATCACCGGCGGTGACTCGGGCATCGGCCGGGCGGTGGCGGTGGCGTTCGCCAAGGAGGGCGCGGACGTCGCCATCGCCTACCTCGACGAGCACGACGACGCCAACCACACCCGCGGCCTGGTCGAGCAGGAGGGACGGCGCTGCGTGCTGCTGCCCGGCGACCTGGGCGACCGCGACCACTGCGCGACGGTCGTGGAGCAGGCCGTCTCCGAGCTGGGCGGCCTGGACGTCCTGGTCAACAACGTGGCCTACCAGGCGCCCGTCGACTCCCTGGAGGAGCTGACGGACGAGCAGTGGGAGCACACGTTCGCGGTCAACATCCACAGCTACTACCGCGTCACCAAGGCCGCGCTGCCGCACCTGCGGGAGGGCAGCGCGATCGTGAACACCTCCTCGATCAACGGCCTGCGGGGCAACAAGACCCTCATCGACTACGCCGCGACGAAGGGCGCGATCAACGCCTTCACCTACTCCATGGCCCAGAACCTGGTCGAGCGCGGCATCAGGATCAACGCCGTCGCCCCCGGCCCGGTCTGGACGCCGCTGATCCCGGCCACGATGCCGGAGGAGAAGGTGGAGAAGTTCGGCGCGCAGGTGCCCATGAAGCGGGCCGCCGACCCCGACGAGATCGCCCCTTCGTACGTGTTCTTCGCCGCCGACCGGCTGTCCTCGTACTACACGGGCGAGGTGCTGGCCCCGATCGGCGGCGAGACGCTCCCGGGCTGACCGCGCAGGTCAGAGGTAGATCGAACCGCCCTTCCCGAGGAACTCGGCCGCCTTGTCGGCCATGCCCGCCCGCACCTCGTGGCTGAGCTTCATCGAGCAGAACTTCGGGCCGCACATCGAGCAGAAGTGCGCGGTCTTGGCGGGCGCGGCCGGCAGGGTCTCGTCGTGGAAGGCGCGGGCGGTGTCCGGGTCGAGCGACAGGTCGAACTGGTCCTCCCAGCGGAACTCGAACCGGGCGTCCGACAGGGCGTCGTCCCACGCCTGGGCCTGCGGGTGCCCCTTGGCCAGGTCGGCCGCGTGCGCCGCGATCTTGTACGTGATCACGCCGGTCTTGACGTCGTCGCGGTTGGGCAGGCCGAGGTGCTCCTTGGGGGTGACGTAGCAGAGCATGGCGGTGCCGTACCAGGCGATCATGGCGGCGCCGATGCCCGAGGTGATGTGGTCGTAGCCGGGGGCGATGTCGGTGACGAGCGGGCCGAGGGTGTAGAAGGGCACGTCGTCGCAGAGCTCGCGCTGCAGGTCGACGTTCTCCTTGATCTTGTGCATGGGCACGTGGCCGGGCCCTTCGATCATCACCTGCACGTCGTGCGCATGCGCGATCTTGGTCAGCTCGCCCAGCGTACGCAGCTCGGCGAACTGGGCCTCGTCGTTGGCGTCCGCGATCGACCCGGGGCGCAGCCCGTCGCCCAGCGAGAACGTCACGTCGTAGCGGGCCAGCAGGGCGCACATCTCGTCGAAGTGCTCGTACAGGAAGCTCTCGCGGTGGTGGGCCAGGCACCAGGCGGCCATGATCGAGCCCCCGCGCGAGACGATCCCGGTCTTGCGGCGGGCGGTCAGCGGCACGTGCGCCAGCCGCACGCCCGCGTGCACCGTCACGTAGTCGACACCCTGCTCGCACTGCTCGATCAGGGTGTCGCGGTAGACCTCCCACGACAGCGCCTCCGGACGCCCGCCCACCTTCTCCAGCGCCTGGTAGATGGGCACGGTCCCGACCGGAACGGGCGAGCTGCGGATGATCTGCTCGCGGGTCTCGTGGATGTTCGGCCCGGTGGACAGGTCCATGACGGTGTCGGCGCCCCACCGGGTGGCCCAGGTCATCTTCTCGACCTCCTCCTCGATCGAGGAGGTGACGGCGGAGTTGCCGATGTTGGCGTTGATCTTGACCAGGAAGTTCCGGCCGATCGCCATCGGCTCGGACTCGGGATGGTTGACGTTGGCGGGGATGACCGCCCGGCCGGCCGCGACCTCCTGCCGGACGAACTCGGGGGTCATACCCTCCCGGACGGCCACGAACTCCATCTCCTTGGTCACCACACCGCGCCGCGCGGCGCCGAGCTGGGTGACCGGCGACCCCCAAGCCGAGCGGTCGGTACACGACGGCCCCGAGGTGTCGTAGAGCCGCACCGAGGTGCCGTTCGACAGTCTGACCTCGCGCATCGGCACCTGGAGGTCACCGATGTGGATCTTGGAAAAGCGCGCGTCGCTCATCGCGCAAACTCCCTTCGCCGGCATTATCCGGAGCAGGTTCTGGCGGTCGGCGGCTGACAGCCGTCCTCTCAGCCCGGTCCGTACCGGGCTCCCGCGTTGGTCACCGCGATCATAACCCCGCGCGTGGCAGGATCAAGGGGATGTCTGATCCCATTGCGCACACGACCGCCACCTACGACCGCATCGCGCGCCAGTTCGACGAGCAGGTCGCCGATCCGTCACCCTCGATCGTGGCCGTCCGCGACCGGTTCGCCTCAGCCCTGCCCGCCGGAGCCACGGTCGCCGACCTGGGATGCGGCCCGGGGCGCGAGTCGGCCTGGTTCGCCGGACGCGGCCTGACCACCGTGGGCGTGGACCTGTCGATCGAGATGGCCAGGCTCGCCGCCGGGCGCGGCGTGCCCGCCGTTCTGGGCGATCTGCGGCGGCCGCCGCTGTCGCCGCAGTCCCTGGACGGCATCTGGTCGGCCGCGGCCCTCGTGCACGTGCCGTCCGAGCAGACCGAGCCGACGCTGCGCGCCTGGCACGCGGCGCTGCGCCCCGGCGGGGTGCTCGCGCTGATCACCGCCCTGGGCGACAGCGAGGGCTGGGAGCCGGTGCCGTACCGGACGGAGTACGAGCGCTGGTTCGTCCACCGCGACGCGGGCGACCTGCTCGCGGTGCTGGACGCGGCCGGGTTCGCGGTCGCCTGGCACGAGACGAACGTCACCCACCGCACGTGGTTCAGCGTGCTGGCGACAGCGCGCAGCTCTCCCCTGCCTTAGTCTCCAGGTCGAGCGCGAACCCGGGGCCGCGCAGCCGGGCGGTCCCGCCGCGCGCCGACGCCAGCCTGACCTCGACCGGCACGCCGTCCGCCCAGGTCACCCCGACGGTGAAGCCTCCGCGGGCGCGCAGCCCGTCGAACGAGCCCGCGTGCCAGACGGCCGGCAGCGCGGGCAGCAGCTCGATGACGCCGGCGTGGCTCTGGAGCAGCATCTCGGCCACCCCGGCGGTCGCGCCGAGGTTCCCGTCGATCTGGAACGGCGGATGCGTGTCCCACAGGTTGGGCAGCGTGCTGGACCGCAGTTGCCCGCTCAGCATGCTCAGGGCGCGGTCGCCGTCCTTGAGCCGGGCCCAGAAGTTGACCTTCCAGGCCATGCTCCAGCCCGTGCCGCCGTCGCCGCGGGCTTCGAGGGTGGTGCGCGCCGCGGCCAGGTGCTCGGGAGCGGTGAGCTGCGTCCCGGGGTGCAGGGCGTAGAGCTGGGAGACGTGCCGGTGCCGGTCGGACGGGTCGTCGAGGTCGGCCTTCCACTCCTGGAGCTGCCCCCACGACCCGACCCGCAGCCCGGGATCGAGCCGGTCGGCCGCCGCGCGCAGCCGTCCGGCGAACTCGGCGTCCACGCCGAGCGTCCGCGCGGCCTCGGCCGTGCAGGCGAACAGGTCCCGGACGATCTGCTGCGCCATGGCCGCGCCCGCGGTGAAGTCACCGTGCTCGGGCGAGTACGCGGGCGAGACGACGAGGCTGCCGTCACGCCCGTCGGGACACAGGTTGGCCAGCCAGAACTCGGCGGCCTCGCGCATCGCCGGGTAGGCGTGCCCGCGCAGGTAGCTCTCGTCGCCGCCGAACAGGTAGCGCTCGTAGAGCTGGCGCACCAGCCAGCCGGCGGCGTCCGGCATCCAGAACGACGTGGGCCAGTCGTGCACCCCGGTGAACCCGAACGGGTTGGTGTTGGAGTGCACCACCCAGCCCGCGGAGCCGAACATCGACCGCGCGGTCTCGCGACCGGGCGCGCGCAGCCCCGCCACGAACTCCTGGTACGGCACCGCCGTCTCGGCCAGGTTCGCCGGCTCGGCGGGCCAGTAGTTCATCTGCAGGTTGATGTTGGTGTGGTAGTCGGACTCCCACGGCGGCGAGTTGGACGCGTTCCACACCCCCTGGAGGTTGGCCGGCAGCGAGCCGGGGCGGGAGCAGGCGATCAGCAGGTACCGGCCGTACTGGAAGTACAGCGTCTCCAGGGCCCTGTCGGACGAGGTGCCGGCGCCTTGGTAGGCGGCCAGCAGGCGGTCGGTGGGCAGGTCGGGCAGGCGCCGGCCGAGGTCGAGGCGTACCCGGCCGAACAGCGCCCGGTGGTCGGCCTCGTGCTCGGCCCGCAGCTCCGCGTACGGCCGGCGCGCCGCCGCGTCCACCGCCGCCGTGACCCGCGCCGCCGGGTCCGGCCCGCGGTAGCCGGGGTGGACGGGCGCGTAGTCGGTGGCCGCCGAGAAGACGAACACCGCGCTGTCGGCGCCCGTCACCACGACGCGGTCGCCGTCGTCCGTGCGGGTGCCGCCCTCGGTCAGTACCTGGATCTGGCCCTCGTACACCAGGCCGTTGTCGGCCAGCACGCCCCGGACGCGCAGCCGTCCGGCCTCGGCGGTCACGTCCTCACCGCCGTCATGCGCGCTGCCGAAGCGCAACGTGAACCCCACCCGTCCCGGGCGTCCCGCCGTCAGCCTGCCGACGATGACGCCCGCCGGGTACGAGGCGAAATATTCCCTGGTGAGCACCACGCCGTCGGCGTCCTCGTAGGTCACGGCGGCCACCGCCGTCTCCAGGTCGAGCGTGCGCCGGTAGCCGCCGGAGGAACCGCCGGTCACGTCGAGCAGCAACTCGCCGAAGTTCTGGTACGCCCCGAAGCCGGGGATGTGCCCCACCGTGCTGTAGGCCGGGTTTCCCAGGATCTCGGCCACTTCCTCCGGCGCCATCGAACCCCGTTCGTCGATGACCCGCCGCACCGCGTCCAGAGCACCGGGACGGTCCGTCGGCCAGTTGCCGGATCCGCAGGGCTCCGCGCTGCCCGGACCGCCGGTCCACAACGACTTCTCGTTGAGCTGTACCCGCTCGGTCGCAAGCGTCCCGAACACGCAGGCGCCGAGCGCTCCGTTGCCGATCGGAAGGACGTGTCCTTCCCAGCTGGGGGCGGGCTCGTCGTACCGGAGCGTCAGCATGGCGATCAGCCTAAGGTTTGGCGATCGCCCCTGGCGGTACGGACTCCCTCAGGGGAACTATGATGAAGATCGCCGCTGTGGCCGCGATCGTGGCTCTCACCACGATCGGACCGGCTGCCGCCTCTGGGGACGGCATCGAGCAGCAGGAAGTGAGCAAGCAGCAATACCGGACGCTGACCGCCCAGTGCCGCTACGCCGACACACAGGCCCTGCGCCAGAAGTGCAGGCAGGCGGTCAAGGACAACTACCGAATCGGCCGGCGCAACCGTTCACTCGACTGCCGGACGTACTCCGGCGTGACGGTCTGCGGCGAACTGCTCCTCAGCAAGACCGAGCGCGCGTGCATCGACGAGTCCACCAGACAGGGCTTGGCCTATCGCCGCGCCGAAGTGGAATGTTACGTGGCCTGACCATGATCGTCGCAGGTGTCGACGGCTCGCCGACCGGACTGCTGTCCGTCGACTGGGCCGCCAAGGAGGCAGTGCTGCGCGGGGTGTCGCTGACCGTGGCCCACGTGGTGCCCGACTGGGTCTGCCACCCGATCTCCGGCCGGTACGCGGAGGTGGGGAAGTGGATGCGCGACGGCGCCAAGGAGGTGCTCGCGGCCGCCGAACGGCGGGCCCGCGAAGAGGGCGCCGAGGTGACCACGGAACTCGTGCCCGGCGATCCCCGCGCCGCGCTGATCAAGACCGCCGAGCAGGCCGACCTGCTCGTCGTCGGCAGTCGCGGCCTGGGCGGCGTACGCGGGCTGCTGCTCGGCTCGGTCGCCCATGGTGTGGCCGCCCACGCCCAGACGGACGTCGTCCTGGTCCGCGACCCGCCCGCCGTTCCGCGCGGTGAGCTGGTGGTCGGCGTCGACCGTTCCGAGGGCAGCCTCCGCGCGCTGAAGTTCGCCTTCGCCGAGGCCGAGCTGCGCGGTGCCAGGCTGCGCGCGGTGGAGGCCTTCGCCTGGCCGCGTCCCTCGGGATTCGAGCCCGCCGATCCGGAGGCCGAACGCGAGACCCGCGAGGCCCTGCGGACCTTCCTCGCCATACCCCGGCAATGCCATCCCGGCGTGGAGGTGATCGAGGACGTCGTGCACGGCCATCCCGTCGAGGTGCTGCGCGAGGTGGCGGCCGGCGCCGACCTGCTGGTCGTCGGCAGCCGGGGCCACGGCACGCTGAAGGGCATGCTCATCGGCTCGGTCAGCCAGGCCATGCTGCACCACGCGCCCGGCCCGCTCGCGATCGTGAAGGCTACATCCGTTTAGGGTACGGTCCCGCGGGTCACCGCCGTCCGCCACTCCCCCGGCCCGGTCCCGTCCTTCTGGACCGCCCCCCACCGCCCGCCGGTGGCTAACCGGCGGCCGGCACCGCCGCCGCCACGATGCCGGCCACGCGGGGCGCGGCCAGCCGTACGTAGTCGTCGGTGGCGAGCGCCAAGGAGCGGTCGAGGCGCGCGGCGTTGAAGTAGATCTCCGGCAGCTCCAGCAGCGAAGGATCGACCACCAGCTCAAGGCGGGGGTCATGGCTGAACGGCAACACCGTCCCGCTGACGCTGCCGGCCAGCTCCTCCGCCCGGTCCTTGTCGGCGAAGGCCACGTACGTGCCCTCCAGCAACCCCTTGACCGCCTGCAGATCCAGCCGCGCGTCGCCCGGCACGACGGCCAGCACGTGCCGGGTGCGCTTCTTGCCGATCTTGACCATCACGATCAGGCACTTGGCCGCCTGCTCGACGCCGTGCCCGCGCAGGGCGCTCACCTGCTCGGTACGCCCCTCCGCCGGATGGTCGATCACCCGGTACCGCGCCCCGCCCGCGTCGAGGTCGGCGATCAGCCGTTCATAGGCGTCCGGCCGCCGATCCTCCTCGCCCCCTTCGTAGGCGTCGGGACCTTCGTAGGCGTCAGTCGCGTCACCAGTCACTGCTCAACATCTCCTTGGCCTTGGCGATCCGGCCTTCGTCGCGCTGGTAGAACACCCACTGCTTGATCTTCGTGCCCCGGATCAGCCCCGCCTGGGCCAGCACCTTGAGATGCTCGCCGCAGGTGGGCCGGCTCACGCCCAGCTTCTCGGCGATGAACAGCGAACAGACGCCGTCGCGTACGAGATCGCCGTCACGCTGGGGGCCGAAGTGCCGCTCGGGGTCGCGCAGCCACTCAAGGATGAGCAGCCGCTTGTCACTGGCCAGCGCCTTGACCAGATCCACATCCACCGAGCCAGTATGGCAATAAGCTAATTACCTGTCCACGCCCGGAAAGCCCCTGAACCGCAGGTCCTCAGGACGTCTGCACCACCGGCGCGCCTTCGCTGGCCTGCACCAGCACGAACCCCTGCCCCCGGAACGCCAGCTGCATGGCCTCGCCGCTGCCCCGCCCGATCAGGGCCCCGACCTTCACCGTGCGGTTGACCCCGACCTGCAACCCCGTGCTCCAGCACACCGCCGCCTGCCCGTCCACGAACGTCGGCATCCGCGCCACGTCCAGCAGCACCGGCGTGCCGTGCGTGGTCACCGCCACCCACCCGGTGCCGGTCACCGTGGTGTTGAACAGCCCACCGGCCGCGACCCCGGCGCCCTGAACCCGCTGGATGTCCCACTTGAGCTCCGGCCCGAACGCCAGCAGGTTCCGCCCGTTGACCGTCAGCCCCTCATTCTCCAGGTAGAACAGGTGGATGTCGTCGGCGTTGTCGGCCAGATAGAGCAGCCCCTGGCCGCGTACCCGCATCAGGGAGGCCCCCTCCCCCGTCACGGCCTTCTTCAGCAGCCTGCCGAGCCCGCCGCCCTCGTAGTCGAAGTCCATCTGCCCCTGGAAGGCGACCATGGACCCCTGCTTGGCAAGCACCTCGTGCGGCAACTGGACCCGCAGCATCTTGTGGTTCTCCAGCGCGAACCCGCCGGGAAGCGGCTGGCCGGCCAGGTTGCCGAAGATCGAACTACGCACGTCGCGCCTCTCACGTCGATGGTCGTCGCCGCCGACGTGCACCCGGAGCCGGCCCGAGCGGCGTCATCTCCGCCGCTCCCACCACCTCCGGCACACCACTCCGGCGCCGTTCTACACCCCCATCAACTCGGCGCCCCGGAAGCGAGTTCCCGCACGACCTGAATGAGCTCGGCCGGATCGAACGGCTTGGTCAGGTACGCGTCGACCCCGATCCCCAGCCCCCGCCTCCGGTCGTCGTCCTGCGCCCGCGCCGTGATCAGGACGACCTTGATGTGACTGGTCGCCTCCTCCGTACGCAACTTCTCCGCCGTCGCCCACCCGTCCAGGCAGGGCATCATCACGTCCAGCGTGATCACATCCGGCATGACGTCCATCACGCGATCCAGACAGTCCTGCCCATCGGTGGCGGTCGACACCTCGAACCCCTCGAGGTTCAGGTTGACCGCGATGAGCTGCCGGATGACCTCGTCGTCATCCACGACCAGTACTTTGCCAAGAACGTCGCTCACGGGCGCAAAGCTAGCCCGTAGCGGGCCGGTCACGTGGGGTTTTCGCGGGATGCGTGCAAGGAGCGTTATCTGGTGCCGAGTGGTCCCCGGATGCTGATAGCCTTATCACTCGTCGCCCCCTTAGCTCAGGGGATAGAGCACCGGCCTCCGGAGCCGGGTGCGTAGGTTCGAATCCTACAGGGGGCACACCATCTTGATCAGCGGCTCAGGCCGCCGACCAGGGCAAACATCACAGATGCGGGCGGGCCTCCAGTCTCACGGAGCCCCGCCCGTTCTCGTTGTAGCCCACTGGTTGTGGGCCAACCTCGGGTGGCGGGCGCTTGGCCGATCCGGCGAGGTCGACACCAGCCAGCCTGAAGGCCGGCAGCCGCATGGTGGCACCTGAGAACGCCGCCAATGGACGGATAAGGCGCCCCCTTGCCGGGGCCGCATGGGCCTCGATCGACGATGCGACGCCGGTGGACATGTTGGGTTCGACGCGACGATCGCTGCGAGGTCAGGACCTTCTCCCTTCCCTGCGAAGCGGGACACAGCGGGAGATCCCTGCCAGTATGACGATGGGTCCCCTCCAAGGAGTGTCCAATGCGTGACGATGCGTTACTTCCTGCCCTCGTATCCGCCGCCCTGACCGATTACCGCGCGCTCCGTGACGCGCACGGCCCCTGCTGGGGCGAACCGTCTCTGTCCTACGTCGTCCAGGCATGGGCGACCGTCTTCCTCGATCGCCGTTACGACTTCTGGAACACCGGACTGCGCCAACTGGCCGAACGTTACCCCGACGTGCCCGCCGCCGAGCTGGAGGATCACCTCGGCGAGGTGGACCCCGACCGGGTGGTACGTGACGCGCTCGGCGGCGACGTCGTGGACAACCTGCCGGTGCTGCGCCTGACCCCCGGCGGCTGCGCGGTGGAGGCCGTCACGCGGATCGTGCTGGAGGGCGAACCGTGTCGTACGGCGTTGCTGCTCGACTCCAGCAGGGACGAACCGGTCACCGTGATCGTGGACGGCACCCGGTACACGGTGGAGGCGCGCGGGGCCAAGGTGGTCGAGGTCGCCGAGTCCGTCGTCGTCGACGGGCAGCCGGTCGATCTGGCGCCGCTGAGCAGGCGGGTGGCGGCGGCCAGGGTGCGGTTGCGCGCGGGGTTCCCGTGCCGGTGGAGCGTGACGAGCGCGAACGGCCAGGGCTGGTACCCGGACGGCGCGCCGCCCAAGCTGGACGCGCACCGCCGGCCGTTCTTCCATGGCGACGACCTCGTGGTCGCCGTACCCGCCGAACCCGTCACCGTGACCGTGACCAGAGGGATGGAGTACGACACCGCCGAAGTGACCACGACTCCGCAGGCCGGCGCGGAGACGCTGGTGGAGCTGGCGCCCGAACGGCTGTACGATGCGGCCGCCCGCGGCTGGTACGGCGGCGACCTGCACGTTCACCTCAACTGGATGGGCGAGGAGCCCGCCGCGCCCGAGCTGGCCGCCGCCGCGCAGCGCGGCGAGGACCTCCACGTGCTCAACCTGGTGGCGGGCAATGTGGCGAGCGAGCGCGTCTACGATGTGGAGGCGCTGGAGCAGTGGGTGGGCAAGGACCTGCCGTGGTCCGACGACCGGCACGTGGCCAGGATCGGCGTCGAGTACCGCAACGACGTGCTCGGCCACTGCACGGCGTTCGGGCTGCGCGGGCTGCCGAGCCGCTACCACTCGGGGTTCGGTACGGCGGACTGGCCGCCCAACGCGGCGGCGTGCGAGGAGCTGAAGGCACTCGGCGGGATCGTCTCCTACGGGCACCCGTTCCACACCGCGTTCGGTGACGACGCCCCGCCGGACGTCGTACTCGATCGCGGGCGGTCCTGCGCGGCCAGGGAGATCGTGGCCGATGCCGCACTGGGCCTGATCGACTCCCTCGATGTGCTCAACCACTCCTCCGTCCTGGCCACGGCGGCCGTGTACCGCCGTCTCATCGGCGCGGGCAACAGACTGGCGGTGACGGCGGGGACCGACGCCGTGCTGTCGTTCTGCCGCCGCGGCACCGCCTCCGCCCCGCCCGGCTGGGAGCGTGTGTACGCCAACGTCGCCGGCCCCCTCACCGCCGAGTCCTACGCCGAGGCGATCCTGCTCGGCCGTACGTTCGCCACCACCGGGCCGTGGCTGGAGCTCACGGTGAACGGGCACGGACCCGGCGACACGCTGGAGCTGCCGCCGGGACAGGAACTGGAGATCGCGGTCTCCACGATCGGGCCGGAGGTCGAGCAACTGGAGATCCGTACCGCTGCGGGCGTGCTCGCGCAGGGGCCTCCCGGGCGGCTGGTGGCCACGATGACGGCGGACGAACCGACGTACGTGGTGGCCGTGGCAACCGGCGGGCCGCATCCGCGCTCCCAACACCGGCGCGGCGCATACGCCCACACCAGCCCTGTGTACCTTGACGTCGCGGGCGGCCACGTGGCCAGGGAGGCGGACGTGCGCTGGTGCCTGGCCTGGCTGGACCGGCTGGAATCGATCCTGCGCGAGTTCGGCCGCTTCGACACCCCCGCCCAGCTGGACGACCACCTGGCCCTGTACGAGCGAGCCAGGCAGGTCTACCGCAACCGCCTGCCCTGACCTCGGTCCGCGGGAGCGCGCCCGGCCGCGGGGCGACGGTCCGGGCGCCGTACGGTCGCACGCCAGGAGCCAGGCGTGCTCGTGGATCAGGCGGACGCGTGGCAGGCTGCTCCGTCTGGTGTGGCCGGCCAGTTCGGCGCACTCGTCTGTGACGCGATTCAGCCTGTGTAATGAGGCACCACGGTAACGAATCGATACGTTTCACCGGCGAGCAAGAGCAGCGGTAAGACAGCAGCCGCGTTGCTCCGCCAGAGAAACATGATGGCCGACACGAAAAAGAAGAGGGCGAAACCAGATGCGGTCGTCGCCATCATCACCGCGTGCGGATCGCTGTAGTCCGGCATGGCCGGATCCCGATCGTCATCAGTAGGCACCAGGCTGGCCAGAGATGCAAGCAGCCCAAGTGATCCCGTGCACACGCCCATGGCGATACGCGCCACCCTGGAGTTCTCATGTGCCGCCGCCAAGCGACGCTGCTCTTCCAGCCTCCCCCGAACGGCCGAACCAAAGCGGCATGGCATTTCGACCGACGACTCGTGGTCACCGTCCACGACAAACGCCACTTGAATCGACGCGCCTTCAGAAGTGCGAACCACCGCCGCAAAGGCCATCGACGGGACAGAACGCCCGTGAACGCCTGACTCCCTTGCCGACGTGGCCCAGCCGGCGTATGCGTGGGACATCGCCTACTGGAGGAAACTTGGCTTCCAATCGATGGCCGATCGGCACCTTCATGCACCGGCTGACGGATGAGCTCCGCTCGGAGCTCCTCGGGCTGGGAACCTTGTGCTCGCTCCCGCCCGGACACGTGCTGATCAGGCAGGGAGATCGCGGCACATCGGTGTGGATTCTGCTGGATGCGCTGGTCAAGGTGACCGGGGGCGTTGAGAACGGCGTTGAGGCGACCCTGGCGATCCGGGTGTCGGGCGACGTCGTGGGCGATATGGCGGCCATGGACGGGTCGCCACGGTCGGCGACCGTGACCACCTGCGGACGCGCAGTTCTCCAACAGGTCAAAGGCCCGGTCTTCCGCTCTTTCGTCACCCGGCGGCCGGCGGCGGCACTGGCGTTGACGCAGGTCGTGGCCGAGCGCCTCCGTTGGGCCAATCAGCGACGCCTCGACTTCGCCGGCTACGAAACGAAGATCTGCCTGGCACGGGTGCTGATCGCGTTGGTCGCACGGCACGGCTGCGCCATGGACGACGGCGTGAGCATCGGAGTACCGCTCACAAGAGCCGAGCTCGGCATGCTGGTGGGCGCCAAGGAGATCACGACGCAGAAGGCGCTGCGCGAACTGGCCGCGGAAGGGGTCATCCGGCGAGGGCACCGCGACGTCGTGGTGAAAGATCTGGCGGGGCTGACCGCGCTCGCCGACCTACCGATCCTCGCCAAGCCATATTTCTAAGGCTTCTCCCGCCGGGTGGTGCCGCACTGTTGAGCCCACCCGGTCATTGGAGATGCCATGGTCACGCACGATTACCGCGTCCTGCTCACAGCGGACATCGAGAACTACGGCGGCCGTACCGACGCCCAGCAGCGAAACCTTCAGTTCGGACTGGTCAGCACCATCGAGACTGCGGCGGACCGCGTCCAGCTGGACCATGGGGCGTGGGAGCGCCAGGTGGGCGGTGACTCGCTGACCGTCCGCCTTCCCGCCGAGCCGGGCCCCTTCGTCACGATTCCTCTCCTCCTCGACCAGTTCCTGACCGAGCTGGACCTGGCCATCGCGGCCCACAACAGTCAACGCTCCGATCCCACCTGGGCCCGGATGAGAATGAGGCTGGCCGTTCACGTCGGACCGCTGCAGTTGGACGGCGCGGCCGGCTGGCCTGGGCAGCATGCGGTACAGCCCGCGAGGTTGCGCGACTCGGCACCGATCCGGACCGCCCTCGACACCTTCCGCGACGCCGATCTGGCGCTGATCGTCTCGCGTGAGGTCTTCCGCGACTACGTGTCACAGGGGCCGGGGCGGCCGAGGCCGTCGGAGTTCCTGGAGGTCGCGGTGGCGGAGAAGAAACAGGAGTACACGGCATACCTGTACGTCCCGCACTTCGACGTCCATGACATGGAGGTTCCGAAGTCTCCCCCGCCCGGAAACACCCCCTCATCACCGCCGCCGGGGACCGGGTCGATCAAGAACCGGGTCAAGAAGGGCGAGATCTTCTTCGCGCAGGGAGACATGCACGTCACTCGTGAACCGAAGCGGAGGGAGAAATGAGCGACTCTCCACCTGAGGAACCGATATCCGAACCCTCGCAGCAGGAAGTTCCGGCGATCGAGGCCGCCGTTCCGGAGGAAGCAGACGAGGCACCCCAGGAGCCGGACAACCCATCGATCCGCAACGAGATGACCGCCTCTGGACAGGAGTGGCTGGAACGTGAGCAGAGCCTGGACGACCTGTTCGCCGACGAGCGGCCCAGCGCCGGCACTCGGGATCTGTTCGGCCGCGTGCACAACCGCGTCAAGAAGGGGAACGTCTGGTTCGCCCAAGGCGACATCCACGTAACTCAGGGAGGGACCCAACCGACCGCGAAGATTCACGAGCTGACGGAGAACGAGATCGAGGAACTACGGCGAACGCTGGTACCGACCCGGTCGCAGGCCGAAACACGCAGGCTGCTCGACAGCGAACGCCTGGTCCTGCTCGGCGGCCCGGCGGAGACCGGAAAGGCGACCACGGCCGCGGCGGCGCTGCTCGACTGGTGCGGCAGGGCGAGCTGGATCAGTCCGCGCGGAGCGAGCACGCCGGACCCCCGCGAGTGGAAACTGGAATCGGGACACGGCTATTTGCTCGACCTGGTCGATACGCCCGAGGCCGTGGACAAGGTAGCCACGAACCTCAAGCGGGCCGGCGTCAACGCGGACTGCAGGGTGATCGTCCTGGTGCCGGGGCACATCAGCTCCACCGTCGCCCCCGTGATCGAGCACGACGCCCCGCCGAACGCCCGGATCTTCGCCAGGCACCTGTCCGTTCAGGCCTCAGGCACGCGGCTCGCCCCGGACGATCGGCGGCTGTTGGAGGAGGAGCTTCGTGCCCACTCCGCCCCCTGGCAGGTGGTCGAACTGGCCAAGCAGGTGGCCGCCACCTTGGAGGCCGGCACGTCCATCGAGGGCATGCTGAACCGGCGGTTCCACCGGATGCGCGCGAAGGTCGGCGAAGACCTGGAGAAGCGCAGGCCGACCCTGGGCCGGTGCTTCATGACAAGCATCGCCGTGCTCCATGGGCTGCCCGAGGCGGAGATCTCCGGTGCGGCGCTGGCTCTGGCCGAACGGCTCGACGATAAGTGGCGCCGTGATCATTCGCCGAAACCGGTCCAGCTCTGGGAGAAGCTCCCTCTCTGGCTGCGTTACGTGGACGCCGAGGCCACACCCGCCGGGCCCGGTGGCGGGCGGAGCATCAGGCTGAGACGTCCTCAGCTCGCGGCCGTCATGCTGCGGGTGATCTGGGAAGACCAGCCGACCATCCGTGACTCGCTGGTCGACTGGCTGCACTGGCTCGGCGGCGAGGGTTCGTCGCACACCAGGATCAAGGTCGGGCACGCGGTCGGGAAGCTCGCGACCTTCGACTTCGCCCTTGTGGACAAGCGGTTCCTGCAGGTGTGGAGCCGGTCCCGCCGCATGCGGGACCACCAGCTCGCCGCTCTGGCGCTGGAGGCAGCCGCCGAAGACCCGTCGATGACCCGCCGCGTTCACCTCCACCTCCGTTCGATGATCCAGGGCAACGACGTGACGAAGGCGATCGCCATCCGTGCCTATGCCTCGTCCGTCGGCCTCTCCGCCCCCGACCAAGCCCTCGCCGCGTTCAGGACCCTGGTCCTCACCAGGGGCGACAAGTTCCACCAGGACGTGGCCCAGTCCGTCGCCTATCTGTATCGCACGGACACCGCGCACACCATCCTGAACAGCCTCGCCGATTGGGTCGACGAAGGAGGGCCCGCAGGTCATCGCAGTGCCGCCCTCGCCTTCGGACGGCTGACCGCGCTACCCGTCCCGAGCCCCGAACGGCCGCACCTGAGCCGGCTCGACCCCCACCCCTCGCTGGTGACGCTCTGGCGCAACGCGCTCAGCCATGAGGAGGATGGCCGCCTGGTCGTGCCCGAGTCCTGGGACCTGCTGCTGAGCGAATGGCTGCGCCATTACGACGAGCGGCCCACCGTACGGGAGATCACGGACCAGATCTTCAGCCTGACCGACGGACGGAACGCCAAACGGGCCCTGCTCTACCTCCGGCTCTGGCGGCGCCAGGGCGAGATCGCCGCCGATCTTTACCAACACCTGCGTCAACTCGTTCAAAGGAGCTGATCCCATGCACAAATGGCTGGCCCCCATGCTCTACCACGTCCAGCTGAACGAGCCCGAGGCCGAACCGCCTGTCGACATCGAGCCGTTCGTTCTGACCGCGCCCGCCAAGGGCGACGCCTACGACTTCTCCGTCACCCTGCTCCGGACCGCGACCTCGGCCGGGAAGTCGGCCCGAGCTCTGCTCGACGACGAAGTGCCCGAAGCCGAAGCGGTTCTCCAGCGCGCGTGCCAGGAGGTTCGTGTGATCACCCGGCAGTTCGACATCACCGAGGCGGGTGCGGCAGAACGGGCCGCGAACGAGAAACTCCAATCGATCTCCGGCGCGATGACGGGCGTCTACAGGTGGACGGTCCGCGCCGAGGTGAACGTTCCCGACGAGGTCCGCCAGCTCAACCGCGACAGCCACAGGAAGCTGCACGGCATCAGATCCGACGCCGCCGCGGCCCTGCTGCACATCAGCAGCACCGACGAGGTCCGGCAGAAGTGGCAGGAGTTTCTCGCCGCCGTGGAGGGAAGCGCCCGCGTGGTGCACGCGATCCAACTGGCTGCCGCTCCGGAGCAACTGCCGCAGATCATCGCGGATCTCGACAAGCAGCGGCAGCAGGGCGCGCAGAAGCTGCTCGACACAGTCGACAAGATCATGCAGAGCTACGAGAAGGTGGACATGCTCGACTTCGTCGTCCGGAACGAATCGGTGCTGCGCAGCACCCTGGAACTCCTCGGTCTTCCCGTTCCGCCCCTGGAGGACGACACCCTGCTGGAAGGCAGAGCGTGACCCACCGTGCAGGCGTCATGCCTGCGCCTGCACGGTCACGGCGGGGAACCGGTGAGCACCACGTCGATGAGCGCCGCGCTCACCGTGGCCGACATTCCCCCGAGGAGCAGCCAGAACCCCCAGCGGATGAGGCGATACTTCCGCCCCACGATGCGACTGACCCGGTACAGCTGATCAGCGACCCGCTCCAGGTCGAGTGCCGATGACCGCATCAGAGCGCCGCCGACGGCCACCGCGGAGTCGAGGTGCAGGACATCGGCGTAGTACATGACGGCGTGGCTTTCCTTCCGCCGATCCAGGCGCGGATAGACCGCACCGGCGAGCACGACCACGGACGCCAGAGCTGCCGCCGCCCCTGCCCACCACAGCCACTCGACGGCGTTGGACATCTCGAAGGGGGACCAGCTTCCCGCGAGCAGGCCGCCTGCGACGGCGCCGAGGCCGATGCCGACGATGCCGAGGAGGACCTGGGCTTTGGCGTCCGCCCGGTTGAGCTCCTCACGGGCTTCCGTGAGTAATTGCGTTCCGTAGGCGCACGCGTCGTCCTCGGCCGCCCGCCGTTCGTCGGCGGGGGGCTGGCTGAAGGCTCGCACGATCTTGCGGAACACGAGAAACCTCCTCGCCGGGGGCGATCACAACGCAGAGCATTCCACGACCGCCGCGAGTTGAAGCCCGTACCGCTCTTCGCACCCGCTGCACACCACCTCAGCAGGAGGCTCTCTGCATATTGCGGACAGCACCGACGCGTGAGGCACCTTCTTCTTCTTCAGAGGGCCGGCCTGAGGCCCACCGTTGCTGGACGCCACCCGAAAATCATCTACAAGAACGGCTGTCGGTATCGGCGGTCGCGCACCTGGTCATAGATGGCGCGTAACCACGGCTGACGGACCTCCGGCAGGCGCGCCAATGTCCTGAGGAACACGTCCCAGTCTGGTCGGAACGGATTCCACGGCAACAGCGGTGGCGGATCATCGCGGCGGACCTCGTCCGGCATCCCGCCCGCCGCCGGGACGAGCCGCTGATCGTCGTGGAAGGCCATGTACATCCACACGTCAGCAGCCAGCGGCACCACCGCCTGTGCGCCAGTCGGCCACACCTCATCGGTCTGTGGATGCCGCGGCACCAGGGCCATGTCCGTGGCCGTGACGGACAAGCCGGGACCGGCCAGGACCAGGTCCCGTGTCGGCGGTCCCGGCGGGAGCAAGATGTCGATCGCCCTGCGAAACGCCTCGGCGACTGGTCCGTCGGGGACGGCCACCCGCTTGCCACCCGACACCGCGAGCAGCTGGGCCAGCGCCGCCCCGACGGCCGCCGTCCACACCGGGCTCCACCATCCCGGCTGCTCGATCGGTGGCGTGCCCGGATGCTCCTCTCGCAGCATCTCCCAGCCGACCGCCCGACGAGCGGGACCCTCGACGCTGACCGGACGCACGGCGCGCGGGTCCAGCCACACCACCTGCCAGAGCGTGCAGTCGTCAATGCGGGTCGCCACCGCCTGCCCGCACCTCTCGCACGCCAGATTCGGACCGTCACGACCGTCCAGCCCGAAGCAGGAGCCGTCGCACCGCTCCGGTATCAGCACGGTTCCGCAAACATTGCCCGGCGCGACCCCCACCGTTCCGGGCGGCCCGTACGACAGGGCGGACACCGGCGCATACACGCCGCGGGTCTCCGCTTCGTCCGCGCCCACCTCCTCCCACAGCCGCCACGGCGGTCCCGAAGGTTCCGGGTTCACCGCGTACGTCCCAGGCTCCAGGAACGCCGGCAGCAACTCGTGGCCGAGCTGCTGATCAGCATGGGCGGGGAGCGCGACCCGCGACAGCCGCGCCGTCAGCACGGCACCGCATCCCGCACACGCGAACACGACCATCCGCCCTCCCGCATCACAACGACTGGATCATGCTCACTCACATTCGGTCCTGGAGGAACCGCTCGTCACCGATTCGCCGCCGGTGACCGGTGGTTCGGACCGTGCGGCGGAGGGCGGGGTGGCGGAGGGCGGCGGTTGTTCGGGGAAGGGTGGGTGGGAAGGTGGCCGGGTGCAGATTTCCCTCCTTGGCCCGGTTGCGGCCGCGTCCGACGACGCCTCCCCGATCGACATTCCCGGCGTACGTCTCCGGGTGCTGCTGGCGCGGCTCGCGCTGGAGGCCGGTCGGCCGGTGTCGGCGGACGCCCTGATCGACTGCATCTGGGGCGAGGAGCCCCCGGCCGGTGCCGTCAACGCGCTGCACGGGCTGGTCTCCCGGTTGCGCAGGACGCTGGGCGGGCCGGAGTCCGTGGAGCTGGTGGCCGGCGGATACCGGCTGCCGCTGCGTCCCGAGGACGTGGACACCCACCGGTTCGAGCAGCTCGCCGGGCAGGCCAGGCGGGAGCTCACGGCCGGCCGGCCGCGGGAGGCCTCCTCCTTGCTCCGCGCCGCCCTGGAGCAGTGGCGCGGCGACGCGCTGGCGGACGTGCTGGAGGCCCCGTTCGCCCGTAACGTGGCGGCGCGGCTGGAGGAGTTGCGCGCCACCGTCGCCGAGGACTTCTTCGACGCGGAGGTACGGCTCGGCCGCCACTCCGAGGTGCTGGCCGACCTCCGTGTCGCGGCCGTCGCCCGGCCGCTGAGCGAGCGCCTGGCCGAACTGCGGATCCGGGCCCTGTCGGCCGCCGGACGCCAGTCGGAGGCGCTGGCCGTGTACGACGAGGTCCGCGGCAGGCTCGGCGACGAGCTGGGCATCGACCCCTCGCCCGAGCTCCGCGCGGTCCACCTCGCCCTCCTGCGCGGGGAGCTGAGCCGGCCCGCCGTACGGCCGCAGGCCGCGTCCAGCCGGCTCCCGGCCAGGCTCACCACCTTCGTCGGCCGGGAGCGTGAGCTCGGCGAGCTCACCCTGCTGCTCGCCGAGGCGCGGCTGGTGACGATCGTCGGGCCAGGCGGCGCGGGCAAGACCAGGCTGGCGCTGGAGGCCGCCGAGCACGTCGGGGAACGGGCGTGGTTCGTCTCGCTCGCCGGTGTCACCCGGCCGGACCAGATCGCGGACGCGGTGCTCAGCGCCTGCGGCGGCCTGTTCGAGGGCGGGTTCAAGCCGCAGGCTCCCGCGCCGGCCCGGCTGGCCGCCCAGCTCGACGTCGGCCCCGCCTTGCTGGTGCTGGACAACTGCGAGCACCTGCTGGAGGCGGCCGCCGAGCTCGCCGAGCAGCTGCTCGGCCGGCTTCCGCAGCTGCGCGTCCTGGCCACCGGCAGGGAGGCTCTGGCGATCGACGGCGAGGCCCTGTGCCACCTCGGCCCGCTCGGCCTGCCCGTGCCGGACGCGGATCTGGCCGAGGCCGCCGAGTCGGACGCCGTGCGGCTGTTCGTCGAGCGGGCGGGCAGGGTGCGCCAGGGGTTCGCGCTCGACGGGGCCACGCTGGGGCCCACGGTGGAGATCTGCCGCCGGCTGGACGGCATGCCGCTGGCGCTCGAACTGGCCGCGGCCAAGCTGCGGGCGATGAGCGTGACGCAGATCGCCCAGCGCCTGGACGATCGTTTCCGCCTGCTCACCTCGGGCAGCAGGACCGCGCTGCCGCGCCAGCGCACGCTGCTCGCGCTGGTGGAGTGGAGCTGGGACCTGCTGGAGGAGCCCGAGCGGGTGCTGGCCGCCCGGCTGGCCGCCTTCCCCGGCGGAGCCGACCTGGCCGCGCTGGAGGCGATCTGCTCCGACGCGTCCCTGCCCGCCGCCGACGTGGTGTACGTCGCGGGCGCGCTGGTCGAGAAGTCCATGATCCAGCAGGTCGGGGACAGGTACCGGATGCTGGAGACCGTCCGCGCCTATGCGGCGGCCCAGCTCGCCGAGCCGCCGATCAGCGACCGCTTCAGCGCGTACTTCCTGGCGCTGGCCGAGGAGAACGAGCCGCTGCTGCGTACCGGGGACCAGTTGCGCGCCGTCGAGGTCTTCGACGCCGAGCACGACAACCTGGTCGCCGTGCTGCGGGCCGCCATCGGGGCGGGGGACGCGGCCACGGCGGCCCGGTTCGTCAGGTCCATGATCTGGTACTGGGGCATGCGCGGGATGTCCACCGAGTCCGACGCGTTCCTGGGCGAGGTGCTGGCCTTCGGCGACGAGCTGCCGGCCGACGCCCGCACCGCCTTCGAGGTGGTGCGGGCGACGGCGGGCCGGCGGGGCGGGCCGGAGGTCCAGGAGAACCTGAGCCGTCCCGGGGTGACGAAGTTCCACAACGCGCTGCCGTTGCTCCGCCTGTCCAGGCTCACCACCCAGGACGCCGGAGACCTGGAGGCCCTGGACTCCCCCGACCCGTGGGTGCGCGCCAGCGCCCGCTGGGCCTACGACTTCCTGCTCACGGAGCAGGGCGACCAGGAGACCGGCGCCCGCCACAGGGACGAGGCGCTGCGCCTGTTCCAGCAGGTCGGTGACCGCTGGGGCCTGGTGATGAGCCTGGTACGGCAGAGCCGCGTTCACGGCCTGCGCGGCGAGCACGAACGCGCAGTCGCGGCCTGCGAGCGCGCCGTCGCGATCGCCGCCGAGCTGGGCACCGAGGAACACCTGTTCATCACCAAGTCGCATCTCGCCCAGAACCGCATGCGCGGCGGCGACCTGGACGGCGCGCTGCACGACGTCCACGCCGCGCGACGCGTGGCTCGCGAGCACGGCCACCGGCGGCTGGAGGCCAGCATGTTGTTCCCGCTCGCCGAGGTGCACCGCCACGCCGGTGACCTGGACCGGGCCCATGAGGTCGTGGACGAGCTGGAGACGGTCGTCCACCGGCTGCCCGGCCCGCCCCAGCTGAACGGCGACGTGATCGTGTCCTCCCGGATGGCCGTCCTCGTGACCGAGGGCGCGGCGGACCGGGCACGCGAGCTGCTGCCCCGCGCGATGCGCGGCGTGCTCGGGCACACCAACGCCAACGCCATGGCCCGGGCCGCGGAACTGCTGGCCAGGCTGCTCGGGCTGGAGGGCGACGCGGCGGGGGCCGCATCGGCGCTCGGCATGAGCCACGTGATCAGGGGCGTCTTCGACGAGGGCGACCCCGATCTGCGGCGGCTGGTGCCCGTCCTGGCCGGGCGGCTCGGCGACGCGGGTTACCAGGAGGCGTACCGGCGTGGCGCGGGCCTGCCGCGGCAGGAGGCGATGGACCGGCTCCTGGCCCTGCGCGCGGATCCGTCCGGGGTCGCCGCGGGCTGAGCGGGGGCGGCGCGTTCGGGGTCAGCGGCGCAGGAACGCGAGCAGGGAGGCGGCCAGTTCGTCCGGGGCCTCTTCGGCCACGTGGTGGCCGCTGTCGATCGGGTGGCCGGTCACGTCGTCGGCCCAGGTGCGCCAGATCGCCAGCGGGTCGCCGTACAGGTCCTCCATGTCGTCCTTGGACGTCCAGAGGAACAGGGTGGGGCAGGTGAGGCGGCGGGAGGCGGCGCGGTCGGCGTCGTCGGCCGCGCGGTCCACGGTCAGGCCGGCGCGGTAGTCCTCGCACATCGCGTGGACGGTGTCCGGGTCGTGGATGGCCCGGCGGTAGTCCTCGTACGCCTCCTGGCCCATCTGCTCGGCGCTCCCCTTGTACCAGGCGTCGGGGTCGGCGTTGATGACGCGTTCGGCGGGTTTGGCGAGCTGGCCGAGGAAGAACCAGTGCCACCAGGACGCCGCGAAGCGGGCGTCGGCCCTGGCCAGCGCCTCGCCGATGGGGATGCCGTCCATCACGACCAGGCGGGTGACGGCGTCCGGGTGGTCGGCGGCCAGGCGGTGGGCGACGTAGGCGCCGCGGTCGTGGCCGGCGACGGCGAACCGTTCGTGGCCCAGCGAGCGCATGAGGGCGACCATGTCGCGGGCCATGGCCCGCTTGGAGTAGGGGGCGTGGTCGGGGGTGGTGGGCGGCTTGCCCGAGCGGCCGTACCCGCGCAGATCGGGGCAGACCACCGTGTGGTGGGGGGCCAGGAGGGGCGCGACGCGGTGCCAGGTCGCGTGGGTGCGGGGATGGCCGTGGAGCAGCAGGACAGGCGTTCCGGAGCCGCCGTACCGGACGAACAGCTCGGTCTCGCCGACGTCGATCATGCCGGTCGTGAAGTCGTCGAACATCGGCCGCTTCTACCCGGGACCGTCGCCGATCAACACCCACCTCGGGCAAGAGCGCCGGGAGAAAGGCAGCTTAACCGGAGTTCCGCCGCATAAGGGGACGTTCTAGGATCGGGCCATGCCTTTGACCGTGGACGACGTCGACCGGTTCGTGGCCGCCAGACCCCGCCTGGAGGCCATCGCCTACCGCCTGCTCGGCTCGGCCGCGGAGGCCGAGGACGCCGTGCAGGAGACGTTCCTGCGCTGGCAGTCCGCCGACACGGGCCACGTCGAGGTGCCCGAGGCGTGGCTGACGAAGGTGCTCACCAACCTGTGCCTCAACCAGCTCGGCTCCGCGCGGGCACGCCGCGAGACGTACCTCGGGGAGTGGCTGCCCGAGCCGCTGCTCGCCGGCGACCCGATGCTCGGCCCGGCCGAGACCGCCGAGCAGCGCGAATCGGTCTCGTACGCCGTGCTCACGCTGATGGAACGCCTGTCCCCCAACGAGCGGGCGGTCTACGTGCTGCGGGCCGCCTTCGACCACTCCCACCGGGAGATCGCCGAGATCCTCGACATCACCGAGTCGGCCAGCCAGCAGATCTTCCACCGTGCCAAGAAGCACGTCGCCGACGGCCGGGCCCGCACCGAGGTCGACGAGGCCGCCGCCCGGCGGATCGTCGAGGAGTTCCTGGCCGCCGCCACCAGCGGGCAGACCGAGCCGCTGGTACGCCTGCTCACGCAGGACGCCGTCGCGATCGGCGACGGCGGCGGCAAGGTCCCGGCCCGTGCCAAGGCGTTCGTGGGCGCCGTCGCGGTCGCGAAGTTCCTGTGGGGCCTGGTCAAGCCCGGCAAGGCCAAGCGCGCCATCATCGGCGGCTCGCCCGAGATCTACCCCTGGACCGCCAACGGGGAGCCGGCCGTCGTGGCGGTCATCGACGGCCGGGTCGTCGGCGTCATGTGCCTGGAGGTCACCGGCGAGGGCATCGCCGCGTTCCGCAACCAGGTCAACCCCGACAAGCTGGACCGCGCGACCACGCGCTGGGCGGCCACCGAGCACGGGGAGCCGCTGTTCAGAGTCTTCTGAGGCACGGTGTGACGCGCTTCACATCGTGATCCTGTCAGGAAAACGCGGGCCGTCCGGTTCAGGTGGCGAACCCGCGTCAGACAGGAGCGAGGAAATGCAGCACCGCATCATCGTCCTCGGAGCCGGCTACACCGGAGCCGTCGTCGCCGGCCGCCTCGCCAGGCGGCTCAGCCGCGAGGACGTCGCCATCACCCTCGTCAACGCCGAGCCCGACTTCGTGGAACGCGTCCGCCTGCACCAGGTGGCGACCGGGCAGGACCTCAGGCCCCGGCCGTTCCGCGAGATGTTCGCCGGCACCGGCGTCGAGCTGCGGCTCGGGACGGTCACCGGCCTCGACGCCGACCGCGGGACCGTCACCGTCACCGGCGCGGACGGCGCCACGGAGCTGGCCTACGACACGCTGGTCTACGCGCTCGGCAGCGGCTGGAACGCCGAGAGCGTGCCCGGGACCGCCGAGCACGCCTACGACGTCGCCGGCCGCCCGGGGGCGCTGCGGCTGCGCGAGCGGCTGGCCCGGCTCGACGCCGGTCAGCGCGTGGTCGTCGTCGGCGGCGGGCTCACCGGGCTGGAGGCCGCGGCCGAGATCGCCGAGGCCCGTCCCGACCTGGACGTGGCCCTCGCCGCCCGCGGCGGTCTCGGCGACTGGCTCTCGCCGAAGGGCCGCGCGCACGTGCGGAAGGTCCTCTCCGGGCTCGGGGTGAGCGTGCACGAGCACACGGCCGTCACCGGCGTCGAGGCCGGCCGCGTCACCACCGACGGCGAGCCCATCCCGGCCGAGGTGACCGTCTGGACGGCCGGCTTCGCCGTGCACCCGATCCCGCGGGCGACCACCCTGGAGGTCACCGGCACCGGCCAGATCGTGGTCGACGGGACCATGCGCTCGGTCTCGCACCCGAACGTGTACGCCGTCGGCGACGCCGCCATGGCGATGGGCCCCGGCGACAAGCCGCTGCGGATGTCGTGCGCGTCGGGCATCCCGACCGCCTGGCAGGCCGCCGACTCGATCGCGGCGCGGCTGACCGGCGGGAAGTTGCCGAACACCTCGCTGCGCTACTTCAACCAGTGCGTCTCGCTGGGCCGGAGCAACGGCCTGATCCAGTTCGTCACCGCCGACGACCGCGCCGTGCCCACCGTGCTGACCGGGCGGGTCGCCGCCGTCTACAAGGAGCTGGTCTGCAAGAGCGCCGCCTGGGGCGTCGCCAACCCGATGCTGGGCCTGCCGGCCCGGCGCCGCCGCGTCACCCGCCCGAACGCCCCGGCCGGCCCCGCCGCCGCCAGGGCGCGTGCGTGACGACGGACGGCGGCGGCCTGGCGCACCCGGCGGCGGGCCCCCGTCAGGGGGTCGTGAGGACGACGAGCTGCCGGGTCGCCCGGGTCATCGCCACGTAACGGTCGACCGCGCCTTCGACGCCCTCGCCGTCCTCGCCGAACCGGTCCGGATCGACGAGGACGACCAGGTCGAACTCCAGCCCCTTCGACAGCTCCGGCGTCAGCGACCGGACCCGGGGCCGCTCCCGGAAGGCCGGGTCCCCGATCACGCAGGCGATCCCCTCGGGGTTCGCGGCGAGCCAGGCGTCGAGGATCGTGCCCAGCTCGGCGACCGGCCCGCGCGTGACGGGGACGCCGCTCTCCCGGATGGAGGTCGGCACGTTGGCGTCCGGCAGGGCGGCCCTGATGACCGGCTCGGCCTCGGCCATGATCTCCGCCGGGGTCCGGTAGTTGACGCTCAGGCCGGCCAGCTCGACGCGGTCGATGCCGACCCGGCCGAGCCGTTCCGTCCACGACTCCGTGAACCCGTGCCTGGCCTGGGCGCGGTCGCCGACGATGGTGAAGCTCCTGGACGGGCAGCGCAGCAGCAACATCTGCCATTCGGCGTCGGTCAGCTCCTGGGCCTCGTCCACGACGATGTGCGCGAACGGCCCGGCGAGCAGGTCCGGCTCCACGGTGGGCAGCTCCGACTCGTCCACCAGGTTGCGCTGGAGGTCCGCCCGGCGAAGCTGCGTCACCAGGCCCTCGCCGTCGTCGTCGGCCTCGATCAGGTTGTCCACGACCTGGGCCATGCGCTCGCGCTGGACGGCCAGGGCGGCCTGCTGCCTGCGCTGCCGGCGGGACGCCTCCGGGTCGCCGAGGCGCTGGCGGGCCGCGTCCAGGAGGGGCAGGTCGGAGACCGTCCAGGCTTGGGCGTCCGCGCGCTGGAGCCGCCGGATCTCGTCCGGGGCGAGCCAGGGGGCGCACAGCCGCAGGTAGGCGGGGACCGTCCACAGGTCGCCGACGAGGTCGGTGGGCTCGATCAGCGGCCAGGCGCGGTTGAAGGCGGCCATCAGTTCCCGGTTCGCGCGCAGCGACCTGCGCAGCAGCTCCGGCGAAACCTCCTGATCGCCGTGCTGGTCATGCGGGTCGTGCTTGTCTATGAGGATCGTGAGCAGTTCCGCCCAGATCTGGTCGCGGGCCTCGTTGTGCGGGGTGCCGGGTTCGGCGGCCTGGAACGCCTCGGCCCAGTCCTCGGCGCTCAGCCAGACGTCCGACCAGTGCGTGGTGACCGTCATGCCCTTGGCGGGCGGGTTCTCGTAGAACCTGACGGCCGGCTCGATCGCCTTCACCATGTCCGCGGACGCCTTCAGCCGCGCCACCTCCGGGTCCCGCTCGGGGGCCGCCGCCGCCCCCTCGGGCACGAGGTCGCGCAGGGTGCAGGTGCGCACGCCGTCCTCCCCCAGGCTGGGCAGCACGTCGGCGACGTAGGCCAGGTAGGGCTGGTGCGGGCCGACGAACAGCACGCCGCCCTTGTTGTGGCCGAGCCGGGGGTCGGAGTAGAGCAGGTAGGCCGAGCGGTGGAGGGCGACGACGGTCTTGCCGGTGCCGGGGCCGCCGTCCACGACGAGGGCGCCGCGGGAGCCGGCCCGGATGATGGCGTCCTGGTCGGCCTGGATGGTGCCGAGCACGTCGCGCATCCTGGGCGAACGGTTGCCGCCCAGGCTGGCGATGAAGGCGGACTGGTCGTCGAGCGCGGCGTGCCCTTCGAAGCCGTCGGCGGTGAACACCTCGTCCCAGTAGTCGCTGATCCGGCCGCGGGTCCAGCGGTACCTGCGGCGGCTGGCCAGGCCCATGGGGTTGGCGTGGGTGGCGCCGAAGAACGGCTCGGCCGCGGGCGAACGCCAGTCGAGCAGCAGGCGGCGGCCGTCTCTGTCGGTGAGGCCGAGCCGTCCGATGTACACCGGTTCGGGGTGGTCGGCGGTGACCATGTGGCCGAGGCACAGGTCAAGGCCGAAGCGGCGCAGCGTACGCAGGCGGGCGGACAGGCGGTGGATCTCCAGGTCCCGGTCGAGCGCCTGCCGGCCCTTGCCGCCGGGGGCCATGCGTTCGGCGTCGAGGCGGGCGGACAGGTCGGCGATCGACTGCTCCAGGCTCTCGGCGAGGGCCGCGAAGTGTCGCTCGTCGACGGCGATCAGCGCCGGGTCGGCCTTGGCGGCGAGGTTGCCGGGCAGGTCGAACACGCCGGTGGTCAGGGGATTCATGTATGTGGCTCCGCTACGAGGTCGGTCTTCGCGTGGCAAGGCTTCTGGCCTCGGCGGACGATTCTGCGCCACGACGGGGGTCTTGCCGCAAGCCCCCCGGTGCGCTATACGTTGAGAGTGGAAAGGAGTAGAAGCTCCTTTTTCTGCCACTTTGCCCGCTCCACGGCACAGACCTCGCTTCGCGGTGCAGCGGAAGCGGGTGACCCGCCCGTGACGGGCGGATCACCGGTCAAGGGTCACCAGTCGCCGTCGCCGCCCTCGTCCTCGTCGCCTTCGAAGATCTCCTCGACGATCTCCCCCGCCACCAGGCCGCCGACCACGCCGGCGGCGCCGGCCGCGGCCACCGCGCCCAAGCCCGGCCCGCCGTGGTGCTGCTCGTGATGGCCGTAACCGTGGTGACCATGGTGACCGTGGTGGTCGCCGTGGTGGTCGCCGTGCGCGAAGCCCGCGTGGGCGTGCGAGGCCAGGCCGGACAGCCAGCGGTCGAGCTCGGCGGCCCAGTCGGTCCGCAGGGCGTCGGCGTGGCTGACGGTGAAGCGGCCGATCGCGTCGCCGGAGTAGCGGCCGGCGCGCTTGTCGGCCTCCAGGACCACCTCCAGCCCCGCCGGATCGGCCACGAAGGTCACTTCGAGCTCGCCGAGCACGCCGGCGTACCGGCCCGCCGGGTAGAACTCGATCTCCTGGTAGAACGGCAGCTCCTGGCGCACGCCGTACAGGCGGCCGGCCTCCAGGTCGGCGGACTTGAACGCGAAGCCGAGCTGCAGCAGCGCCTCCAGGATGCGCAGCTGGGAGGGCAGCGGCTCGACCGCGACCTCGTCGAGGTCTCCCTTGTCGACCGCCTTGGCGATGGCGAGCTCGGTGCGCACGCCGAGCGCCATGCCGTGCAGCGGCTGCCCGCCGATCTGGCTGATCGGCGCCTCCCACGGCACGCCGACCTCGAAGGGGATCGTGCGCTCCGCGCCCTGACGCAGCAGGAACGGCCCCGACACCTGGACGCGGAAGAACTCCCCCGCCCCCGCGTGCTCGCCGTCGCCGTGCTCGAACTCCACGCGGGCGACCAGGCCGAGGGTGACGTGCTCGATCTCGGCGTCGAAGTCGCCGCCCTTGAGCCGCACCTCGCCGGACAGCGTGCCGCCCGGCTGGACGCGCGGGGTCGCCAGAACGGTGTCCACCGAGGGCGCGCCGACGCCGAAGGCACCCAGCATGCGTTTGAAGACCACGGCTTGTTCTCCCTGTCGAAGATCGAATGTGTGCAGCCGCCCCGCACAACGATCTCCGTCCGGCCCCGGTTCCGGTCATGCCGAAAACGTCTGCCCGCAAGGGGGCGGGAACGGCGGGATCCCGGCGGGCGGCGCGTTCGCCGACCGCCGGGATCCCGGCGCGTCCCGCTCTACCGGACGCCGCGTCTGCCGTAGAGTCCCGCCGCCAGGGCCACCCCCAGACCGGCGAGCACGACTTGGATGACCAGTTCTATCCAGTCGATGCCGCGGGTGTCCGCGACGCCGACCGCGGCGGCGATCGCGGTGCCGATGAGGGCCGCGACGATGCCGATCACGATCGTGAGCCAGATGGGGATGCTCTGACGGCCCGGCACGACCAGCCGGCCGATGACGCCGATGACGAGCCCGATGATGAGGGCGGAGATGATGCCGGTGACTTCCACGCTTCACACTCCCGTTCTGCCGCGCCGGGCGTCGTCACCCCTCGTGGGGGAGGAGTGACCCCCGGCCTGACAGCGCCATTGCTTCCCATCAGCATCACAAAGAAACCGGACGACTCAGCCTGATATCGGTTCATGGCGGACAGGATCCATGGGGGTGTGCCGTTCGCGGTGGTGGCGCAGGCGGCCCCGCGGTGCCTACACTGCGGGCACACCCCACGAACAGCAGACGCGAACGAACGGCGCACCGAACCCCCTCAGGAGCCCTTTGTGACCGTCAGACGAATCGTGCTGCACGCCCTGCTCGCCGCGACGACCGCGACGACCGCCGCCACGACCGCCGCGGCGCCGGCGCACGCCACCGCCTTCACCCTGACCAGCACCGCCTTCACCCAGGGCGGGATCATCCCGAAGGTGCACGAGTGCACCAGCGGCGGCCAGACCGACCCCGGCCGGCGCAACGAGTCACCGCCCCTGACCTGGAGCGGCGGCCCGGCCGGGACCCGCGGCTACGCCCTGGTCATGAGAGACCTCGACAACAACAACCTCATCCACTGGGTGATCTACGACATCCCGGCGGGCGTGACCTCGCTGCCGCAGAACGTCGAGCACGCCTACCGTCCCGCGGCGCCCGCCGGAGCCCGGCAGATCTACTACCGCGGCAGCGCGAGCCTGTACGGCTACCAGGGGCCGTGCTCCCCCTGGTCGGTCAACACCTACCAGTTCACCGTGCACGCCCTCGACCGGGCCGCCCTGACCGAACTGGGCTCCGGTTCGTCCACGACGACCGCGGCGAGGGTGATCTCCGGCGCGTCCCTGGGGACGGCCGTGTTGTCCGGCGAGTCCTGAACCCTCAGGAGCGCCAGGTCCAGCCGGGCAGACCCGGCACCGGTCCCGCCGGACGGCCGGGCCCGGCGGTGAGCCCCCGCGCGGGCGGCACCGCCGGGCAGTGGGCGCCCGCGGCGGGCAGGGCCAGGGTGGTCAGGTAGCGGTCCACGGCCCCGGTCAGGCAGGGGCTGCGGCCGTAGGCGCCGTGGCCCCAGCCGTCGTACGTCAGCAGCCGGGCCTCCCGGCCGATCTGGCGGGCGGTGCTCAGCGCCCACGGGTAGCCGGTCGCCGGGTCGTGCAGGCCGTTGACGAGCAGCAGCGGCGGCGTGCCCGAGACGCGCAGCCGGTGCTGCGGGTCGGGGATCGGCGTGGGCTGTCCCAGGCAGGCGACGGTGAGCGAGACCGAGATCGGGCTCATCCGCATGTCGGGCGCGATGGCCGCCAGCCGCCGCAGGTGCCGCTCGAAGGCCCGCTGGTCGCGTACGGGGAGCAGGTAGTCCTGGCAGATGACCTGCGTGACGTCGTTGAACACCTCCTGGTCCGGGTCGGGCGGCGCGAGCGGCGGCACGGCGGCGGAGCCGGCGTCCAGGTCGCGCAGGAACGTGGCCAGGCCGGCCCAGTCGGGGGCGTAGAAGGTGCTGAACACGAGATGGAGCAGCACCGACGGGGTGAGCGGGCCGTCGGGGAGGCACAGCTCGCCGCGTCCGGCCCGGGCCAGCAGGTCTCTCAGCAGGGCCCGCACGTCGCGTCCGCGCAGCACGCAGGCGGGGGCCGTGGCGCACCACGAGACGAACGCGTCGAAGGAGTCCTGGGTGGTCCAGGTGTCGGTGTCGAGCATCTCGGTGGTGCCGAGGCTGTGGTCCATGTTGCTGTCCAGGGCCAGCGCGCGGACCCGCCGGGGGAAACGTTCCGCGTAGAGCTGGCCGATGAGGGTGCCGTAGGAGATGCCGTAGAAGGTGAGGCGTTCCTCGCCGAGCGCCGCCCGCAGCGCCTCCAGGTCGCGGACGACGGACGCGCTGTCCACGTGGTCGTAGAGCGGCCCGGTACGGGCCCGGCAGTCCTCGCGGTAGCGGGCGTTGTACGCCAGCCGCCGGTCGAAGCCGGCCTGGTCGCGGGTCAGCGGGTCGGGGGCCTGCCGGGCCAGCGGCAGCGAGCAGAGCACCGGATGGCTGCGGGCCACGCCGCGCGGGTCGAAGCCGACCACGTCGAAACGGGCCGCCAGCTCCGGGCTGAGGCGCAGGTCGTCGCGCAGGACGGCGTCCACGCCCGAGTTGCCGGGGCCGCCCGGATTGATCACCAGGGAGCCGATCCGGGCCGCGGGATCGGTGGCGGGACGCCGCGCCACGGCCAGGTCGAACGTCGGGCCGCCGGGGTCGGCCCAGTCGACGGGCAGGGTGAGCCGGGCGCACTGGGCGGCCGGGTCCTCCGGGCAGGGGGACCAGCCGGCGCCCGGGGTCGCGGCGGCGGGCGGGAGCGGGACGAGCACGGCCACGAGCAGGGCCAGTGCCGCAAGGATCGGTCGCAGCATGAGATGTCCCATCGGTCGGGGGGTGACACCGATCATGAGCTTCCGGCTGCTCCCCCGATACCCCCGGGCCGCGCCTCGGGATCCCCGGGGTCAGCCGAGGGCGCGGTCGAGGTTGAAGGCGGCGCTGATCAGGGCCAGGTGGGTGAACGCCTGCGGGAAGTTGCCCTGCTGCTCGCCCGTCCGGCCGATCTCCTCGGCGTACAGGCCGAGGTGGTTGGCGTAGGTCAGCATCTTCTCGAAGGCCAGGCGGGCCTCCTCCACCCGGCCGGCGCGGACCAGCGCCTCGACGTACCAGAAGGAGCAGATGGAGAACGTGCCCTCCTGGCCGCGCAGGCCGTCGGGGCTGGCGTCCGGGTCGTAGCGGTAGACCAGCGAGTCGGACACCAGGTCGGCGGTGAGCGCGTCGAGGGTGGACAGCCACTTCGGGTCGGTGGGCGAGACGAACTTGGCCAGCGGCATCATCAGCAGCGCCGCGTCGAGCACGTCGCCGTCCTCGTGCTGGACGAACGCCTGCCGCACGTCCGACCAGCCGTGGGCCATGATCTGCCGGTAGAGGTCGTCGCGCGCGCCGCGCCAGTGGGGGATGTCGGCGGGCAGGCCGCGGCGGGCGGCCATGCGCATGGCGCGCTCGATGGCGACCCAGCACATCAGCCGGGAGTACAGGAACTTCTTGCGCCCGCCCCTGGTCTCCCAGACGCCCTCGTCGGGCTGGTCCCAGTTGTCGCACACCCAGTCGACCAGGGCGCAGACGGCGTCCCAGTGGTCGCTGGAGATGGGCTTGCCCCATTTGTCGTAGAGGTAGACGGAGTCGAGCAGGGCGCCGTAGATGTCGAGCTGGAGCTGGCCGGCGGCGGCGTTGCCGATGCGTACCGGGGCCGAGCCGCGGTAGCCCTCCAGGTGGTCGAGCTGCCGTTCGGGCAGGTCGGTGCGGCCGTCGATGCCGTACATGATCTGGAGGGGGCCGTTGGGGCCGGCGGGGCGCAGGCTGACGTGCCGGGTCAGGAACGACATGAACGCCTCGGCCTCGCCGGTGAAGCCCAGCCGGAGCAGGGCGTAGACGCAGAAGGCGGCGTCGCGGACCCACAGGTAGCGGTAGTCCCAGTTGCGCTCGCCGCCGATCAGCTCGGGCAGGCTGGTCGTCGGCGCGGCGACGATCGCGCCGGTCGGCGCGTACGTCAGCAGCTTGAGCGTCAGAGCCGAGCGGTGGACCATCTCCCGCCACCTGCCCCGGTAGCGGGAGGCCGACAGCCATTTGCGCCAGAACGCGACCGTGGCGGTCAGCGCCTCCTCCGCCTCGACGTGCGGGCAGCCGAGGGGCGGGATCTCGGCCTCGACCCGGTCGAGCGCGAACACCTCCGACTCGCCCTCCACGAGGGTGAAGCACGCCCGCACGTCGCGTCCGTCGCACTCGACCGGCACGGTGGCGCTCAGCGCGAGCGTCAGCTGGGCGGACTCGAAGACGGTCAGGCCGTCGACCTCGCGCACGACGTGCGGGTCGGCCCCGTAGCCGAAGCGGGGGGCCACCCGCGTGTGGAACGGCAGCGAGCCGCGCACGCAGAGCACCCGGCGGATCAGCCGCTGCCGGCCGCTGCCGCCCGGCTCGCCGATGATCGGCATGAAGTCCTGGATCTCGCCCACCCCGCTCTCGGTGAAGAAGCGGGTGATGAGCACGTTGGTGTCGGGGAAGTAGAACTGCTTGGTCCGCGCCGGCACGTCGGTGGCCAGCTCGAACGCCCCGCCCCGGTCGGCGTCGAGGATCGCGGCGAACACGCTGGGCGAGTCGAAGGCCGGGCAGCAGTACCAGTCGATGGTGCCGTCGGTGCCGACCAGGGCCACGCTGCGCAGATCGCCGATGAGGCCGTGCTCGGCGATCGGCAGGTAGCGGTCACCGTCTGCTCCACCCATCGCAGCAGTTCTCCCTGGTCAGAGCGGTGCTCAAACCTCGTGCCCGGCCTCCTCCAGGGCGGCCAGGCGGTGGCGGAGGTGGGCGCGCTCGGGCGCGCTCCCGGCCGTCCGGAGCGCGGCGCGGTACGCCTCGGCGGCCTCGGGCAACCGGCCGAGCCGGTGCAGCAGGTCAGCGCGGGCCAGCAGGTAGGGGTGGTAGTCGCGCAGCCGCCGCGTCCCGGCCAGCTCCTCCAGCAGCGTCAGCCCGGCCTCGGGCCCGTCGCGCATGGCCACGGCCGCCGCCCTGTTCAGCGCCACCACCGGGGAGGGGTCGAGCGCGAGCAGCACGTCGTACAGGGCCACGACCTGCGGCCAGTCGGTCGCGGCCAGGTCCGGGGTTTCGTCGTGCAGCGCCGCGATCGCGGCCTGGACGGCGTACGGGCCGGGCGGGCCGCCGCTGAGCGCGGTCACCACCAGTGCCGAGCCCTCGTCGATCATGGCCCGGTCCCAGAGGGCGCGGTCCTGCTCGCCGAGCAGCACCGGCTCCCCCTCGGGCCCGGTTCGGGCCTCGCGCCGCGCGTGCACCAGCAGCAGCAGCGCCAGCAGCCCGGCGACCTCCCGCTCGGCGGGCAGCAGCCGGCGCAGGATCCGGGCCAGCCTGATCGCCTCCTCGGCCAGGTCGAGCCGCTGGAGGAAGGGCCCGGAGCTGGCCGCGTAGCCCTCGGTGAAGATCGAGTAGATCACCTGGAGCACGCCGGGCACCCGTTCCGGCAGCTCGTGGGCCTCGGGCACGCGGAACGGGACGCGCGCCTCCCGGATCTTCTTCTTGGCCCGGACGATGCGCTTGGCCATCGTCTGGGCCGGCACCAGGTAGGCCCGCGCCACCTCGGGGGTGGTCAGGCCGGCCAGGCAGCGCAACGTCAGCGCCCCGCGGTCCTCGGCCGGCAGCGCCGGGTGGGCGCAGGTGAAGAAGAGCCGCAGCCGTTCGTCGGGCAGCCCGCCGTCCTCGCCGGGAGGCGCTTCGGGGGCGGCCCGCTCGGCCTCCGCCGCCAGGACGGCCAGCCGGGTGGCGAGCGCCTGCTCGCGCCTGAGCCGGTCGACCGCCTTGCGCCGCGCGGTGGTCATCAGCCACGCGCCCGGATTGGGCGGCACGCCCTCGGCGGGCCAGTGCCTCAGCGCCGCCTCGACGGCGTCGGAGGTGACCTCCTCGGCGAGGTCGAGGTCGCCGAAGCGGCGGACGAGCGCGGCCAGCAGCCGGCCGCGCTCCTCACGGAAGACGGCCTCGATCTCACGCATCGAAGTCGGCGACCGGGCGCACGACCACCGAGCCGCCGCCGCGCGCACCCGGGCAGCGCACGGCCCAGTCGAGGGCGGCGTCGAGGTCCGGCACGTCGATCACGTAGAAGCCGCCCAGGACCTCGCGCGTCTCGGCGTACGGGCCGTCGGTGACGGTGGGCGTGCCGTCGGCGCTCACCCGTACGGTGGTGGCGGTCACCAGGTCGGCCAGCGACTCGCCGGCGACCCGGATGCCCGCCTCCCGGACGGCCTTGTCGTAGGCCATCCACTCCTGGAAGTCGCCCGGCTCCTGCTCGTCGGAGGTGCCGGCGTTGATCAGCAGCATGTACTTCACGGTGTTCCCCTTCATGGTCGGCGTACGGCGGGGCCGCCGTACGCCCTATCCACGAACGGGGCCCGCCCGGATGGACACGCCATGACGATGAGTTTTCCGGTTACTTCCGGTCATTGTCACGACACGTCACTTCAGGAGGACCGATGAGCGTACTGGAACAGCGGATGCGGGGCGTGCTGGGCGGGTTCGTGGCGCGGGGCGAGGTGCCGGGGCTGGTCGGGCTCGTCCATCATCGGGGCGAGACGCACGTCGTGCCGGTGGGCACGCTGGAGCGCGGCGGCGGTGCGGCCGTCGAGGCCGACTCGATCTTCCGGATCGCGTCGCTGACCAAGGCCGTCACCGCGGCGGCGGCGATGATCCTGGTGGAGGAGTGCGTCCTGCGGATCGACGACCCGATCGACGACCTGGTCCCCGAGCTGGCCGGTCGCCGGGTGCTGCGCGCCCTGGACGCGCCGCTGGACGACACGGTGCCCGCCGCGCGGCCGATCACCGTACGCGACCTGCTGACCTTCCGGCTCGGCACCGGACAGCTCCTGGTGGCGGGCGACGACCTGCCCATTGTGCGCGCGATGCGGGACCCGCGGATCGACCGCGGCCCCGACGGGCCCGGCAGCGGCCCGGACGAGTGGCTCGAACGGCTGGGCGCGCTGCCGCTGATGTACCAGCCGGGCGAGCGGTGGCTCTACCACACGGCCGCCGACGTCCTGGGCGTGCTGATCGCGCGGGCCGCGGGCAAGCCGCT
Source organism: Nonomuraea sp. NPDC005692 (assembly GCF_040631115.1). NCBI lineage: Bacteria > Bacillati > Actinomycetota > Actinomycetes > Streptosporangiales > Streptosporangiaceae > Nonomuraea > Nonomuraea sp. NPDC005692. The sequence continues at coordinate 54,045 of NZ_JBEXYU010000006.1, read as the reverse complement.
GCACGACTTCATGACCGAGCGCATCTTCGCGCCCCTGGGCATGCGCGACACCGGCTACCACCTGCCCGCCGGCAAGCTCCACCGCCTGGCGGGCTCCTACCAGCCGGACGGCTCGGGCGGCGTGACGCCGAGGCCCGACCCGCGCGTGTGGGACGAGCCGCCGCCCTTCCCGTCCGGCGGCGGCGGCCCCGGCCTGCTCTCGACCGCCCCCGACTACGCCGCGTTCTGCCGGATGCTGCTGGCGCAGGGGCGGCACGACGGCGGCCGGATCCTGTCGCGGGCCTCGGTCGCCCTGATGACGGCCGACCATCTGTCGCCGGCCCAGAAGGCGGGCGCCGAGACGTTCCTCGGGTCGGGCGGCTGGGGGTTCGGGGTGCAGGTGGACACCCGGGCCGATCGCCTCTACACCCGGCCGGGCCGGTTCGGATGGACCGGCGGGCTCGGCACCACGGCCTACACCGATCCGTCGGAGGGGCTGGTGGGCGTGCTGTTCACCCAGGTGGCGATGACCTCGCCGGTGGCGCCCAAGGTCTTCGAGGACTTCTGGACCGTGACGTACACCTCGATCGACCAGCACCTCGGCCCCTTTTCCGGCAGATAAGGTAGGTATGCGGCGTTTCGGGGGATTTCGCCGCTCGTAATTCTGAGGGGGACGAGTGGCGGAGTCGTTCGGCACGATGCTGCGGAGCCTGAGACACGCCGCCGGGCTGACCATCGAGGAGCTCTCCCACGCCTCCGGCGTCAGCGTGCGCGCCATCGGCGACATGGAGCGCGGCACCAGCCGGGGCCCGCAACGGCGCACCGTCGAGGCACTGGCCGAGGCGCTGCGGCTGGACGAGCCGCGGCGCACGGCGCTGTCCGACGCCGCCCGCGCCAGCCGCCCACGCCAGGACACCGCGCCGGGCGCCTGCGAGCCGCCCCGCGGCGTGGGCGACTTCACCGGCCGCGAACGGGAGCTGCGCCTGCTGCGCGACCTGGCCGCCCGCACGGCCGAGGACGCGCCCGCCGTCGTCGCCGCCGTCTCCGGGGCGGCCGGCATCGGCAAGACCGCCCTGGCCGTGCGCGCCGCCGCGCACCTGGCCGACCTGTTCCCCGACGGCCGCTTCTACCTGGACCTGCGCGGCATGGACCCGGTCCCGCTGGACCCGTGCACGGCGCTGTCCCGGCTGCTCAACGCCCTGGGCGTGGCCGAGCGGCGTATCCCGGCCGACGAGGAGGACCGCGCCGGCCACTACCGCGCCCTGCTGCGCGACCGGCGCTGCCTGGTCATCCTGGACAACGCCGCGAACGAGGCGCAGGTGCGCCCGCTGCTGCCCGCCGAGGGGCCGGCGATGACGCTGATCACCAGCCGCCGCCCGCTGGCCGGGCTGGAGGGCGTGCACCAGGTGCCGCTGGCGCACCTGGCGGCCGGGGAGTCGGCCGCGCTGCTGCGCGAGATCGTCGGCGCCGAGCGCGCCGACGCCGACCCGGAGGGGGTCGCGCAGGTGGCCGACCTGTGCGGGAACCTGCCGCTGGCGCTGCGCATCGCCGGGAACCGGCTGCAGAGCAGGCCCGGCTGGACCGCCGGGCACCTGGCCGCCCGGCTCGGCGACGAGGGACGCCGGGTGGAGTCGCTGGCCGCCGGCGACCTGTCGGTGGCGGCGGCCTTCGCGCTGTCGTACCGGCAGCTGTCGGCGTCCGCGCGGCGCGGCTTCCGGCGGCTGGCGCTGGCCGCCGCGCCGGACTTCGGGGTGCCGATGACGGCGGTCCTGGCCGAGCTGGGCCCGGACGAGGCCGAGGACGCCCTGGAGGAACTGGTCGATCTCGGGCTGTTGCAGTCGCCGTACCCCGGCCGCTACCGCTTCCACGACCTGGTCCGGCTGTTCGCCCGCGCCCGGCTGTCCGACGAGGAGCCCATGACGGCGCAGCGGCAGGCGCGGCGGCGGATGGACGACTGGCTGCTGGAGGTCGCGACCGTCGCCGGGCGCTGGTTCGAGCCGGACTACGGCGCGCCGCCGTCCGGCTGGAGCTCGCTGGTCGAGCTGGACAGCGCGCGGCAGGCGCAGGAATGGCTCCAGGCCGAGGGCGCGGCGTGGCTGGCCGCGCTGCGGCAGGCGGCCCGCGCCGGTGAGCACGCGCGGGTCGTCGAGGTGGCCGAGGCCATGCACTGGTTCTCCGACCTGTGGATGCACTGGGGGCACTGGCCCGAGGTGTTCGAGATGTCGTCCGGGGCGGCCCGCGAAATGGGCGACCGCGCGCAGGAGGCGGTGCACCTCAACTACCTGTCCTGGGCGCGCACGTACTGCCAGGGCCGCTACGACGAGGGCGAGCGGACCGCGCTGCGCGCGCTGGAGCTGGCCCGCGAGATCGGGGACGTGCGCCAGCAGGGCTGGGCCCTGACCTACGCCACCTGGGCGCTGTGGGGGCACGACGACCGGCGCGCCACGGAGACCGGCCTGGAGCACGCGCGGCGGGCGGCGGAGTGCTTCCGGCAGGCCGGCGACCCCGAGGGGTACGCCCAGGCCATGCTCAGCGTCGGCAACGGCCTGCGCCGGCTGGGCCGGATCGAGGAGGCCGTACGGCACGGGCTGGAGCTGCTGGAACGGCTGCGCGACCCGGCGTTCGGCGGCACGCCGGTCATCGTCGCCCACGCCGTCGGGGCGGCGCTGGACCTGCTGAGCGACGGCTACTTCGCACTCGGCCGCTGGCAGGAGGCCGCCGACCACTATCGCGAGGCGCTGGTCGAGCTGCGCAAGCGCCCGATCAACCGGGCCACGGCCCAGACGCTGACGAACCTGGGCCGGGCGCTGGTCGCGCTCGGGCGGCGGAAGGAGGCGCGCGAGGCGTTCCAGGAGGCCCTGGAGCTGTACGAGGCCTCCGCCGACGCCGTCCGGGCGGCCCGCGTGACCGCCGAGCTCGCCCGCCTGGCCCCCGTGAAGACCGCCCTCAAGACCGCTGTGAAGATCCCGGATCCGGAAGGCGCTCGCTGAGCGGGCCGGTCAGGGGTCCACGAACCGTTCGATGAAGGTCAGGGCGGTGCCGCAGACCTCGCGCCAGCCGCTGTCCACCGTCATCGAGTGCCCGCGCCCCGGCAGCTCGACGATCTCGGTCAGGTGGTGCCGGTTGCGCGCCTGCCACAGGTAGGAGGCGTGCGCGGCGGCCCACGGGACCGTGCGGTCCATCTCGCCGGCGACCAGCAGCAGCGGCCCCCGGTCCGGCGCGGTGCCGTCGAGGCCCCGCGGGGCGCCCGCCTCCGCCGCCCGGACGGCGTACGTCTCGTACAGCCGCCTGGCCTCCTCCTCGCCGACGGCGTTGGCCACGGCGTGCCGGAAACGCCCGTACGTGAGCGCCCCGTGGAACGGCGCCGGGCTGATCGCCACGCAGGCGCAGGCCAGCCCGCGCCCGGCCAGGATCTGCGAGACCAGGCCGCCGGCGGCATGGCCGACCAGGGCGGGCCGGCGCGCCAGCCCGCCGATCAGCCCCGCGAAGTGCCCGGCGGCATGCCCGGCGGCGTCGCCGTCCTCGGGCCAGGCCGGGATGACGGGGACGAACCCCGCCTGCCCGAACACCTCGGCCCAGGGCTCCCAGCTCCCGGCCAGCAACCACGGGTCGTGGACGAAGACGACCGGGACCCGCCCGGTGGCGTTGGCGTGCCGCACCTGGTCCAGGTCGTAGGCGGAGGGCATGGCGCGGGAGGTCAGCTCTCGTGCAGGGCCCGGCGCAGCGTGCCGGTGGCCAGCTCGATCGCCGACTCGGCCGCGTACGTGCCGCGCAGCGCGTTGAGCATGACGAAGTCGTGGATGATGCCCTGGTAGCGCACCGCGGTCACGGGCACCCCGGCCGCGCGCAGCTTGGCGGCGTACGCCTCGCCCTCGTCCCGCAGCACGTCCGCCTCGCCGGTGATGACCAGCGCCGGCGGCAGGCCGGTCAGCTCCTCGACGGTGGCCCGCAGCGGGGACGCGGTGATCTCGGCGCGCTCGGCGTCCGAGGTCGTGTACTGGTCCCAGAACCACTGCATGCCGTCCCGGCGCAGGAAGTAGCCCTCGGCGAACTGCCGGTAGGACTCGGTGTCGAAGGACGCGTCGGTCACCGGGTAGAACAGCACCTGCCGGCGCAGCGACAGGCCGCCGCGCTGCTTGGCCATGATGGTCAGCGCGGCGGTCATGTTGCCGCCCACGGAGTCGCCGGCCACCGCGACGCGCGTGGCGTCCAGGCCCTTGGCGGCGCCGTCGGTGACGATCCAGCGGGCGACCGTCCAGTTCTGCTCGATGGCGACCGGGTAGCGGTGCTCGGGCGACAGGTCGTACTCGGGGAAGACCACGGCGGCGCCGGCGCCGGTCGCCAGCTCGCGGACCAGCCGGTCGTGGGTGTGGGCGTTGCCGAAGACCCAGCCGGCGCCGTGGATGTAGATGATCACGGGCAGGTCGCCGGTGTTGCCGGCCGGCCGCACGATGCGGGCCCTGACCTCGCCGGTGGGTCCGCCGGGGACCGTCACCCACTCCTCGTCCACGGCGGGCAGCTCGGCCGGGCCGGACTGCACCTCGTTGACGGCCTTGCGGCCCTCCTCCGGCGGGAGCTGGAAGAGGTACGGCGGCTCGGCGGTGGCCTCGGCGAACGCCTGAGCGGCGGGTTCCAGGACGGGCTTGATCATGATCGCTCCAGGAAGAAGGGGTGGGAAGCAGGGGGGGCCGTCACCCATCCAAGCGACCGTCCTGGGGAAAGACGAGGCGGAACCACAGGCAGAAGTACGTTTCCGCCTCGTGCGCGCGAGCGGCCCGGCTGTTGGATCGCTACCGGGGCCGACCGGTCCCCTCTTGCCCCGAGAAGGAGTTTTTCCCATGACGGAGAGCACCACCCCGACGGTCGTCCTCGTGCACGGCGCGTTCGCCGACGCGGCGAGCTGGTCCGGCGTCATCGCCGAGTTGCAGCGGGACGGCATCCCCGTGGTGGCCCCGCCGAACCCGCTGCGCGGCCTGGCCTCGGACGCGGCGTACGTCGCCTCCGTGGTGGCCCAGATCGACGGCCCGGTCGTGCTGGCAGGCCACTCGTACGGCGGCGCGATCATCACCGTGGCCGGCGCGGCGGACAACGTCGTCGGCCTCGTCTACGTCGCCGCGTACGTCCTGGACGAGGGCGAGAGCCTGGGCGAGCTCCAGGGCCGCTTCCCCGAGCCGCCGCTCGGCGCGAGCCTGCGGCAGGTGGCCTACCCGCTGCCGGACGGCGGCGCCGCCGCCGAGTTCACCATCGCCGCCGACGCCTTCCCCCAGGTCTTCGCCGCCGACGTGCCGGCCGAGGTCACCCGGGTCCTCGCGGTGGCGCAGCGGCCCCTGGCGGCCGGGGCGTTCACCGAGGCGGCGGCCACGGCGGCCTGGCGGGCCAAGCCGTCGTGGGCCGTCATCGCCGACGCCGACCAGGCCATCAACCCCGACGTGCAGCGGTTCGGGGCCGAGCGGGCCGGCGCGACCGCCGTGGAGGTCGCCGGCGCCTCGCACGCGGTCGCGGTGTCGCGGCCGAAGGAGGTCGCCGACGTGATCCGGGCGGCCGTCCGGGCCACCGCCTCCTGACGGCCGCCCGGCCGCCAGGAGGCCGGGTGGTCAGGACTGCTTGCCGAGCCCCTGGAAGCGGCTGTCGATGAAGTCGCCCCAGGTGGCGTTCAGCGACATCAGCTCGCCGTCCACCATCTTCCACTGGCGGGCCTTGTGCTGCGGGTAGGCGAAGAGCACCGACGACAGGCGCTCGTAGCCGGCCGGCATCGGCTTGGTGTGCACCCGGTGCGTGGACGGCCGGAACCGCCCGTCGGAGGCGCTGGTGAGCATCCGGCCGATGTTGCACAGCACGACGTCGGTCCCGGCGATCACCGGCTCGACCCAGGTGCCGTCGTGCAGCACGTACTGCAGGCCCTGGTCGGACGGGGGCAGCTGGAGGCCGAGCATCTGGATGCCGGAGTGCTCGTGGGCCAGCACCTCGCGGTCGCCGACGTCCCGGTAGTGGATCACTCGCAGGTTCGTCGCGTCGTGCGAGAGGTCCAGCTCGGGCGTGCCGGGCGGCATCATGCCCCGGACGACCTCGCCGAAGAGCGAGATCAGCCGGAAGGCGATGTCGAACACCTCGGCGGCGCGGGTGCCGAACGCCGGGAAGGCCCGCAGCACGTCACCCGCCCCGGGCGGCTGGTCGCCGATCATGGCGCCGCTGACGTGGATGAACTCCTTCGGGTCGGGCACGCCGTTGGCCAGGCGCGGGATCTCCGAGTTGTACGGGAAGAACCCGTGCGTGCCGCCGACGGCGAGCTGCGGGACGACGTCGTAGGCGTAGTCGGACAGGCTCGGCCCGGTCGCCCGGCAGGCCGCGGCGAACTCGTTCATCATGGCCTCGACGCGCTCGCCGATGCCGGGCACCTCCGCGGCCATGAAGCCCCATCCGGTCAGCTGCGACCTGATGGCGTCGGTGGCGGCGGCCATGTCCGCCTCGATGTCATGCAGCCTGACGACGGGGGCGCGGCCGCTGAGTTCCATGAGAGGGACGTCCATTGTCACTCCGTTTCTCGATGACCGTTCGGGGATGGTTCGTCGTACGTGCTACGTGCGGGTGCTGCTCAGGTGGCGCGGGTTGCGGGAGGCGGGGTCGAGGCCGAGACGCTGGGCGACCAGGGCGACCTCGGTGCGGTTGGAGCAGTTGAACTTGACGAGCAGGTTCGAGATGTGGCGCTTGACGCCGTGGATGGAGATGCCCATCGAGCGGGCGATCTGGTGGTTGCTCATGCCGCGCAGCAGCAGCGCCAGCACCATGTGCTCGCGCTCGGTCAGGCGGCCGAGCAGGTCGGGGGCGCCCCTGGACGGGACGGGCGCGTCGCCGCGCAGCAGCCGATCGAAGGTGCCCGACAAGCCGGCGACATTGATCTCGTCCCACAGCAGGCAACCGGCCAGCCCGTACCGCTGGGCGACGCAGGGGGCGAGCTCCTCCCCCTGACGCACCATGGCCAGGATCTGCGGGCGGGCCCGGCGGGGGCGTCCGCCGAGCACGTCAGGCAGGACGGCGAGCGGGATCACCGCCACGTCGAAGTCCTCGCCGGCCAGCAGCAGCCGGGCCTCCGCGCAGCTGCGCACGACCGCGACCCCGGCCACGTTCGACACCTTCATCAGCAGCGGCGGGAGCCCGTAGAAGGAGACCTCGTCCTCGGCGAGCCAGAAGACGGACAGCCTGGAGCACCTCGCCCGGAGGCTGGAAGGGGAGGCCGGGATCGGCTGGGCGGCCTCCAGCGTGATGGCACTCATCGCATGATCCTCTCTGCGTCGGCGAACGGCGGTCGGTCGGTACGCGGCGGCGGCTCACTCAGTCGCGGCGTCTCACCAGGTGGAAGGAGAAGTCGGTGCCCCTGTGGTAGTCCTGCGAATACAGCACCGGCCGTCCGGCGCTGTCGTGGTGGGTCTGGAGGAGCAGCAGCCAGGCGCCGCCGTCCTCGTGGGTGCCGATGCGCTCGGCCTGGGCGTGGCTCAGGGTCACCGCGCGGACCTGGGCGACGGCGTAGGCGATGGTGTGGCCGTGCTCGGTGAGGAGCTGGAACAGCGAGCCGGTCCAGTCCACCTCGTCCAGGGGGCGGCCGATGAGCGAGCGCGGGAACAGGTCGATCGAGTACAGCAGCGCGTCGTCCCGGTGCCTGCGCAGGCGTTCCAGCCGGACGATGGCCTCGCCGGGCGGCAGTTGCAGCAGCTCCCGCTGGTGGCGGTCCGGCTCGGTGGCCATGACGTCGAGGACGGTGTTGTCGGCGGTGAACCCGCGGCTGGCCAGCATCTCGGTGACGCCTTCGAGGCGGGTCAGCGGCCGGTCCAGGCTGGGCTGCGAGGTGAGGTAGCGGCCGTCGCCGTGCCTGGCCTGGATGAGCCCTTCCTGCTCCAGGAGCTTGAACGCCTCCCTGATGCTGGTGCGCCCGACGTCGAACAGGGTCATGAGCTCGTTCTCCGACGGCAGCCTGTCACCGGGGCGCAGCCCCTGCTCGACGATCAGGGCGTGCAGCCGGTCACGGATCTGGATGGCCAGGGTGGGATGACGTCGTGTCACGCGGGTCTCTCCTGCACGGACGGACCGCGGAGCGGGGCGATGCCGAGCTCGGCGGCCGATGGGTAGCTGGGGGCACAGAACCGGCGCGTGACCGAGACGGTCGCCACCTGGCAGGCGAGCCGGACGCCGCGCACCAGGCCCGCGCCGGCGCAGAGGGCGGCCGCCAGGGCGCCGGTGAAGGCGTCACCCGCGCCGGTGGTGTCCACAACGCGCACGCTGGGGACGTCGATCAGCATAGTGCCGCCGTCGTCGGCGATCTCGGCGCCGTGCTCGCCGCGGGTGACGACGACAGTGCGTCCCCTGGTCCTGCCGCGCAGGTCGTCCAGGTCGCCGGGGGTCTCGCCGGCCAGCGCGGACAGCTCGCCCTCGTTGAGCACCAGCAGGTCGGCCCGGGCCAGCAGCTCCTTCCCGGTCCCCTCCAGGAACGGTCCCGCCGGGCTCGGGTTGAGCAGGACGCGCACGCCCGGCGGGGCCGCCGTCGCGGCGGCGTAGGAGATCTCCAGCGGGATCTCCCCCTGCAGGACGAGCACGGACCCGGGGGGCAGGCCGGCGGCGACCGCGGCCGCCTGGGCGGGCGGCAGCAGGTCGGCGGCCCCCGGCCAGGTCATGACCATCTGCCTGCCGCCCGCGTCGACGTAGACGAAGCTGCGCCCGGTCGCGACGCCGACGGCCGTGGTGCACTCGCCGACCTCGATGCCCTCGGCGCGCAGCTCGGCCAGCGCCACCGGCCGGGCGGCGTCGTCGCCGAGGCAGCCGACGAACCGGGCGGGCGCGCCCAGCCGGGCCGCGGCGACGGCCACGTTCGCGGCCTTGCCGCCGTGCGCGGTGGCGTAGTCGGCGGCGTTGACGCTCTCGCCCGGCTCCGGCAGGTGGTCGCCGAACATGTAGAGGTCGACGATGTAGGCCCCGACCGCGACGACGGTCACGAGCCCAGCCCCAGGGCGCAGGGCGCGATGCTGTCGGCGTCGACGGTCACGCGCACGTCGGGGTGGTGGTGCGCGAAGGTCACCGGGAGCAGCACGTCCGGCTCGGTGGTGAGCAGCAGCACCCGGACGATGTACCGCTTCCAGGCGCCCCCGTCGGTGATCAGGTGCAGCCGGCGGGCGGAGAGGATCTCCGACATGCCGACGGTGATCGCCATCCGCGGGATCGCCTGCGTGTAGCCGCCGGTCACCCGGTGGGAGTGGGCCACGATCGTGTCGTCGAGCAGCGGGACGACACGCGTGGTCGAGGCGGCGAACTCCGCGGCGGTGTACTGGTGCCAGCGCGTGGACGGCGGCTCGTTGAAGGCCAGGTGCCCCCGGTAGCCGAAGCCCGCGTAACAGGTGTCGGCGCCGCCCTCGCCCCGCAGGCGCGTGCCGAACGCGTCCGGGTCGAACACGTCGGGGAAGACGACGTTGCCCGGGTGGGGCCGCAGGTCGGGGTCGAGGAGCTGGTAGAGGTTGCGGTCGCAATAGCCGCGGAAGCTGAAGGGGTGCGAGGGGTCCACCGGCCGGCCCTGCCAGTCGAGGAACTCGTCCATGTGGAAGGCGAACACGTCGGCCCAGCTGATGCGCTCCTCGTTGCAGATGCGCGCCAGGATCGGGTACTGCGCCTTCGGGCCCACGGGCAGGATCCAGCGGGTGGGCTCGCCGCGCATGTTGCGGGCGCGTAACTCGTCGGCCATCTCCCGGGCCAGCCGGTAGTAGAGCTCGGTGGTGTCGGGGAAGACGGTCAGCGGATGGCGGGCGATGGCCGCCAGTTCCTCTGCGGGCATGGACAACATCTCGTCGGTCAGCTCGGCCGACGTGCGGGGATAGGGGTAGTCGAGGTGCCTCGCGCTCGCGGTGGTCACGTCACTCCTCCTCACAAGCTGCGGGTTGCAGGAATCGGGACAGGACGTTCCGGGTGATTCGCCTGATGTCACCGTCACAGCAGGCGAGGCTGGTCACCCAGTTGACGGATCCGGCGGCGAACACGGCGCCGCCTGATCCGAGCAGTCGCAGGGTCATGTCGGCGCGTACGGCCTGCGCGCCCAGCCCGGCCTCCTCGGTAGGGGGCCGGTAGTGGTGGCCGTGGCCGCCCGCGGAGGTCGCGAGCACCAGGGTGTCCGGCGGGGTGCCGAGCTCGGGCGCGGCCCGGTCGATCTCGTCCCCCGCCGCCCCGCCGAGCGCGAGACCGCAGCAGCCGACCGGGTCGGTCCCGACGCCCTCGAACACCCAGGACGCCTCCTCCCGGTAACTGTCGGGCAGGCGGGTGTAGCCGGGGGCGGGCCCCCAGCCCTGGGCGGCGAATCCGACGCCGAGCAGCTCCTGCGGCGCCAGGCCGCGGTGCCGCCAGAGGCCGCCGGGCTCGCCGGTGGAGGTCAGCACGTCCTCGCCGGGCTCGTCGTCCCACCAGTCGCCGACGTGGCCGCGGCGGACCTCGATGGCGTGCGGGTGCCGGGGATCGACGCCGGTCACCCAGTAGAACCCGTTGCCGCCCAGGTACATGAGCCGGCCGCCGCCGGACACGTACGCGCCGAAGGCCGCACGTTCCGGGGCGGTGACGTACTCGGGGTGGCTGCCGGTCAGGACGACGCGGTAGGCGGACAGCAGGCCGGCGCCGCCTTCGTGCACGTCCTCGTCGGCCAGCACGTCGAAGGCGAAGCCGGCCGAGCGCAGCCAGCGCAGCAGCAGCAGGTCGGCGGCGAAGTGGCGCGGCGCGCCGGTCATCCACCAGCGGTAGTCGGGGGTGAGGTTGAGCACCGGGCGGCGTCTGGAGGAGTGGGTGACGTGGCCGCCCTCGCGCCGCTGGTCGTACAGGGACAGGCCGAGCTCGCGGTGCTCGTTGAGGTAGGCGTCCACCGGGGAGAGCGTGATCACGCGGTCGGTGACCTGCCGGTAGTCGCCGAAGTACTCGGCCTCGCTGGACTGCCGGTGGTTGGCGTAGGCGAGGTAGGTGAACGTGGGCAGGACGACCGCGACCGGGCTCCTGCGCGTCGCGTCCGGGCGCACGACCACCGGCAGCACGCACGACTGCCCCCGGGTCCGCAGGCGCACGCCGAGCACGGTGGAGCCGGCGTCCGGCGGGACGGTCAGCTCGCACGTCACCGGCCAGCGGGCGTCGTCGAGGTCCTCCGGGCTGACCTGGAGCGCGGTGCGGGCGCCGCCGCCCGGCCCGGCGAGCCCGGCCAGCGGCCGGTTGACGGCGTTCGCGTGGTGCCCGTTGCCGCTGACGTCCGGGACGACGGGCGCGCCGGGGCCGGCGGACGGGTCCCACAGGGCCAGCAGCTCGGGGCCGAGGTGTTTGACCAGCTCGGGACCGGTGGTCAGGTCGGTCAGCGGAACGCGGCCGGGCATGGCGAGCGGGCCCTCGGTCAGCATGGGCAGGGCGATCCGGCCCGCGTACGGATGCTCTTCGCCCGCCCCGATCAGCAGCTCGCCCGACGGGGACGGCAGCGGCAGGCGGGCCCGCCCGGCGCTCACGCCCGGGGTGCGGAAGTCGTTCAGATGCAGGACGGTCATCAGCGGCGCCGCCTCCCACGCCACGGCCAGCAGCGACCACTCCCCCGCCGGGACGGCCGAGCGCAGCCGGCAGCCCATGCTCCCCGACGGCGTCAGCACGGTGGCCTCGGGCCTGCCCTCCTCGTCGAGCGCGAGCAGCAGCCGCCATTCCGAGGCGCCCAGACGGGCCACGACCTGGCGCGGCCCGAGCCGCTTCGGCCGGATCCAGAGGGCGAGGCCGCCCCTGGCGGGCGTCGGCACCGAGGCCGCCTCCAGCCGGGAGCCGGGCCGCAGCGGCCGCGGCGCGATCGTCACCGGCACGGCCGGGGTCAGGTCGCTCTCCCGGACGAGGTCCACAAGGGCGGCGTCGGCGTCCCCGTCCGGGCCGGAGGCGTGCACGGCCAGCCGCTCACCGGGCGCCGCGGACCAGCGGTCGGCGTACCCCATCAGGCGGGGCTCCCGGTCGATGGTCATCACGCGTCTCCTCGCCGGTAGGGGATGCCGACGTAGGCCGGCATGCGGAGCCGTTGGGCGACCGTGACCAGCACCAGCAGCGTGGTGAGGTACGGCGTGGCGTACACGAGCTGGGTGGGGACCGAGTCGGTGCCCTGGAAGACCGCGAAGGCGGCGGCGCCGAGCAGCGCCAGCGTCGCGGCCAGGCGCAGCCGCGTACGGACGAGCGCGACGGCGGCGACCCAGGCCAGCACGGCCCCGAGCAGCAGCAGCACGTGCACCGCGCTCGCCTGGCGCAGTTGCAGGGCGTCGGCGTAACCGAACAGCAGCGCCCCGGCGGCCGTGCCGGACGGCCGCCAGTTGCCGAAGATCATGGCGGCCAGCCCGATGAAGCCCCGGCCGCCGGTCTGGCCCTCGCGGTAGACGGTCGAGGAGACGGTGACCAGGTAGGCCCCGCCGAGCCCGGCCAGCCCGCCGGAGACCAGCACGCCGTAGTACCGCATCCGCAGCACCGGCACCCCGAGCGAGTCCGCCGCCGCCGGGTGCTCGCCCGCCGACCGCAGCCGCAGCCCGAACGCGGTACGCCAGAGCAGCACGAAGCTCAGCGGGACCAGCGCGACGGCGACCACGGTGAGCAGCGAGACCTCGTGCAGGAACCCCCGCACGATCCCGGCGAGGTCGGACACCAGGAAGAACCGGCCGCGCTCCAGCCCGCCGAGCAGGTCGGGCGTGCCCCCGCCGCCCGCCAGGACGGGCACGCTCACCGTGCCGATCGACCCGCTCACCGGCGGCGACTGGGTGGCCCCCGCCCCCGGCAGGCCGCTGAAGGCGATGACCGACATGAACCGGGCCACGCCCACCGCCAGGATGTTGATCGCGATGCCGCACACCACCTGGTCGACCCCGAAGGTGACGGTGACGACCGCGTGCAGCAGCCCGGCCGCGACCCCGCCGAGCGTGCCGGCCAGCACCCCGGCCCAGACGCCGAACCCGTACCCGGCCCAGGCCCCGCAGACGGTGCCGATGATCATCATGCCCTCGATGCCGAGGTTGGCGACGCCCGCGCGCTCGCTCCACAGGCCGCTCAGCCCGGCGAGCCCGATCGGGACCGCCAGCCGCAGCGCCGCCCCCACGACGCCCGACCCGGTGAGCTCGTCGGCGCCGGTGAACACCCTGACCACCGACATCGCCAGCAACAGGACGAGCGCGGCCCGCCACCACCGGTACCGTCCCGCGCTCATACGGACGGCTCCAGCGCCGGGGACGCCTGCTCCCGTACGAGCCGCTCGGCCCGCCTGCGTTCCATCCGCCGCGCCACCTCGTAGGCCACCACGACGCTGAGCACGATGACGCCCTGCATGATCGTGACGATCTCCTTGGGGATGCCCTCGATGTCGAGGATCAGCGCCGACCGTTCCAGGAACCCGAAGAGCAGGGCGGCCAGCGCGATGCCCGCGGGCGTGTTGCGGCCGAGCAGGGCCACGGCGATCCCGGTGAAGCCCGCGCCGGAGGGGAAGTCCATGCCGTACCGGTAGGTCTGGCCCAGCAGGTCGGGCAGCCCGGCCAGGCCCGCCAGGCCGCCGGACAACAACATCGTGACGAGGATCATCCGGCGCGGGTCGATGCCCTGGACGCGCGCCGCCACCGGGTTCAGGCCGCCGGCCCGCAGCTCGTAGCCGTAGCGGGTGCGGGTGAGCAGCACGTGCACCGCCACGCCCAGCACGACCGCGCCCAGCGTGGCCGAGCCGAGCTGGTCGCCCGACGGCAGCGTGAGCTGCGGCAGCCGGGCCGACGGCGGCAGCTCCTGCGTCGAGCCGGAGGTGCTGCCCGCGGCGAAGACCTCGGCCAGCAGGTAGGCGACGACGGCGGTGGCGACGTAGTTCAGCAGCAGCGTGGACAGCACCTCGGAGACCCCGCGCCACACCTTGAGCACCGCGGCGATCCCGGCCCAGAGTGCTCCGGCCAGCACGGCGACCAGGCAGACGAACGCCAGGTGCAGCGGGCCCGGCAGCCGCACGGCCGCCCCGGCGACCGCCGCTAACAGCGCGGCCACGTGGTACTGGCCCTCGACCCCGATGTTGAACAGCTTCATCCGGAAGGTGACGGCCACGGCGAGGGCGGCGAAGAAGTAGACGGCCGCCCGGTTCACCGCGGAGACGAGCGAGTCCGGCCGGACCCCGAACTCCAGCATCGTCAGGTACGTCCGCCCCGGCGCGGCCCCCACCGCGGCCAGCAGCGCGGTGGCGACCGTGAGCGCGATCAGCAGCGCGAGCGCCGGGACGGCGAGCACGCGCAGCGCTTCCCGGCCCGCCGCCCGCGCCCGGCTCATCGGCTCTCCGCCGGCCTGGCGGGCACCTTGATCTCGCCCGAGACGATCTGCTTGCGCAGTTCCTCCAGCCGCGGCTGGATGTCGGCGAGCTCGCCGCCGCTGGTGGCGTAGCCGACCCCGCCCTCCTTGAGCCCGAACTCGCGCACCCCGGCGATCGGCCGGCCCGCCACCGCGTCCCGGACGATGCTCAGGACCGCGACGTCGAGCTGCTTGGTGGCGCTGGTCAGGATCACCCCGGCGAGCCCGGGATCGACCGTCTTGCGCTGGTCGACGTCGACGCCGATCGCCCACTTGCCGGCCGCCTTGGCCGCCTGGAAGACGCCGAGCCCGGACGCCCCGGCGGCGTGGTAGACGACGTCGGCGCCGCCGTCGTACATGCCGCGGGCCGCCTCCTGGGCCTTGTCGGGGGCCGAGAAGCCGCTGAAGTCGGGCGGCTGGGACATGAACACGCTGGAGAGCTGGATGCCGGGTTTCACCGCGCGGGCGCCGGCCGCGTACCCGGCGAGGAACTTCTCCTGCGGCGGCGTCTGGACCCCGCCGACGAAGCCGATCTTCCCGCTGGCGGACTTGAGCGCGGCCGCCGCGCCGACCAGGTAGCTGGCCTGCTCCTCGCGGAACACCACGTTGGTGACGTTGGGCAGCTTCACGGTGGCGTCGTCGATGATGACGAACTGGGTGCGGGGGAAGGCGGGGGCGACCTTGGCCAGCGGCTGGGCGTAGAAGAAGCCGACGGCCAGCACCGGGTTGTGGCCGGTCTGGGCCAGCAGCCGCAGGATCTCCTCCAGGTCGGACCCGGCGGCGTTGGGGCTGAGCTCCTTGGCCGAGACGCCCAGCTCGGCCTTCGCGCGGTCGACGCCGGCCCCCACCGAGTCGTTGAAGGATCTGTCGCCGCGCCCGCCGCGGCTGAAGGCCACGCCGACCGAGGTGGCGCCCTTCTTCTCGGCGGCGGGGCTGACGGCGGTGCAGGCGGCGAGCGAGCACAACGCCGCGAAGAGTGCGAGGACGCGGACGAACACAGGGGCAACGGCTAATCGGGGCACTGGGGCACCTCTCAGACGGGACGCCCGCGCCCGGCGCGGGCCTTGGCGGCCTGCCTCCGCAGGCCGATCCTGGCCGGTGCGTTCCCGGCTCCAGCGACCATCATGAATAGTCGTCAGACAAGCGTCAATACTTCTCTGAGAAATCGGCCATGGCGTGCCGTTCCAGCCACGCGGCCACCCCGTCGTCGTCGTTGGAGGCGGTCACCTCGCCCACCGCGCCGAGCACGGCGGGATGGGCGTTGGCCACCGCCACCGCGGTTCCGGCCCAGGTCAGCATGGGGAGGTCGTTCGGCATGTCGCCGAAGGCGATCACGTCGGCGCTGCCCAGGCCGAGCCTGGACGCCATCGACTCCAGGGCCGCGGCCTTGGTCACGCCGGACCGCATGACCTCGCAGAACACGTCGGCCGAGATGGTGACCTCGCAGCCGGTCAGCAGCCCGCGCACGGTCTCGTAGTACTGGCGGGCGGCGCCTTCGAGCTGGACCATGAGCTTGCCGACGTCGTGCCGGTCGATCTCGCCCTCCAGGCGGGGCACCCGCCGGGCGTCGCGGGCCAGCGGCTCGGGCAGGTGGAAGGCGTCCTCCAGGAGCAGTTCGAGGCGGCACTCGGCGCCCAGGCGCACGCCGGGGAAACGGTCGCGCAGCAGCGCCAGCGTCGCGGCGAGCGGCTGCCGGTCCAGCGGGCGGTAGTCGACCACCTCCTCGCTGCCGAAGTCGAAGGTGATCGAGCCGTTCCCGCAGACGGCGACGGCCGCGTGGTCCAGCGCCGCGGCCACCGGACGGGTGTCGCGGACCGGCCGCGCGGTCGCGATGACGAACACGTGCCCCGCGGCTCGGGCGCGGCGCACGGCGGTCCTGGTGCGCTCGGAGACCTGGCCGCGGGAGTCCAGGAGCGTCCCGTCGAGGTCGCACACGATCATCCGGCGGCTCACGGCGTGACGTCCTTCCCGACGCGCGACTCGATGACGTCGAGCGCGCCGGCGGCCAGGATGCCGCCGATGGTCTCGGCCAGGCCGCGCCGGGCCGCCAGCCCCTGCACGACCACCAGGTTCTCGGTCAGGCCGGTGCCGGCCCGCCAGGACCGTTCCGGCATCGACCCGGCCACCCGTGGCAGGTCGCGCGTGGTGGTGCGGACGGTCAGCAGCACGTGGGCCGCTCCCCCGTCGACCGAGGCCAGCAGCCGCGCGACCCGCTGGATCGCGGCGCGTCTGCGGGCGTCCCGCCAGGCGGCGGGGCTCGCGACGACCTGCGGTAAGCAGGTGCGCAACGTGGCGACGACGCGCAGGTCGTGCTCGTCCAGGGCGGAGCCGGGGCCGTCGGTCTCGATGACGGCGTCGGCCAGCTCGGGGACCTTGGCCTCCGTGGCGCCGAACGACGGGACGATCCGTACGGGCAGCGGCACGCTCTGGAAGTACTGCCGGGAGATCTTCGGGAAGCCGGTCGCGACCCGGGCCCCGGCGGGCAGGCCGGCGGCGTCCACGGCGGGATGCCCGGAGGGGACGGCGAGCACCAGCCGCCAGGGCGGCACGCACCCGCTCGCCTCGACCAGCTCGACCTTCGCGCCGGTCTCCTCGATCCAGTCGGTGCCGGTCACGCCGAAGTCGAAGACGCCTCTCTCCACGGCGAGCGGGATCTCGCGCGGCTTGTGGAAGGCCACCTCGACGCCGCCGTCGTAGGCGATGCTCGCCCGGTAGCTGCGCTCGGACGGCCGGCGCACCTCCAGCCCGGCCGCGGCGAACAGATCGAGGACGGGACGCTCCAGGAACGTGCCCTTGGGCAGCGCGAGCGAGACCATGCAGTCCTCCTCGGAACAGGGGGACCGGCCCCCGGCGACTGGGCGTGCGGCGCGCACCGGCAAGCGTCCCCGTCCGGCCGGGCGGCGGCAAGTGAACCATGGTGGTGGCCGAAGGTTGACTTCGATTCCTGACCAGTGTTCGCGATGATGGAAAAGGGGGGTTCACGGGAGAGGAAACGACGAGTGTCCACATGCCTGACCCTCCTGCCCGCCGTCGACGTGCGCGGCGGCCGGGCCGTCCGCCTGCTGCGCGGCGAGTCGGGGTCCGAGACCTGGTACGGCGACCCGCTCGACGCGGCGCTGGCCTGGCAGGACTCCGGCGCCGACTGGGTGCACCTGGTGGACCTGGACGCCGCCTTCGGCACCGGCTCGAACCGGGCGCGGATCGCCGAGGTCGTCGGCGCCCTGGACATCCCGGTCGAGCTGTGCGGCGGCGTGCGCGACGACGCGAGCCTGGCGGCGGCGCTGGCCACCGGCTGCGGCCGGGTGGTGCTCGGCACCGGCGCGCTGGAGCGTCCGGCGTGGGTGGCGGAGGTCATCGACCGGCACGGCGACCGGGTGGCCGTCGAGCTGGACGTCTGGGGCACCACCGTACGCAGCCACGGCTGGACCCGCGACGCCGGCGAGCTGTACGAGACCCTGGCCCGCCTCGACGCGGCCGGCTGCGCCCGGTACGTCGTCACCGACATCGCCAGGGACGGCACCCTCGGCGGCCCCAACCTGAAGCTGCTACGCGACGTCTGCGCCGCCACCGGCCGGCCCGTCGTGGCCTCCGGCGGGATCTCCAGCCTGGACGACCTGCGCGCCGTCTCCTCCCTGACCCCGCTGGGCGTCGAGGGCGTGGTGGTGGGCAAGGCGCTGTACGCCGGCCGGTTCACCCTGCGACAGGCCCTGGACGCGGTACGCAAACCGGAGCCCTAGACCGGCCGCATGGCCAGCGCGCGCAGGGCCAGCTCGACCATGCCCGAGCCGGGCGACTCGGCGGCCAGGCGGCGCAGGGCGTCGCCGTCCAGCCAGCGGGCCTCGTCGAACTTGTCCTGCTCGATGGCGGGCCGGGTCAGGTCGCCCTCGACCGTGGCCAGCACGTCGATCTCGCGCCGCAGGCCGCCGTCGCCGCCGGTCCAGTCGAAGACGTCCACCAGGCCGCCCACCCGCAGCAGCCGCCAGCCGGTCTCCTCCTCGATCTCCCTGGCCAGCGCCGCGCACAGCGTCTCGCCCCGCTCGACGTGCCCGCCGACGATGTCCCAGCAGCCGGGGAAGAGCCGCACGTGGGCCGCCCGCCGTTGCAGGAACACCTCGCCGAGCGGGTTGAACAGCACGGCGCCGACCACGCAGCGCACGCCCGTGGCGGACGCCTCCCGCTGGATCGGCTCGAACTCCGCCGGATGGGGGGCGCAGGTCATGCGGTCTCCTGGTGCGCGTAGTAGGTGGCGTAGAGCGCGGCGAACGGGCCGTCGCGGCGCAGCAGCTCGTCGAACCGGCCCTGCTCGGCGATCTCGCCGCCGTGCAGCACGAGGACGCGGTCGGCGCGCCGGATGGTGGACAGCCGGTGGGCGATCACCACGACCGTGCGCCCGGCGCACAGCCGGGCCAGCGCGTCCTGGATGCCGCGTTCGGTCAGCGGGTCGACGCTGGCGGTCGGCTCGTCCAGCAGCAGGATGTCCGGCTCGCGGACGAACATCCTGGCCAGGGCGATGAGCTGCCGCTGCCCGACCGACACGCCCTGCCCGCCGGCGGCCAGGCGGTCGTCCAGGGACATCGGCATGCTGCGGTCCCACACGCGGTGGCCGATCCGCTCGACGGCCCGTACGACGTCGTCGCGGCCGGCGCCGGGGCGGCCGTAGGCGATGTTCTCGGCGAGCGTGCCCGCGAAGATGAACGGGTGCTGCGGGACGACCCCCACCCGCCGCCGGTAGGCCCGCAGGTCCAGGCCGCGGATGTCGCGGCCGTCGACCAGCAGCTCGCCGCCCTGGAAGTCGTAGGCGCGGGCGATCAGCTTGGCCAGCGTGGACTTGCCGCCGCCGGTGTGCCCGACGACCGCCACCGTCTCGCGGGCCGCGAGGCGCACGTCGAAGTCGCGGAACACGGCGGCGCCCGAGCCGTACCGGAAGTGCAGGCCGCGCGCCTCGATCTCGCCGGTCAGCGCGGTCACCGGCGCGTTGCCGCTCTGGACGACGGCGTGGTCGCTGTCGATCAGCGCGAACACCCGCTCGGCGGCGGCCAGCCCCTGCTGGAACAGGCTCCAGAACGAGGCGGCCTGGGTGACCGGCTGCCAGAGCATGCCGAGCGCCTGGAGGGCGAAGTACCACTCGCCCGCCGAGAGCCTGCCGATCGCCGCGAACCGGCCGCCCTGGTACAGCACGACCGCCGTGGCCAGGCCCGCCAGCAGCGTCAGGACCGGCAGGATGACCGCGTAGATGAGGCCCTGCCGGACGTAGACGCGGTACGACAGCCGGTTGACGTCGTCGAAGTCGTCGTGGACGGCCCGCTCGCGGCCGAAGCTCTTGGCGACCGCGATGCCGAGCATGGTCTCGTGCACGTTGGCGTTGACCTTGGCCATCACCCGCCGCGTGGCCGCCGCCGCCGTGCGGGCCACCCGGCGGAAGGCCAGGGCGGTGCCCAGCAGGAAAGGCAGCGCCGCCAGGATGACCAGGCCGAGGCCGGGGTCGATCCAGAACACCACGCCGCCGAGCAGCACCACCAGGAACAGCTGGCTGATCAGGTTCAGGGTGAGGGTGAGCACCGAGCCGAAGCCCTCGGTGTCGCCGGTGACCCGGCTGAGCACCTTGCCGACCGAGTTCTCGTCGTAGAAGGCGACGTCCTTGGCGAGCGCGGCGTCGGCGGCCTCGCACTGCAGCCGGTAGACCATGCCGCCCACCAGCCGCGCGGTGATCGCCTGGCGGGCCCAGTTCATCGCCCAGGCCAGCACCGCCGCCGCGACCACGAACAGGCACAGCAGCAGGCCGGGGCCGCTGCCGCCGCCGGCCTGGTCGATCAGGCGGGAGACGACGATCGGCACGGAGGCGGTCAGCAGCACCGAGCCCGCGACGAGCAGGGCCGAGCCGATCATGCCGGCGCGGTGGGCGCGCAACTGCCGCAGGATGCGGGCCAGCAGGCGGCGGTTGCCGTACACGCGGTCGTAGGCGTCGGCGTGCAGGCCCGCGAACAGGTCGCTCACGGGCGCCGCCGATCCTGGGCGTCAGCCACTGTAGATCTCCCGGTAGAGCGCGCAGCGCGCCATCAGTTCGTCGTGCGAGCCCTGGTCGACGACCCGGCCGCCGTCCAGCAGCAGGATGAGGTCGGCGCGGCGGATCTGGCCGGGGCGGTGCGAGACCAGCACCGTCGTGCGGCCCGCCGTCGCGCGCTCGATCGCCTCGGTGATGGCCGATTCGGTACGGGCGTCCACGGCGCTGGTCGCGTCGTCGAGGGTGAGGATGCGCGGCTCGGTCAGCAGGGCCCTGGCGATGGCCAGCCGCTGCCGCTGCCCGCCGGACAGCGTCGTGCCGCCCTCGTTGAGCACGGTGGCGTAGCCGTCGGCCATCCCCTGGACGAACTCGTCCGCGCACGCCTGCTTGGCGACGCGCAGGACGTCCTCGTACCCGGCGGCGTGCGGGGCGCCGAAGGCGATGTTGTCCAGGACGCTCTTGGAGAACAGGAAGATCTCCTGGTCCACGTGGCCGATCTGGCGGCGCAGCGCGCCCGGCTCCCACTCGCGCACGTCCCGCCCGTCGATCAGCACCCGGCCCTCGGTGGCGTCGTACATGCGGTTGACCAGTTTGATCAGCATGCTCTTGCCGCTGCCGGTGGGGCCGACGACGGCGAGGGTGCGGCCTGCGGGCAGATGGAAGGAGACCTCGCGCAGGATGTCCCGGCCCTCGTGGCGCAGCGACACCCGGTCGAAGGTGATCGCACCCTCGACGGCGGCCGTGCTGCCGCGGGTGTCCTCGCGCTCGCCGGGGGCGCCTTCGATGATCTGCCGCATGCGCGCGGCGGCCGCGAAGCCCTCCTGGATGACCGGCACGGCCTGCTCGGACATGGTGACGGGCTGCGCGAACAGCAGCAGCCAGCCGAGGTAGGTCACCACCTGGGACAGCGCCAGCTCCCCCTGCGAGTAGAGGTAGAGGGAGTGCAGGGAGCCGGTCACCATGGCGAGGGCGAAGCTCAGCGCCGGCAGGTAGACCGCCTGCGCCCGGCCGCGCCGGACGAAGGCGTCCCGGTAGGCGGCGGCGGCCGATCTCAGGGCGTGCCGCTCGAAGTCCTCCTGCGTGGCTGCCTTGACGGTGGCGATGCCCGACAGCGTGGTGGAGAAGCGTTCGTTGAGGTCGGCGAAGGTCTCGCGGGTGCGCATGACCAGCGGGTAGAGCCGGCGCAGGTGGTAACGCAGCGCGTAGGCGAACACCAGGACCAGCACGCCGGGGGCCAGCAGCAGCCGCGGGTCCAGCGAGGCGATGAACAGGATCGGCACCAACAGGGCCAGCACGCCGTTGGCGGCGGTGGCCGCCCCGGGGCTGAGCATGTAGTCGACCAGTCTCGCGTCGTTGATGGCGCGGGCCAGGATGTCGCCGATGCGCTGCTGGTCGTGGAAGGCCATGCGCTTGGTCAGCAGGCTGCGGTACAGCTCGTCGCGCACGTCCCGCTTGACGCGCTGGGCGACGACCTCCATCGAGCCGTTCGACAGCAGGTCGGCGACGAACCGGCCGGCCGCCAGCAGCGCGGCCGCCAGCGCCGCCACCCCGACCGCGCCTAGGTCGTGGCGCGGGCCGGTGGCCTCGGCGAACGCCGCGCCGATCTGGACGGGGACGAGCGTGGAGCACAGGCTCGCCGCCGCGGCCGCCACGCTGAACAGCAGCAGCGACGGCCGGTGCCGGCGCAGATGACCGGCGATCCACCGGCCCACCCCCCGCGCCGCGACCGGATCAGGCGACCCGGCCGAATTCCGCGCCGCGGCCGGATCAGGTGACCCGGCCGGATCCGGCGACGCGACCGGCCGCCCGCCCGCGGCCGGTCGCGCCCGCTCGGTCATGCCTCCCCCTCCTCGTCGACGGCCCGGCCTAGGCCGAGGCCCGGACGGACCCGGTCAGCAGGCCGAAGCCGTTCGTCGCGGCGGTGTTGAGCTCGGCCATCACCCGGTCGCACAGGGCGGAGGCGGCCAGCGCGTCGGAGACCGACGGCACGCCCTTGACCGGGGGACGGCCGCCCGTCTGGGGCTCGGCCGACCGCTGCGCGCAGGCGTCCACGAACGCCTGCAACTCGGGCCCGAAGCCGCTGCGCCCCCACCCGTGGTCCAGGTTGCGGGTGGCGTGCAGCTCCTGGCCGTGGGGCACGCCGTCGGACAGTTCGAGCGTCACCCGTTCCAGCGACGGCGCGCTGTACCGGCTGCCGTCCATGCCCTGGACGGTGACGCCCACCATGAACCGCTTGACGTGGTTGCCCATGCGCAGCGTGGACAGCGAGCCGTCGTGGTGCCGCAGGAACAGGTTGATCTGGAACCGGTCGGCGTCACTGGCGATGGCGTGCGCGTCCACCTGGACGACCGGCGACGGCACGAACCAGCGGGCCAGGTCGATGGCGTGCACCCCGTTGTGCCGGATCCACGCCTCCAGGGTGGTGTCCACCCCCCACTGCGGCGCGGACGGGTGGCGGCTGTAGAAGTCGATGGTCACCGAGCACGGCGTGGCCCGGATCTCCTCGCTCAGCTCGTGCAGCCGCTGCAGGGTCTCGGCGTAGCGGAAGTTGAAGCCCACCTGGACGTGCCGCCCGCTGCGGCGCACCACGTGCTCCAGGTCCTGGAGCGCGGGCGTGGACGGCCCGGCCGGCTTCTCGACGAAGCAGTCCACCCCGCGCTCGGCGAGCTGCCGGACCAGCAGGTAGGACGGCTCCGGCGGGACGGCCAGCACGGCGGCGTCCACCATCTCCAGGTCGAGCTCGTCCACCGAGGAGACGCAGGTCGCGCCGCCGGCCAGCGACTGCACGTCGGCGGCCAGCGACAGGTCGGGGTCGACGCAGGCCACGACCTGGTGGCCGCGGATGCGTTGCAGGAACGGGAACAGGTTCTGCTGCATCTGGCGGCCGCAGCCGACCAGGGCGAGGCGCAGGAGGTCAGCCACGGCCGGCCCCCGTGGGGGCGGTCCACGCCTCGAACGCCTGCCGCACCCGGTCGCGCAGGTCGCCCCAGTCGATGTCGCGGTGGGCCAGGCACACGAAGGACGGGTGCCCTTCGAGCAGCAGGATGCCGACCCCGGCGAGCTCGGCCAGCAGCGCCTCGCGACGCTCCTTGTCGCCCAGCAGCTCCACGTCGTGGTAGACGAGCTCGAACATGCCGCCGCCGAGCACCGGACGGGCGCCCACCAGGGCCTCGACCCCGGCGTCCGCGGCGGCCGCGGTGAAGGCGGCGGCCACCTGCGTGCCGATCCGGCCGAGCTCGGTCCAGCCGTCCGGCGAGTCGCCGACGGGCTTCTCCAGGATGTCGCGGGTGGCCAGCGCCGCGTAGACGGCGATCATCTCCTTGGAGAACGTGCCGCTCAGCCGGGCCTTCTCGGCCAGCGCGAGCAGGTCGGCGTCGCCGGCCAGGATGCTCAGCGGGGCGCCGTTGGCCAGCGCCTTGCCGATCACGATCAGGTCGGAGCCGAGGGCGTTGTCGTGGTCGTAGCCGAGAGGCGAGATCCGGCCGCCGGTCTTGGTCTCGTCGAAGACGGTGAGCAGGCCGGCCTCGCGGCACATGGCGACGGCCTGGCGCAGCACGTCGGCCGTGGTGAAGGAGGCCAGGTACGCGTCGAAGACGAAGCAGCCCAGCCGGCCGCGGTGCCGTTCCAGCAGCTCGGCGAGGGATTCCAGGCGCAGGTCCACCCAGTTGGCCACCGGCTCGGACTCGCCGACGCCACGCATGCCGTCGGTGTAGCGCAGCTTGTCCCGCAGCGGGGAGTGCAGCGGCTCGTGCCACTTGAGGGAGTCGGCGATCTGGGAGTCGTGCCAGCCGACGTAGCCGCTGCGGATGATACCGAGCCGGCCGGTGCGCATCGCGGCCAGCCGGAAGGCGGCGGTGACGGCCTCGGAGGCGGTCTTGAAGAACGCGCCGCGGTCGCCGGGCCGCTCGCCGAGCAGCCGGTCGAGGTATTCCTGGTGGAACGTGGTGTAGCCCGGCAGCATGACTCCGTTGCCGAGATAACCGCAGAGAATTTCGTTGAACTGGGCGTCCGCGTGGCCGATTATCACTGGGCCATAACCCATGACGAAATCGATGTACGGTACGCCGTTAGCGTCGGACACCTCGCCCCGCCGCCCCCGCGAGAACAAGAGCTGCTGCCCCGCGGACCTGAACTTACGCGTGATCTTCGAGTGAGCTATGCGCTCATATTCCGACAACGATCCTCCCCCCATTGGGATTCTAATTAAGATCGGAATTTCAATTTCTGAAGACAGTACCGTCCGGTCGCCGGGACCCGTCAAGTACTCTTTCTTCCAGTGCTCCCGGCGAGGGCGGACGACATATCAAGACCGCGAGAGCCACGTCAAGTGCTCCTTTTTCCAGGGTCACGCCGCCTTGACAACGAGGTGCCCGCAATATCAAGTTGTGTGGGCCATTGTCGGCGGATGGAGGCGGCGTGGATAACGGATCAGAGCCGGGAACTCCGGCCGGCCGGGGAGAGCCGGATATCATCGGGCGCAGTAAGCGTCTGTGGCTGCTGCCCGACGGGCGGTGCCTGGTGCAGATAATCCCCAGCCTGCGCAGTTTCACGTACCACCGTGATGAAATCGTCGAGCGCACCGGGCCGCTCCGGCTCGATTTCTACGAAAGGGCGGCGGCCCGGCTGGCCGACGCCGGCGTGCCGTGCGCGTTCCGGGAACGGGTCTCGGCCGACTCGTACGTGGCCGACTACTGCCCGGCGCCGCCGTTCGAGGTGATCGTGAAGAACCGGGCCACGGGGTCGACCACCCGCAAGTACCCCGGCCTGTTCGAGGACGGCGCCCCGCTGCCGCGCCCGGTCGTGAAGTTCGACTACCGGACCGACCCCGAGGACCAGCCGATCGGCGAGGACTACCTGCGGGCGCTGGACCTGCCGGTGGAGGAGATGCGGGAGCTGTCCCTCGCCGTCAACGACGTGCTGCGGTCCTGGCTGCGCCCGCTGGAGGTGTGGGACTTCTGCCTCATCTTCGGCCGGACCGCCGACGGCGGGCTGACCGTCATCTCCGAGATCTCCCAGGACTGCATGCGCCTGCGCCACCAGGACGGCTCCCCGCTGGACAAGGACCTGTTCCGGGACGGCGTGGCGGGCGAGGAGATCGTGAACCAGTGGAGCCGCGTCCTCGATGTCATCACATGAGACCCCGGCCGCGCTGGTCACCGGCAGCAACCGGGGCAGCGGGCGGGCCATCGCCGAGGAGCTGCGCGAGCGCGGCTACCGCGTCTTCTCCCTGAACCGCTCGCTCGCGGGTGAGGACTGGCTCGGCGAGCACAGGTGCGACCTGTCGGACCCGGCGCAGATCGCGGAGGCGACCGCCCAGGTGCTCGGCTCGGCCGGCCGGCTCGACGTCTGCGTGTCCAACGCGGTGGACCGGGTGCTCGACCCGATCGCCGAGCTGCGCGCGGAGGACTGGGAGCGGCTGGTCGCGATCAACCTGAGCGCCTGCTTCCACCTGCTCAAAGCCGTCCTGCCGGCGTTGCGGGCCGCCGGCGGGATGTTCGTCGCGATGGGCAGCCACGCCGGGACGCGGTACTTCGAGGGCGGGGCCGCCTACAGCGCCACCAAGGCCGGGCTGAAGGCGCTGGTCGAGACGCTGCTGCTGGAGGAGCGCCGCAACGGGGTGCGCGCCTGCCTGGTCTCGCCGGGCGCCATCGCCAACCTCGACGGCGACGGCTCGCCGCACAAGATGAGCACCCGGTCGGTGGCCCGCTGCGTGGCCACCATCGTCGACTCCTGGCCGGACGACCTCGTGGTGGGCGAGATCGAGGTGCGGCCGTCCTGCCTGCCCGAGCCGCCCGTCGTCGGCATCGACCGGCTGCTGCACGTGTGATGCTCGCGCCCCCGCCGTCCCGCCGTGCCCGTCAGGAGGAAACCATGATCTCGCTCGCCCTGCCGAAGGGTTCGCTGGAGCGGCGGGCCCTGGAGCTCTTCGCGACCGCGGGGCTGCCCGTACGGCGGCGCTCGGACCGCTCCTACCGCGGCACGGTGGACCACTCCGGCGTGTCGCACGTGGCCTTCTACAAGCCGCGCGAGATCCCCTTGGTCGTCGGGGACGGCACCTTCGACCTCGGGCTGACCGGCGCCGACTGGGTGGAGGAGACCGGGGCCGAGGTCGAGGTGGTGGAGTCGTTCGACTACTCCAGGAACACCGAGCGGCCGTGGCGGCTGGTGCTCGCGGTGCCGTCCGGCCACCCCGCCCGCAGCGCCGCCGACCTCGACGACGGGGTCAGGGTGGCCACCGAGTACCCGAACATCGGCCGCCGCTTCTTCCGCGAGGCGGGACGGCGGGCCGAGGTGGTCGTGTCCTACGGCGCGACCGAGGCCAAGATCCCCGAGCTGGCCGACGCCATGATGGACGTCGTGGAGACCGGCCACTCGCTGCGCCAGAACGACCTGCGCGTCATCGAGACCGTCCGGACCTGCGGCGCGCAGCTCGTCGCCAACCCGGCCGCCTACGCCGACCCGGCCAGGCGCGGCGTGATCAGGAACGTCGCCCTGCTGCTGCGCGCCGCCTGGGTGGGCCCGGCCCACGTGCTGCTGACGGTCCGCACCCCCGCCGACCGGCTGGCCGAGGTGGTGCCCGCGATGCCGGGCCAGTCGTGGCGCGCGGGCGCCGACCTCGCGGACGGGACCATGGTCGTCCTACAGGGCGTCCTGCCCAGGCGGGAGGTGCCCGAGACGATCGACGCACTGCTGTCGGCCGGGGCGGTCAACGTCACCGAGTCGGGCATCGGCATCTTCGCCACGGGGGAAGCGGGTTGATCGGCGCCGCCGGCATGGCGAAGATCGGACGTGGGAACCCTGGCCCGCGGAGCGCAGTGCGAAGGAGACTCATGGACCCCCGGTCGGCGGCAAAGATCACGGAGGCGTCCCCGCGACGCTCCCCCTGGCTGACGATCCTCCTCGTCTACGTCGGCGGGGTCGTCGGCGCGATGAGCCTCGGCAAGTTCTCCTCGGTCGGGCCCGCGATGGCGGCCCAGCTCGGGCTGTCGCTGCCGGAGCTGGGCTGGGTGATCTCGGCGGTGGTCGGCGTCGGGGCGGTGGTCGGCCTGCCGGCGGGGTATCTCGTCCGCCGCTTCGGCACCGGGCGGTCGCTGGTCACCGGCCTGGTCCTGATCGCGGCGGCGGGCGCGGCCAGCATGGCGGCGAACGACTTCGCCTGGCTGCTCATCGCCCGCGGCGTCGAGGGCGTCGGCTACGTCCTGGTCACCATCTCCTGCCCGGCGCTGATCCTGCGCCTGGCCCACGAGCGCGACCGGGGCACCGCCCTGTCGGTCTGGGCGACGTTCGTCCCGGTCGGGCTGGGGGCCAGCACGCTGGCCGGCGGCGCGGCCGGCGACGCGCTGGGGTGGCGCGGCTGGACCGGCCTGATCGCCGGGCTGACGCTGCTGATCGCCGCGGTGACGTGGGCGCGGCTGCCGCGCGCCGGCGGGGCGCAGGCGGCCGGGCCGGTGCCCCGGGCGCGGGCGCTCACCTGGCCGGGCGTGCTGGCCGCGGCCTTCTGCCTGACCGCGCTGGTGACCATCCCGGTGATCGTGCTGCTGCCCACGCTGCTCATCGAGCAGTACGGCCGCTCGGCCGCCGCCGCGGGCGCGCTGACCTCGGTGATCTCGCTGCTCGGCGTGGCCGGCGGGCTGGCGGTGGGCGTCCTGCTGCGCAGGGGCGTACGGGTCGGCGTGCTGGCCCTGTCGGGCTTCCTCGTCGTGCCGGCCGCCTGGATCCTGTACGCCGGCGGCTCCGCCGGGGGCGCGCTCACCGGCGCGGGCGTCATCTCCATGGAGAACGGCTTCCTGGGCGCCCTGGTCTTCGCCGCGCTCCCCCTCGTCCTGGAACGCCTCGACCACGCCGACGTCGGCAACGGCGTCATCGCCCAGGCCGGCAGCCTCGGCTCCCTGCTCGGTCCCCCGCTGTTCGGCCTGGTGGCCGGCGAGATCGGCTACCAGGCCCTGATCCCCGTCATCGCCGTCGGCATCGTCGCCGCCGTCGGCGCCCTGCTGCTGATCGGCCGGCGGGCGGCCCGGCCGCTCCCGGCCGCCGACTGAGCCGGCCGCCGAGGGGCCGGGAGCCCATCGCGGAGTAGGCAGGAAGGTGCGACCATGCGCGGACACGACCCGCTCGACGACACCGAACAGGCCCTGCTGCCCGCCCCGGCCCGGGGCCTGGCGGTCGCGCTGCTGCTGATCGCCGTGGCGGGCGTGTCGATGCTGCTGGTGTTCGGGCCGGGCGCGCAGCAGCCGGGGCAGGCGGCGGCGCCGGCCGCGCACGCCGGGGCGCCGCCCGCCCAGTCGATCCTGCGGCTGTTCCTCGCCGTGGTGGTCATCGGCGGGCTGGCCTCGCTGGGCGGCGTCCTGGCGCGCCGGGCGGGCCAGCCGTCCGTGGTGGGGCAGATGGTGGCCGGGCTGCTGCTCGGGCCGTCCGCGCTGGGCTCGCTGGCGCCCGGGGTGTCCGCGCTGATCCTGCCCGGCTGGGTCGCGCCGCAGCTCGAACTGCTGGCCCAGGCCGGGCTGGCGGTCTTCATGTTCACGGTGGGGCGGGAGTTCGACCCGGCCGCCCTCGGCCGGCAGCGCGTGGTCGTGGGGGTCGCCGCGCTGGCGATGACGGCCGTGCCGTTCGCCCTGGGAGCGGTCGCGGCGCTCCCGTTCGCCGGTGCGCTCGCCGGGCCGTCGGCGTCGGGCACGGCGTTCGTCCTGTTCGCCGGGACGGCGTTGAGCGTCACCGCGTTCCCCGTGCTGGCCAGGATCCTCCAGGAGGCCGGGCTGACCGCCACCCGGCTGGGGTCGCTGGCGATCCTGTGCGCGGGGCTGGCCGACGTGCTCGCCTGGTGCGCGCTGGCCGCGGTGATCGCCCTGGCCCACGCCGGCTCCCCGGCGGGCGTGCTGACCTCGCTGGGGCTGGCCGCCGCCCTGGTCCTCGCCGTGACCCTCGTCGTACGCCCCGCGCTCGCCGCCCTGGCGGCCCGGCACGCCGCCCGCCGGCTGCCCGCTCCGGCGGCGCTCGCGCTGGTCCTGGGCCTGATCTTCGCCCTGGCGGCGGCGACCGACGCCATCGGCGTGCACGCGATCTTCGGCGCCCTGCTGGCGGGGGTCGCCTTCCCCCGCGACGCGCCCGTGCTCGGCGCGGTGCCCGAACGCCTCGGCTCGCTCAACCGCGCGATGTTGCTGCCGGTGTTCTTCGCCTCGATCGGGCTGCGCACCGACGTGCATCTGGCGTTCGGTCATCCGGTGGTGCTGCTGGGCGGGGCGGTGCTGCTGGTGGCCGCCGTCCTCGGCAAGCTGGGCGCGGCCGGGGTGATCGCCTGGGCGGGCGGCATGCCGGGACGCCTCGCGCTCGGGCTCGGCGTGCTCATGAACGCCCGCGGCGTCACCGAGATCGTCGTGCTCAGCACCGGGCTCGGCATGGGGCTGATCTCGCCCGGCACGTTCACGGTGCTCGTGCTGATGGCCCTGATCACCACCATGATGACCGCGCCGGCCCTGCGCCGCCTCGGCCTCTACGCCCCGGCCAGGGCCGAGCCGCGGACGCCGCAACCGGCCTGAGCCGGCCGCGGCGCCCTCGTGGCGGCGTCCTGGCGGGGGTCAGTAAACCTCGCTCCGGTTGTTCACGATCTCGTCGAGCATCGAGGTGGTGTCGGAGTAGCGCCCGGCCGCCGCGCCGCCGTGCGGCAGGTCGAGGGTGGCGAAGGCGTACCTGACCGCCTCGCCGACCGTGCGCACCCCGAGCCGCCGGACGAGCGGCGAGTCGAGCCGGGTGCTCGCGTTGACCTGCCGGGCCGCCAGGTCGAGCAGCGTGGCCAGGAGCTGGAAGCGGGCCGGCCCGGGTTGCGGGCCGCCGGCCGAGAGCGCGGCGACGGCCTCGGCGTCGCCCAGCTCGCCGTCCTGCCCGGTGTCGAACCGCTGGTCGGTGGCCTGGACGCGGGCCAGGAACTCGGCGGTGCGAGCCTCCTGGTGCGTCTTCCAGTAGCCGTGCGAGCGCGGGTCGCGGGTGGGGGCGACCTCGGTGACCGTCGTCGTGGCGGACGCCGTGGCGGGCTCGTAGACGCAGCCGCCCGCGTTCCGGTACGCGGCGGCCGCCGTGTCGGGCAGCTCGGCGCCCTTCGTGAACAGCAGGCCGGGCCGGGCCGTGAACCCGACGGACACGTCCGCGCCGCCGTCGAGGGGGCCGAGCGTCCAGGTCAGGGTGGTGGTGCCGTCCGGGTTGCGGGTGACCGTGCCGGGACGGGGGCCGCTGCCGCGGTCGAGCGCGCTGCTGTAGTAGACCTCCTTGGGCAGCGTGTCGGTGAGGACGACGTCGGTGGCCCTGCCGCTGCCGACGTTGGCCGCCCGCAGCCCGACGGTCATCGCCTCTCCGGCGTTCACGGTGGCCGGTGCGGTCTTGGTCAGGGTGAGCCGCGGCGCGTGCGCGGTGGTGGCGGCCTTGGCGGTGTTGTCGCCCGTGTCGGCCTCGGGGCCGCCGGCGGTGTCCGTCGCGGTGGCGGTGGCCGTGTTGGTCAGGACGGCCGCGTCGGCCGTGTCGCACGGCACCGTGTACGTGAACGTCTCGGTCGTGGACCGTCCGGCGCCCAGGTAGGGAACCTGGCGGGTCTGGGCCGGCCCGGTGGGCGGGGTGTCGGTCACGCCGACGGAGGCCGCCGGACCGGTGCCGACGTTGTCCAGCTTCACCTGGTAGGTGAGGGTGTCGCCGGGTTCGGCGTCAGGCTTGTCGACGCTCTTGGCGGTGACGATGTCGGGGTCGTAGAGGTTGAAGAAGGACATCTCCTGCCGTACGGCGGTGGTGAAGTCGAGCTCCTTCTCCGGCTCGGCTCCCGAGCCGCTGCCCGAGCCGCTGCACGTGGGCGCGGAGACGGGGAAGCTGCTGCAGGCCCAGCCCTTGGCGTCCGGCGAGAGCGCGGCCCGGTACTTGACGGCGGCCCAGTCGTCGTGGTCACGCAGGGTCGTGCTGCCGCCGCTGGCGTTGATGTCCACGTTCACCGTCCCCGTGTCGATGAGCGGGGCGCCGGTGCCGGGGGCGGTGTTGTCGTTCCAGTTGATCGGCGCGTTGCCGGCGGCCGAGCGCAGCGGCCGGAACGTGCTGGTGGGGTTGGCGAGGTTGTCGGTCCACCAGAAGGTGTGGTCGGTGCCGTCGCCGATGCCGGCGGACTCGTTCAGCGTGCCCTCGGTGAGCGGGGGCAGGCCGCCGCTGGAGTAGCCGACCCGGATCGCGCCGATCTTCCAGTCCCTGAGCTGGTTGACCAGCAGCGGCGGCGGGCCGGTGGGGATGCCCGACTGGAAGAAGTAGTTCATGACGCTGAGGTAGTTGGGCTTCCACTGGTCGTTGACGTCGCCGCCGTGCCGCAGGCCCAGGGCGTGCCCGAGCTCGTGCATGATGGTCCCGGCCTGGTCCTGGACGGTGCCGACCTCGGCGTCGTCCCGGCCGGTGCCGACGGTGAGCACCTGCCGGTCGGTCGGGTCCGCGCCGGTGGTGTCGCACGTACGGTCCGGGCCCACGTGGATCTGGGTGCCGATCACCACGTCGTCGCCCGCCGGGGTGGTCTGGAGCCGGCCGTCGCCGCCGTAGTCCACGCCGAAGTCGGCCACGCACATCGTCCGCCACGAGCCGAAGGTGACGATGAAGTCCTTGTTGTTGTCCCTGGTGGGCTCGCAGCACTGCCCCGACGTGCCCGGCGACGTCGAGCTCCCGGTCGCGGTGGTGACGACGAGGTCGTGGGCGAAGATCGCGTAGTGCGCGTACCGGGCCAGCTCGGCGGGGAAGTCGGCGGTGCGCGCGTCACGGAAGTCGCTGTCGTCGGCCAGGCCCATGGCGGCCTGCTCGGGCAGTTGCGCGCCCTGGAGGTAGACGAAGTCGACGCCGTCCCGGTGCGTCCCGGGGTACGGGCACGGGTTCTCCGCCTTGACCGGCGCGGCGTCGAAGGCGTTCCTGACCAGGGTGATCGCGTCCGGCTTGGGCCGGTGGGAGTGCCTGGCGTCGGCCATGTAGTCGGCCTGCAGCACGATCGTCTTGCGGCACGGGTCCGCGCCGAGCGCCGGGAGGTCGGCGATGACCCCGCCGTTCCTGTCGCGGATCCCGGACAGCTCGACGAGGTCCGGGATGCCGTCGTGGTCGGTGTCGGGCATCACGGTGGAGACGGTGAAGCCGATCCTGGTCTTCCTGCCGTCGTTGTCCCTGGGGAAGCCGTGGTCGCCGTCGCCCTCGGCGCACGTCTGGCCCTTCTGCCGCCCCTGGGAGTCGACGCACGGCGTGCCGAACTGCACGCCGTCGCCCGACAGGGTGCCCGAGCGCACGTCGTAGACGAGGTCGAGGTCGAGGTCGTCGTTCTGGGGGCTGATGTCCATGCGGTCGTCGTTGGTGTTGAGGCCGCCGTCATAGTCCCAGAGGGCGACGGTGATGTTCACGGTCGGCTGGTCGCCGGGCAGGTCGGACTTGGTGAAGACCCAGCCGCCCGGGGCCTCGGGCAGGCCGAGGGGCTCGAACTCGTCGTCCTCGATGCGCGGGCCGGTCTCGAGCGGGCCGTCGGCGATCCTGACCTTGGGGTAGTAGTCGCCGTCGCCGACGCCTCCGCTGTCCGGGTCCTCGATCTGGCGGAGATAGTCGATGGAGAAGGTCAGCGAGAAGCCGGGGACCGCCGCCGACGCCGGCGTCGCCAGCGCCGGGATCAAGGCGGCGACCAGCACGCCGATCGCGGCGAACGTGAGCCGCCCGCGCCACCGCGCCGGCCCTTTCCGCCCGGTTCTCATGTCATGTGTGACGCTCACGGTGGTTCCTCCTGGGGTGTCGCCCTGAGGAGGATCGTCCGCGCGCGCTCCCATGACCGCATGAGTAACGGCTACTCAGCCCGCCGGACGGCGGTGAGCACCAGGACGTCGTAGTGCACGGTGAAGGCGCCGCCCACCGCGTCGATCGCGGCCCCGATGCCCGCCAGCAGTTCGCGGCGCCGCTCCGGCGGCAATCCGGTGACCGGGCCGTGCGTGGGCACCTGCGCCAGCCACTCGTCCCGGGTGTAGACGCGCTCCCACGCGTAGTCCCACCGCTCGGGCTCGCCGAACGCGCCCGCCGTCCGGACCCCGTCGGCGATCTTGTCGAGCAGCGACGTGTACATGCCCACGGCGGGGCCGGCCTGGCCGAGCGCCGGCAGGTCGGGCAGCACGCGGCGGTAGACCTCGGCGAAGGCGTCGGCCAGGAGGTCCGGCGTCTGGAAGACGTTCCAGAACAGCGCCAGCCTGCCCCCGGGCCGCAGCACCTGAGCCGCCTTGGCCGCGCCCGCGACGGGGTCGATCCAGTGCCAGGTCTGGCCGGCGACGACCGCGTCGAACGTCCGGCCGGCCGGGTCCCAGGACTCGAAGGCGGACACGTCCACCTCGATGCCGTCGCGCCGGGCCAGGTCGGCCATGCGCGGGTCCACGTCCACGCCGGACACCCGGCAGCCGGCCGCCTGGAACTGGCGGGCCGCGATGCCGGTGCCGATGCCGACGTCGAGCACGTCGGGGCCGGGGCTCGACCCGGCGATCCGGGTCACCATCTCCTCGGGGTAGCGGGGGCGGGTGCGGTCGTAGCGGTCGGCGTCGGCGCCGAAGGACTCGGCCATCCGCCGGTGCAGGTGCGGCTCGTTCTCGGGGGTATGAGTGGGCATGCGCCCACTCTAATGGGCACGTGCCCACTCGTCTACTCTGAACAGGATTCGCGAAGGAAGGAGACCGGCCCGGTGCCCACAGGCGTAGCCCTCCGCGACGTGCGCGAACAGCTCTTCGACGCCGCCGAGCGCGTCCTGCTCCGCGACGGGGCCAACGCTCTGACCAGCCGGGCGGTCACCACCGAGGCGGGCTGCGCCAAGGGCGTGCTCCACCGCCACTTCGCCGACTTCGACGCCTTCCTCGCCGAGCTGGTGACCGACCGCATCCGCCGCGTCGAGGCCCAGTCCGCCGCCCTGCGCGCGAGCGCCGGCACCGGCACCGTCGCGGGAAACCTCACCCTCGCGCTGCTGGAGCTGTTCGGCTCGGTCGCCGTGGCCGTCGTCAGCCTCGTCATCTCCCGCGACGGCCTGCGCGCCCGCCTGCGCCAGGCCGGGTCGGCGGGCATCCCGCTCCTGGGCGAGGCCACGACCATGATCGCCGCCTACCTCGCCGCCGAGCGCGAGATGGGCCGCATCGCGGTCGACGCCGACGTCGACGCCCTGGCGCTCACCCTGATCGGCAGCGCCCACCTGCTGTTCGCCGGCCGCGAGGACGACCCGCCCGACGCCGCCGTCGTCGAGTGGATCGTCACCACGGCCATGGCCGACCCGATCCAGCGCCGCCTGCTCTGAGTCCCCTTGAAGGGATCTTGGGGCTACGATCTCCCCCGTAGCCCCTTTCGTCCGGAAGGCGTCGCGATGAGCGAACGTTCGCTGAACACCGATGTTCCGAGCCCCGCCCGCATCTACGACCTGTGGCTGGGCGGCAAGGACAACTACGAGATCGACCGGATGGTGAGCGAGCAGATCCTCGCCGCCGTGCCCGACCTGCCGGTGCTGGCCCGTACGAACAGGGAGTTCCTCGGCCGCGCGGTGCGGTACATGGCCGGGGAGGCGGGCGTCCGGCAGTTCCTGGACATCGGCACCGGCATCCCCACGGCGGACAACACCCACCAGGTCGCCCAGGCGGTGGCCCCGGACAGCCACGTCGTGTACGTCGACAACGACCCCATGGTCCTGGCCCACGCGCGGGCGCTGCTGCGGGCCGCGCCCGCAGGGACGACCGCCTTCGTCGACGCCGACCTGCGCGACCCCGGCAAGATCCTGGCCGCCGCCGCCGAGCACCTCGACTTCGACCGGCCGATCGGGCTGACCCTGCTCGGCGTCGTGGACTTCCTTCCCGACACCGGCCTGGCCCGCTCGATCATCGCCGAGCTGCTGGAGCCGATGGCGCCGGGCAGCCACCTGGCCGTCTCCCACGGCGTGGTCGGCAGGCAGCTCGAAGAGGGCGTCCGCCACTGGAACGAGAGCGGCGGGGCGCCCATGACGCTGCGCACCCTTGAGGAGGTCACGAGCTTCTTCGACGGGCTGGAGCTGCTGGAGCCGGGCGTGGTGCCGCTGCCGCGCTGGCGTCCCGTCCCCGAGACGCTGTACGCCGACCGCGAGGCCGTCTACTGCGCGGGCGTCGGCCGCAAGCGCTGACCGTCCCCGGCTTCGCGCCGGTCCGGGCGATGCCGCCTTCCCGACCGGCGTACGCCGCCTGGCGGGCCCGCGTACCCTGAGTCCCCGATCAACTTCACAGAGTGACGGGAGCGGGATGGACGACGGGTTCGGCGCGGGGCTGGGGAGCGAGCGGGACCGGTGCGCGCGGGATCCGTGCCCCTGGCCGCCGGGGCCGTTCACGACCGGGGACGCCAGGTGGTTCTTCGGGCGCGAGCGGGTCGTGTCCGAGCTGGTGGGGCTGCTCGGGGAGCCGCGCGCCGCCCGTCCCGTGGTGCTGGCCGGGGCGGCGGGGGCGGGCAAGACGTCGGTGCTGGCCGCGGGGCTGGTGCCGGCCGTCCTGGCGGGTTCGCCGGCGGGGGGCCGCGCCGGGGTGTTGTGGCGTACGCCCGGCTCGCCGGTCCCGGGCGGGGGACGGCCGGTGGCGGAGTGCGCGCTGCTGGTGGTCGACCGGTTCGAGGAGCTGTTCACGGCTCGGGCGGGGTCCGGGCGGGAGGCGTACGTCGAGGAGCTGTGCGCGCTCGCGGCGGGCGGGCTGCCGGTGGTGATCGGGATGCGGGCCGACTGCTACGAGCGGTGCCTGGGGTTTCCGCCACTGGTCGAGGCGCTGCGGACGCGGTCGCTGCCGCTCGGCCCGATGACCGGCGACGAGCTGCGCCGCGCGATCACCGAACCGGCCCGGGTCGCGGGGCTGTCCCTGGAGCCGGAGCTGGCCGAGACGATCCTGCACGACCTGGGCGTACGCGACGACGCCCCGGTGACGGCCGACGCGCTGCCGCGCCTGTCCCACGCGATGCGCGCCACCTGGCACCGCCGCGACGGCGACACGCTCACCCACGCCGCCTACCGGAACGCCACCGCGCCGCCTCTCGCCCCCGGCCCCGCGCCCGCTTCTCCCTCTCCCGACCGGGAGAAACCCGCCCTTCTCCGCTCCGGCCGGGAGGAGCCCGTTCCCCCCTCTCCCGATCCCGAGTCGGCGGCTTCCTCCCCTGGCGGAGGGCCCGCGGCTCCCGCCTCCGGCTCCGGCGGGGGCGCCAGGGCGTGTCCGGTCGGGCGGAGGGTGCGCGGGCTGGTGGTGGCGCTGGTGGTGCTGGTGGTGGTCGCCGGGGCGGGCGCGGGGCTGGCGTGGCAGAAGAGCGGCCGGGCGAGCGCCGCCCGCGTCACCGCGCTCGCCGAGCGGGCCGCCGTCCAGGCGCGGGCGCTGCGGGCCACGGACCCGGCGCTGGCGATGCAGGTGGCGGTGGCCGCCCAGGGCCTGGCCGACACCCCGGGCACCCGCGGCACGCTGCTCGACACCGCCGAGCCGTACGCCACCCGGCTGCGCTCGGCCGGCGACCGGCTGGGGGCGATCGCCTACAGCCAGGACCACGCCCTGCTCGCGACCGGCGCCGACAACGGCGTGGTCGAGCTGTGGGACGCCACCGACTCGCGCCGCCGCACCCCGCTGGCCACCCTGCCGCGCGCCGCCGGTCCGGTCGGCGCGCTCGCCTTCCGGCCCTCCGGCGGTGACCGCGTCCTGCTCGCGGCCACCCGGCACGGCGTCGAGGTGTGGAACGTCGTGGACCCCGCCCGCCCCCGGCACGTCGCCGCCCTGCCCGGCGCGGCGACGGCGGCGTTCACGCCGGACGGCCGCACGGTGCTCGCCGCCGCCGCGCACGGCGTCCGGCGCTGGAGGCTCGCCGGCCGCCCGGTCGCCCTGCCTCCGGTACGCGCCTCCGCCCAGGTCACCCGCTTCGCCGTCGGCGACGACACGGTGGTCACCGGCCACGACGACGGCAGCGTGCGCCTGTGGGACCCGGCCCGGCCCGCCTCCCCCGCGGACACGATCGCGACCGGCCTCCAGGACGGCCCCGCCGCGCTCGCGATCAGCCCCGACGGCGCCGCGCTGGCCTGGTCGGCGCCCGGCCGCGGCACCTGGCTCTGCCTCCTGCGCGCCCGCCGCTGCGACCGGCCCGTCCGGTACGGCGACCCCGCCGGCGCCCTGGCGTTCAGCCCGGACGGCACCGTCCTGGCCGCCGCCGGCGACGACCGCGCGGTCCGGCTGTGGACGGTGGCCACCCGCGCGGAGGTCACCTCGTTCCCGCACCCCGACCGCGTGCTCGGCCTCGCCTTCACCGCCGACGGTCAGGCGCTGGCCACCGGGTCGGCGGCCGGCGCGTTCTACCAGTGGCGCCATCCGGTGCGCGTGCCCGACCCGGTGACCGGGCTGGTGCTGAGCCGGGACCGGACGCTGATGGCCACGACCGGCGCGCGCGGCGGCGCGCTGTGGGACGTCCGCGACCCCCGCCACCGCGTGCTGCTGTCGCGCTGGAACGTTCCACCGGCCGCCGATCCGGCGCTGAGCGGGGACGGCCGCCGGCTGGCCACCGTCGAGCGCGGCGTGGCCGTGACCGTGTGGGACATCCGCGACCCCTACCGCCCGGCCCGGCACGTCCGGCTGCCGGTGCGCGGCCTCGCGGTCGCCGCGCTCAGCCCCGACGGACGCGTCCTGGCCACCGGCGACCACGGCGGCCGGCTGCTGCTCTGGGACGTCACCGGCCCGCCGCGCCGCCTGGCCGCCCGCGACGGCTTCGGCGACGTCGGCGCGCTCGACTTCAGCCCCGGCGGCGGCCTGCTGGCCAGCGGCGGCGCCGACCGCGGCGTCCGCCTGTGGGACGTGCGCCGCCGCGCCCTCGACCAGGTCGCCCACCACGAGGAGCACGCCGACGCGGTGGCCGGCGTGCGCTTCGGCCCGAAGGGCGACGTGCTGGTCAGCACCGGCCACGACCGGACCGCCCGCGTCTGGAGGATCGCCGACCCGGGCCGCGCCCCCCGTCCGGCGGCCCTGCGCGGGCACGGCGGCACCGTCCTGATCGCCGGGTTCAGCCCCGACGGCGCCGCCCTGGCCACCACGGACGCCTCCCGCACCACCCGCCTGTGGGACCTGCGCTCCCGAAGGCCGATCGCCGAGCTGTCCCACCCCGACCTCGGGACCGTCCTGTACGCCGACGACCACACCCTCGTCTCGGCCGCTGGCCACGACCTGCGGTTGTGGGACCTGCGGCCGGAGTCGGTGGCCGCGCGCGTCTGCGAGGCCGCCGGGATGCCGCTCACCCGGGCCGAGTGGCGGCGCTACTTCGACGACCTGCCCTACCGTCCGCCCTGCTCGTGACCTCCGGCAGGGCGCTGACAGAGATCTGGCAGCGGCGCCTGGCACGGTCGCCCCATGACGGACAAGACGGACGTGCTCATCGTCGGCGCCGGTCCCACCGGCCTCACCCTCGCCGTGGAGCTGGCCAGGCGCGGGATCGCCCACCGCGTCGTCGAGCGGGCGGCGGCGCCCTCGGCGGGCTCCAAGGGCAAGGGCCTCCAGCCGCGGACGCTGGAGATCTTCGACGACCTCGGGATCGTCGACCGGGTCCTGGCCGGGACAACGCCCTACCCGCCGATCCGGGTCAGGATCGGGCGGCTGCCGGTCTACCAGGGCCGCATGCACCGGCCGGCGGCGGCGAGCGAGCAGGTGCCGTACCCGATGGTGCGGATGCACCCGCAGTGGCGCACCGAGGCGGTGCTGCGGGAACGGCTGGCCGAGCTGGGCGGCGCCGTCGAGCACGGCGTCGAGCTGACCGGCTTCGAGCAGGACGCGCACGGCGTGACGGCCCGGCTCGGCACCGGGGCGACCCTGCGGGCCCGCTACCTGGTCGCCGCCGACGGCGGCAGGAGCACGGTGCGCAAGGCGCTCGGCATCGGGTTCACCGGCGAGACCCGCGAGGAGGAGCGCATGGCCCTCGGGGACGTGCGCGTCGAGGGGCTGGACCGCGAGCACATCCACGCCTGGGTGCGGCCGGGCAGGGGGATGGTCGCGCTCTACCCCATGGCCGGCACCGACGCCTTCCAGTTCATGGCGCCGCTCAGGCCGGGCGCGACGCCGGACCTGACGCTGGCCGGCTTCCAGCGGCTCTTCGCCGAACGCTCGATGCTGCGCGCGGCCCGCGTCACCGAGCTGCTGTGGTCCTCGCTCTACCGGGTCAACATCCGGCTGGCCGACGCCTACCGCGCCGGGCGCGTGCTGCTGGCCGGGGACGCCGCCCACGTGCACTCCCCGGCGGGCGGCCAGGGGCTCAACACCGGCGTCCAGGACGCCTACAACCTGGGCTGGAAGCTCGCCCGCGCGCTGACCGGCGGGCCGGCGTCGCTGCTGGACACCTACGAGGAGGAGCGCCGCCCGATCGCCGCCCGCGTGCTCGGCCTCAGCACGGACCTGCACGACCGGAAGTCGTACCGGCGGGACGAGGAGACCTACCAGCTCCGGGTCGGCTACCGGGGCGGCTCGCTGGCCCGCGCGGGCGGCGAACGGGTGCCCGACGGGCCGCTGCGGCTGGCCGACGGCTCCCGGGCGCGCCTGTTCGACCTGCTGCGCGGCCCGCACTTCACGCTGCTGTCGCCGGATCCCGCACCCCGCGTGCCGGGCGGCCCGCAGGTGCGGGCGTACGCGCCGGCCGAGCCGTACGGCGGGGTGCGGCACACGCTCGTGCGCCCGGACGGCCACGTCGGGATCGCCACGGACTCCGCCGCCGAGCTGGCCCACTACCTGACGCTGGTGTGAGGCGAGGCCCCTTGTAGTGACCCTGTAGTGGCTCTCTTGCGCCCCCGCACATCCTTGGATCTCAGCGGGCGCCACCCGTGCGCCCCGAGCAACCAGGGAGATCCTCATGGTCAAGACCGCTCGCCGTTACGCCAAGTACGCCGTCAGCGCCCTGTCCACCGCCATCTTCGTGCTGAACGGCTGATCACCCTCGCGTGAACCCCCGGGGGACCGGGTCTCCCGGGGGCCACCCCCCACGAGTGGAAGGACGACGCGTGTTCGGCACCGCGGTACGCCAGCTCGGTTATGCCTGGTCGATGATGTCGGGCCGCAGGTTCCGCCTGCGGGACGTGAACGCGCTGGCCGACGACATGCGCGTGACCCTGGAGACGTTCGGGTCCCCGGGCGAGGGCGCCGACGACATGCTCGCGGGCAGCGACCCCGAGCTCCAGGAGGACCTGACCCGGCGGCGGCTGCGGCGCACGGTCCGCCACGCGGCCGCCGAGAGCCCCTACTACCGGCGCTGGTTCGGGACGAACGGCGTGGACCCCGGCTCGATCACGCCCGCGACGCTGTCCACGATCCCGCCCACCTCCAAGGCCGACCTGCGCGGCATGCCCGCCGCCTTCGTCTCCGACCGCGCCCGTCCGGTCGTGCTCGCGCACACGACGGGGACGACCGGGACGCCGACCATGGTGTGGTTCTCGGCGTACGAGATCGAGCTGATGTCCTCGATGTCGGCGCTGGCGCTCATGCTCGCCGGCAACCTGCGCTCCGCCGACCTGTGGGCCAACGCGATCAGCTCGCGGTCCATCGCCCAGATCCTCACCGAGCGGGCCGTCACGCGGACCGGGGCCGGGTTCGTGCACCTGGGCGCCGTCGATCCGGCCGTCGCGCTCGACCGGCTGGCCACCCCGATGCACGTGCCCGGCAAACACCCGCAGATCACCCAGCTCAACGTGACCGCCTCCTACCTGGCGGCGCTGGTCCAGGAGGCCGAGCGGGGCGGCTGGCAGGCCGGCGACTTCGGCCTGAGCACGATCTGGTCCGGCGGCGAGGTGCTGACCGACGCGCTGCGCGTGCGCGCGGAGCACACGTTCGGCGCGCAGGTCCGCGACGGCTACTCCATGACCGAGATCGCCCCCGTGGGCGGCCGGGTCTGCGCCGACGGCCACCTGCACCTGCCGGCCGACCAGGGGCTGGTCGAGATCCTCGACCCCGTCACCCTGCGGCCCGCCGAACCGGGGGCCGTCGGCACGATCGTGGTCACCCCGTACTCCACCTACCGCGACACCACCCTGCTGCTCCGGTACGTCACCGGCGACCTGGTCAGGGTCCTGCGCGAGGACGAGCGGCCGTCGTGCGCGCTGGCCGCGCTGCCCGCGACCTCGCGCGTGCTCGGGCGGGTGTCCCCCGGCGGGCTCACCACGCGCGACGTCCTGGACGTGCTGCAGGCCGAGCACTCGCTGCCGCTGCCCACGCGCTGGTCGCTGGAGGGCTCCCTGCTGTACGTCGTGGCCGGCAAGTCCGACGCGGGCCTGCTCGGCCGCCTGGAGGAGCGGGCGCACGGGCTGCCCCTGGGCGGCATCGTCCTGGTCGAGACCGCCGAGGACCTGCCCACCCCGTGCCGGCTCCGCGCCGACCTGCTGGAGCTCAGCTTCGAGCGAGGACTGTGATGACCCCGTACGTGCCGGCGCTGTACGCGCTCGTCGCCCTGACCGTCGCGCTGACCGCCGCCTACCTGGGCCGCTACGTCATGGCCAGGCCGCCGGTCGGCCGGATGGTGGGCTCCGACATCGCGGTCATGGTCGCCGCGCTGGTGGTGATGCCGTTCGCGTACCTGCACCTGCCGACCGGCGTGGTGGTGTCGGTCTTCGGGCTGGTGGTGCTGACGCTGGGGCAGCTCACGCTCGCGCCCGTGCTGGGCGGCCGGTGGGCGACGGCGGCGGTGCTGCTGCTGTGCGCCGCCGACGTGGCCGCCTACCTCGCCGGATGGCCGGCCGGGGTGCTGGTGGTCAACGACGTGCTGCTGATGCTGCTCGTCGTCGGCGCGGTGAACCTGTGGGTGCAGGCGGCGGTCACGCCCGGCCAGGTGGCCGCGCTGGCGGTGGCGCTCACCGTCTACGACACGCTGGCCACCGGGCTGTCCTCGCTGACCCTCGACTTCGTGCAGCGCATGCAGGGGCTGCCGTTCGCCCCCGTGCTGGCCACCTCCTACGGCGAGAACCCCTCGCTGATCGGCCTCGGGGACTGCCTGATGTTGTCGATCTGGCCGGCGGTGGCGGTCAGGGCGTACGGGAAGGCGGCGGCGTGGTGGGCGGCGGGGCTGGAGGCGGTGCTGCTGGCGGTCTCCATCGCCGTCGTGCTGGGCGGCGGGCGGCCGATCCCGCTGCTGACCGCGCTCGGCCCGCTGATCTTCGTCCAGTGGCTGTACTGGCGGCGGTGGCGGGCCCGGCGCACGCCCGCGCCGGTCCGGCCCGCGGTGAACCGGGCGCTCGAC
Organism: Nonomuraea sp. NPDC005692; assembly: GCF_040631115.1. NCBI lineage: Bacteria > Bacillati > Actinomycetota > Actinomycetes > Streptosporangiales > Streptosporangiaceae > Nonomuraea > Nonomuraea sp. NPDC005692. The sequence continues at coordinate 11,522 of NZ_JBEXYU010000006.1, read as the reverse complement.
GTCCCCTCCGGCGCGCCGGAGGGGGTGTGGGCCGCGCTGGACGACGGCGGCGCGCTCGTCGGCGAGGGGGCCACCCCGGGTCAGGCCCGCCGCGCGGCCCGGCTGGCAGGTGCGACCGGGGCCCCGGTCGTGCGGTGGCTGCAGGACTGAGCCGGCGGCGGCATCCCGTCACGGCTCGTCGCGGGGCTGTCCCTCCAGGCAGGCGGCGACCTGGCGGCCCTCCGGGTTGTCGCCGAACAGGGTCAGGGCGTGCCGCCACGCCGCGGCCGCCTCCTCGTGCCGTCCGAGGCGGGCGTGGGCCCGGCCCATCTCCGTGAGCGTCCGGGCCCGCCACACCTGCGGGCCGTCGCGGCCGAGCCGGTCCAGCGCGGCGGCCAGGTGCCGCAGCGCCTGGTGCGGGTCGCCCTGGCGCAGCCGGACGACACCGAGTGCGTGCCCGCTCAGCGCCTCGCCCAGGACGTCGCCGCACTCCACGAACAGCCGCAGGCTCGCCGCCAGCGTCTCGGCCGCCTCCTCGAACCGGCCGAGCGCGCCCAGCGCCTCGCCGAGCCTGCGCAACACCTTGCTCATCTCGACCCGGTCGCCGACGGCCTGGGCGGTCAGCAGGCTCTCGCGGTAGCACGCGACCGCCTCGGCCGTCTCGCCCGCCTGGTAGCAGGCGGTGCCGAGGGCGCGCAGCAGGTTGCCGCGGGTGCCGTGGTCGTCCTCGCCGGCCTCCGCCAGCCGGGCTCGGGCGATCCTGACGGCCTGGTCGTGCTCGCCGCGCTCGATGTGGATCCAGATCGGCCACGTCCAGGCGTAGGCCAGGCCGGCCGCGTCGTCGTGGGCGGCCAGCAGCTCGATCGCCGCGTACGCGTCGGCCAGCGCCTCGTCCAGCCGGCCCGAACCGTGGCGGTCGGCGGCCCGGCTGATCAGCGCGTACGCGGCCCCGTGCGGGTCGCCGATCCGTTCGAAGGCGGCCAGCAGCTCCCCGCACGCCGCGTCGGCGGCCGGGTAGCGGCCCCGCTCGATGTCCATGTTGACCAGCAGCAGCCTGGACCGCAGGGCGGTGCGCTCGTCGCCGGCCGCGGTGGCCGCCGCGATCACCGCGTGCTGGACGCGCTCGGCGTCGGCCAGGAAACGTTCCATCGTCAGGTAGCCGGTCAGGTGGTGGGCCAGCTCCGCGGCGGTGGCGACCTGGCCCAGCTCGGCGGCGGTGGTGACGGCGAGCACCAGCGTGCGCCGCTCGGCCGACAACCACACCGTGCCGGCGGGCGTGCCGGGGCCGGGCTCGCCGCGCTCGTAGGGCGGGGACAGCGGGATGGGCAGCCCGCGGGTGGCGGCCCTGGCCCTGCGGAGGCTTTCCAGCGCGAGCCGGGTCAGCGCGGCGTGCCGCTGCCCGGCGGGCTCCTCCGCCTCGGCGCGCTCCCTGGCGTAGACGCGCAGCAGGTCGTGCAGCCGGTAGCGGGGCTGGCCGGCGACGTCGATCTCGGTGGAGGTGAGCATGCCGCGCGCGACCAGCGTCTCCAGGACGGCGTCGGCCTCCCGCGCGGGCAGGCCGAGCAGGGCGGCGGTGGTCCACTCGGCGACGCTGTCCAGCCCGGCCAGCCCGAGCAGGCGGAAGGCGTGCCTGGCCCACTCCGGCAGTGCCGCGTAGCCGGGCTCGAACGTCGCCCGCACGTCGAGGCCGCCGACGACCAGCTCGTCCAGGTCGTGGCCGGCCAGGCGGGTGGCCAGCTCGCGTACCGGCCAGACCGGGCGGATGGCCAGGCGGGCTCCCGCGACCCTGAGCGCCAGCGGCAGCCGGCCGCAGGAACGCAGGATCTCCTCGGCGGCCTCGGGCGCGGCGCCGATCCGGTCGCGGCCGGCCACGCGTTCGAGCAGCAGCCGGGCGTCCCGCTCGCCGGGAAGGTCGAGCGGGAGCCGGACCGCGCCCTCCAGCGCGGGCAGCGGCGAGCGGGACGTCACCAGGACCGCGCCGCGCGGCGTGCCCGGCAGCAGGTGGCGGAGCTGCGCCTCGTCCACGGCGTCGTCGAGCACGACCAGCACCGCCTGGTCGGCCAGCCGCTGGCGGAGCAGCCCGGCGCGTTCCCCGGCCGAGGCGGGGATCATGGCGCCGTCCAGGCCGAGGGAGCGCAGCAGCACGTCGAGCAGTTCGCCGGGGTCGCGCGGGCCGCGGGCGTCCTGGCCGAGCCGGACGAAGAGCTGCCCGCCCGGGTAGTCGGCGCGCAGCAGGTGGGCGAGGTGCACCGCCAGCGTGGTCTTGCCTATGCCGGGCAGCCCCGAAAGGATCGCGATCGGCGGGCTGAGCCGGTCCGGCCGCGCCCGTAACAGCGGCAGCAGCTCGGCGATCTCCGGCTCCCGGCCGACGAAGTCGGCGGTGTCGGCGGGAAGCTGGCACAACGGCTGGACCGGGACGGCCGCCGCGGGCCACTGGTCGGCCGCCGGGAAGCGCGGGCCGTCCGCTCCCGGCCACCGGTCGAGGTCGGGGTCGCCGGCGAGCAGCGCGGCGTGCAGGCGGCGCAGCTCGGGGCCCGGCTCCAGGCCCAGCTCGGCGACCAGCAGCTCGCGGGCCTCGCGGAAGGCCTCCAGCGCCTCGTCCCGCCGCCCGCCGCGGTGCAGGGCGATCACGAGCTGCTCCCACAGCCGCTCGCGCAGCGGGTGGGCGGCGATGAGCGCGCGCAGCTCGGCGACGAGGTCGTCCTGCCGGAGGGCGAGCCGGGCGTCGATCCACTCCGACCGGGCCACCGCGAGGCGTTCCTCCAGTTCGAGGAGCCGGGGGGCCATCGCGCCGGTGAGCGGCACGTCCTCGGCGGGCGCGCCGCGCCACAGGGCGACGGCCCCGGCGTAGGCGCGCTCGGCCGCGGCCAGGTCGCCCGCCGCCCGCTCCCGCCGGGCCAGCCGCAGGGTGTCCTCGAACACCAGCAGGTCCAGGCTGTCCGGCGGGACCTCGCAGGCGTAGCCCGAACCCTCGGTGCGCACCAGCAGGCCGCCGCCCTCCAGGGAACGCCGGAGCTGGTGGACGTAGGTCTGGATGTTGGCCAGGGCCGAGCGCGGCGGGTCGTCCCAGACGGCCGAGATCAGGCGTTCCCTGGAGACGGTCGCGTTCGGGTGGAGCAGGAGGACGCCGAGCACGGCCCGCTGCTTGCGGCTCAGGTGCACCCGCCCGCCGGGGCCGTTGACCCGGATCGTGCCGAGGATCGCGAAGTCCACCGTGCCTCCCTCGTGGCCGAACCGAAAGATCGGCTTTCCGGACGGCAGTACATCTCCCGCGACGGCGTTTTGACAATCCCGGGTGAGGGACCCTGACCCGGGCCCGCGCGGTCAGCCGCAGACGGGCCGGTAGGGCAGCGCGGGCACGTACGTCCGCCACTCCCGCTCGGTCAGCGCCCGCCCGGCGCGCGCGCAGACCGTCCTCGCCACCAGTTCGGCGGCGGCCGGGACGCGCCCGACGGTCCCGCCGGCGTCCACCGTCAGGACGTGCGAGCCGTCGGGGGCGAACGCGATCGACAGCAGCTCGCCCTCGTCACGTTCGAGGCCGCCGCCCGGGTCGGCGGACAGGCCGAGGTCGCCGCCCGTCCTCGGGTCGATCAGGCGGACGCGGCCCTGCCCCGCGTTGACCGCGACGAGATCCTCGACCGGCGAGTAGGCCGGCGTGCCGATGAAGGAGAAGCCCTCGGTCCCCTCGGTCAGCCGCCGGCCGCCCGCGTCCCACGTGCTCAGCCGGCCGCGGGAGTCGAACACGACCACACCGTCCCCCGCGTGGGTGAAACGCACCCAGGAGCCCAGGACGTCCTTGCCGAAGACGCTGAACGGCGAGCCCACGATCCGGCCGTCGGCCGCCCGCAGCACCCGCACGTCCAGGCCGGTCACCGCCAGCCGGCCGCCGTCGGGCGCGAACGCCAGGTCCACGACCTGGCTCAGGGGTGTGCTCCACAGGCGGCGGCGCGCCCGCCAGTCCCACAGCTCGACCGCGTCCTCGCCGGTTCCCGGGCCGTCGAGCACGACGGCGAGCCGGCCGCCGTCGGGGCTGAAGCGGACGAGCTCGGGCTGCGTCCGTCCGGCGCCCGCGGTGAACCCGCCCGCGGGCTGCCTGGTCGCGGTGTCCAGGACGCTGACGTCGTGGCCGGACAGCAGCGCGAGGCTGCGCCCGTCGCGGCTGAAGGCGAGCGTCCGCGCGGCGGGCAGGCGGCCGGGCGTCCCGCCACCGACCTGGCGGAGTGCGCCGTCCACGACGAGGTGCAGGCCGTCCTCGCCGAGGTCGGCCCGCTCGTACGGCGGGCCCTCGACCGGCTCGGTGAGCAGATCGGCGACGTCCACGGCGAACACCTGGTCGCCGACGAGGTAGCGGAAGGTCGTGCCGTCGAAGGCGGCGGCCGGTCGGGTGCCGGCGTCCATGTCCCCGCGCACCGGGACGGCGCTCAGCAGGTGGCTGTCGGGCAGTCGCCAGAACTGGACGGTGGCGTCGGTGACGGTGGCCAGCAACCGGCCCGTGTGGTCGAAGACGGGATCGCCCTTGTTCCAGACGCCTTCGTTGCCCTCGCCGACCTCCTCGGTCCAGCCCTCCTTCGTCTGCCTCAGGGTCAGGGTCCCCTCGCCGGACGTGGCCAGCCACCGGCCGTCGGGGCTCGGCGTGCCGTGCCGGGCGGCGGGGTCGGTGACGTCCCACTGCTCGCTGTCGCCCGGCTTGACGATCACCTTGCGGCCCTCGTGCCGGCGGATGACGTCCTGCCAGCCCTCGACCAGGTCCCTGCTCCGGTGGACCGGCCAGGTGCCGACCGGGCGGCCGGTGCCGGCGTCCCAGGCGCGGGCGCGGCGTGTGGTGGCGGCGACCAGCGTCCGGCCCGAGGGGGACAGCCCGATGTCGGACACCCGCTCGCGGCCGAGGCCCAGGCCGGAGATCAGCGCGACGCGCCTGCCGGTACGCACGTCCCACAGCCGCGCCTGGTCCTGGCCGACGCTGAGCAGCGTGCGCCCGTCGGCGCCCAGCGCCCGCAGGGTGCTGCGGGCGCCGGCCGGGTCGCGGAACATGCCGCTCTCGCGCTGTGCGAGCGCGGCGGTCAGCGCCGCCCTGGCCTGCGGCGTGGGCCGCAACCGCCAGGCGGCCACGGCGAGCAGCCCGGCGAGCACCGGATCGCTGCGCCTGGTCGCCTCGGCGCGCGCGGCCAGGCGTGTGGACTCCGACGTCGTCAGGCGGTCCTGCAGCTCGTCGGCGCGGGCGGCGGCGAGCCTGCTCTGCTGGACCGCCAGGCCGCCCGCGGCCAGCGCGACGACCAGCAGCCCCGCCAGGCTCAGCGTCAGCAGCCGGGCACGGCGGACCCGGCGTTTGGCCAGCCGCGCCGAGGACTCCAGGAAGTCGCGCTCGGCCTGGGACAGCCTGATGTCGCGGCGGGCGGTCGCCGCCCAGCTCAGGGCCTCGTCCAGCATCGTGCCGTGGAACAGGCCGCGGTCCCTGCGGCCGCCCTCGTCCCAGCGCCGGACGGCGGCCAGGATCGGGCCGTGGACGGCCAGCCCCTCCCTGTTGGCCTCGATCCAGCGGCGCAGCCGCGGCCAGGCGTGTGGCAGGGCCGGGCGGGCGAGCCAGACCTCGCGGCCGTCGCGGCCCAGCAGGTACGCGAACACCTCCAGGATCCTGGTGACCGCCGGCGCCTCGGCCGCCGGACGGCCGGCCACCAGCTCGTCCAGGGCGGCCTTCCGGGTGGCCAGCTCGCCCATGCCGTCCACGGTGAACAGGCGCAGGAACACCTCGGGCGCCAGCTCCCGCTCGGCGGGGGCCAGCAGCGCGTAGGAGTCCTCGGCCAGCGTGCCGAGCGCCGGGTCGGCGGCGGTCCCGGCGACGTGGGCGGCCTGTCGTCCGCGTTCGAGCAGCCGTGCGGTGTCGAGCCCGCCGTCCCCGCTGACCAGTGCGAGCAGCAGCTGGCGGGCCTCGGGACGCCGGCCGGGCTCCTTGCTCAGCGCCGCCGACACCAGCGGGCGCAGCGAGTCCGGCAGCGCGGCCAGGTCGGGCGTGGCCGACAACACCCGGTGCATCACCCCGCCCAGGCTCTCGGCCTCGAACGGATCGGCGCCCGTGGCCGCGTACAGGACGACGCAGCCCCAGGCGAACACGTCCGCGGGCGCGCCGGCCCGCTGGCCGCCGAACACCTCGGGCGCCATGTACGTCGGCGTGCCGGTCACCAGGCCGGTCGCGGTCAGCGACATCTCGGCGGTCCGCGCGATGCCGAAGTCGATGACCCGCGGGCCGTCCGGGCCGAGCAGCACGTTGTCCGGTTTGAGGTCGCGGTGCACCACGCCGGCCTCGTGGATGGCGGTGAGCGCCGTCGCCACCGCCGTGGCCAGGCGGTGCAGGTCGCCGCCGAGGAAGCGGCGCCCGTCGGTGACCGCCCGGCGCAGGCTCGGCCCGGCGACGTACTCGCTGACGATGTGCGGGCGCGGGCCGTCCAGCTCGGCGGCGAGCACGCGGGCGGTGCAGAACGAGGCGACCCGCCGCGCCGCCTCGGCCTCCCTGGCCAGCCGTCCGGCCTCGTCGCCGTGCAGCACCTTGATCGCCACCCGGGCGCCGTCCTCGGCGTAGGCCTCGTAGACGACGCCCTGACCGCCGGCGCCCAGCCGTCCGGCGAGCCAGTAGCCGCCCAGGCGTTGCGGATCGTCGGGGGTCAACGCGTTCACGGCTGGTTGGATGCGGTGATCGCCGGCAAAGTTGCGGTCATCTTTTCCCGTTCATCGGCGCTTGACATTCCATCGGCGTCAGGACCTAGGATCGCCGCCGTGCTCATGACCTTGACGCTCAGCGCGGCGCTCGTCCTGACCGGAACGCCCGCGCAGGCCACCAAACCCGTGTCGTTCCGGGGGTTCACCATCCAGATACCGGTCTCCTGGAAGGTGAAGAAGGACCCGGTCGGCGGGCTCGACGTGGTCACCGGGGCCTGCTCCAAGCGGGCGATGGAGTGCCCCGGCTTCTCCCTCGGCGGGCCGCGGGCCATCTCCTACGCCTCCGAGGGCGGCACGTACCGGCCGGGCGAGCCGTACCACCCCAGCACCGGGGTCGTGGAGTGCGTCCCGGACCGGCGCTACTTCGAGGGCGTCCCGCCCGTCCGTCCGTCCCGCGCCGCGACCGTGCAGGTGGGGGCGGGGCACCGGGCCCGCTTCACCGAGTGGCGGCTGGGCTGCCAGACGAAGACCAGCAAGCCGGCCCCGGTGTCCTTCACCCAGCGCATCTGGTACCTGCGCAAGGAGAAGGTGCTGGTCGTCGACCAGTGGAAGACTCCCGGGCTGGGGAACATCCTGGCCAAGGCCGTCTGGAAGTGACCGGGTTGCCCGCGCGCCCTGCGGGCAGGAGATCGTCATGCGCAGCAAGCGGCTCTCCACCGTCGAGGAGCAGACGTACGCGGTGGTCCTCGACCCCGGTGACGAGGTGGTCGAGAGCCTGACGGAGTGGGCGGCCGCCAACGGCGTCCGCGCCGCCCGGCTGACCGGCATCGGCGGGTTCCGGCAGGTCACGCTGGGTTTCTTCGACCCGGAGGCGCTCCGCTACGACCCGATCCCGGTCGACCGCCAGACCGAGGTGCTCTCGCTGATCGGCGACTTCGCCATGCCCGACGACGACGTACGGCCCCACCTGCACGCCCATGCGGTCGTGGGCCTGCCCGACGGCACGACCCGCGGCGGCCACCTGCTGGCCGGCCAGGTGTGGCCGACGCTGGAAGTGATCGTCACGCAGTCCCCGCGCTACCTTCGGCGCCGCCACGACCCCGCCACCGGCCTGGCCCTCATCGACCTGGGCTGACCTTCCGACCCGCGCCGGCCCCGTCCTGTCGGCGAGCGCGGGCGGTCACTCGAAGTCGTCCGGGTTCAGTTCCTTCATGTGCTCGAAGCGCTCGCGCTCCTCGTCGTAGTCTTCCTCGTCGCTGGGGCCTTCGAGGTCGGCCGCGGGCGTCTCTTCGTCCTCGGGCTCTTTGCGTCGCATGGTCATCCCCCTCCCGGCGGACCGGGCACGGGGCTCCCCCGCGCCCATCGCTCCGGCTACCCCTCTGACCTGCGGGCAAACGGTCGCGGGCGCCGGATGTTGACCGGCTCTTGTGCGGGCTCGTGGGGGCGCTTGGCGCGCCGGAGGGGAGGTTTCCGGGCGATTGTTCCGACTATCTGAGGAGATGTACGTGCCCACCAAGCGTTCCGCCAAGCCGACCCGCTCGAAGCCCGACAGCCAGCCGTGGCTGCACGTGAACGGCGTGGAGATCCAGGAGTACGGCACCGTGCGGATGTTCCCGCTCGGCCTCTCCCGCGACGCGCGCGAGTACTCCTGCCAGCGCCTCAACCAGATCCTGGCCGACACCCAGATCCTCTACAGCCTGTACAAGAAGCACCACTGGCTGATGCGCGGCCCGACGTTCTACCAGCTCCACCTGCTGCTGGACAAGCACGCCTCGGAGCAGATCGCGCTGGTGGACGAGATGGCCGAGCGCGTCCAGACCCTCGGCGGCGTCGCGGTGGGCGACCCGCGGCACGTGGCCGAGATCACCGTGATCCCGCGCCCGCCGAACGGCTGCGAGGAGGTGCCCGCCATGCTCTCACGCCTGATCGAGGCGCACGAGACCATCCTCGTGGCCGCCCACGACGCGGCCAACCGGGCGCAGGAGATGGGCGACGACGGCACCAACGACCTGCTGGTCTCCGACGTCATCAGGACGAACGAGCTGCAGACCTGGTTCCTGATCGAGCACCTGGTGGACACCCCGCTGGTGGAGAAGCCGGACCGCTGACCACCGGCACGGCCGAGGTCCGGTAAGCCGGAAATCGACGCCAGGTGAAGGAAATGTCTGGATTTAGGCCGACATCGCACACCGGGCGTAACGGTTCATACCGGGCGCGGTAAGGCACCGCATCGAGCCTGCGCCGCCGGGTACGGAGAAATCGCGGGCCTGTGGGGCCGCCGGCGACCCGCCAGAGCGCGCCGCCACGAAGGCGCGCCTCACCAGCGGGACGCCCTTTGACCAGGGCCGACCCCGACCGGGCCGCCCTGACGGGGGCTACTTCTGACCGGGAGCGACGGAGAACGACATGACCGAACCGCTGACCTCACCGCCCGCCCCCGCCCACGGCGTCGCGGGACGGGAGCGGCGGCCATGAGCCTGTCGGACCGCGAACGCCGCATCCTGGCCGAGATCGAGCAGGATCTGCGCTGGCAGGACCGCGACTTCGCCTGCCGCATCGACGCGCTCAACGCCAAACCGGCCCGGCGCCGCCGCTGCCCGGTGACGCGCCGGGAGATGGCCTTCATCCTGGTCATCGTGGTCGCGATGACGCTGCTGTCGGCGGTCGTGTTCGTGGCGGCGGGCCGTCCGCGCACCCCTCCCGCGCCGCGCCCCACCCGCGAGGTGGTGACCACCTCGCCCCAGGTCACCCATCCCTGACCGCCGGCCGCCCGCTCAGGACGGCGGCGGGGCGACCGAGGCGCGGGTGACCAGGCGCGAGCGCAGCGTGTGCACGTCGTGCCGCGGCTCGGCCCCGTCGAGCACGTCGAGCAGCACCTCCGCCGCCTTCGCGCCGAGCTGGTGGACCGGCTGCTCGATCATCGTCAGCGGCGGGTCCATGACGGCCGCCCAGGCGCTGTCGTCGAAGCCGATGAGCGAGATGTCGGCCGGGTAGGACAGCCCGGCGGCGCGTACGGCCCGCAGCGCCCCGGTCACGGCGTCGGTCTCGGTGCAGAACAGGGCGGTGGTGCGGTCGGGCAGCGCCAGCATGCGGGCCACCTCCTGGGTGGCCCACTCCTCGGTCTTCGGGCCGGTCATGACCAGCTCGGGATCGAAGGGGATGCGGGCGTCGTCGAGCGCGTCGAGGTAGCCGCGCAGGCGCTCGCCGTCGGTCCACACGTTGCGGGCCTTCTCCAGCAGCGCCCGCCTGGTCACCGGCGGATCGATCGAGGACGGCCCCCACACGAACCCGATGCGCCGGTGACCGGCCGCGATCATCACCTCGACCGCCTCGCGGGCCGCGCCGCGGTTGTCGATGACGACCGTGTCGAGGTCGAGCGGCGCGACCGCGCGGTCGACCAGCACGATCGGGATGCCCCGGCCCATGGCCGCCCTGATGTGCTTGACCTCGTCGCGCCCCACGGCCGCCGAGGCGATGATGACGCCGTCGACCCGCTTGTCGATGAGCACGTCGGTGGCCGCCACCTCCTCGTCGAGCCGCTCGTACGTGCTCAGCACGATCGTGTCGAACCCGCGGGCGCGCGAGGCGTCGGAGATGCCGCGCATGACGCCCGCGAAGAACGGGTTGCCGATGTCGGCCAGGATCACGCCGAGCGTGTGGCTGACCCCGGTGGACATGCTGCGGGCCAGGGCGTTGGTGCGGTAGCCGAGCTTCTCGGCCGCCGCCAGCACCCGTTCGCGCAGCTCCGGGCTGACATAGCCGTAGCCGCCGAGGGTGCGGGCCGCGGTGGCGCGGCCGACGCCGGCCTCGGCGGCCACCTCCGAGATCGTCGGCCGCCCCGACTGGCTCCGGTCGGCTGCCATCGAACGGGTTCCTCGTTTCTGGGGGGTCGCGGGCACGCCCATGCTAGCCGCGCGGGGCGGGCCTGCCGAAGCCGAAGGCGCCTTCGACGAAGCACTGGTCGTAGGCGGTCTCCGCGCCGGCCAGCAGCGCCCGCAGGACCGGCCCGGGGCCGGGCGCGGCGCCCTTGCGCCAGCCGTCGAGCAGCAGGGAGACCGCGAACCCGGCCAGGAACGCGTCCCCGCAGCCCATGGTGTCGACGATCTTGCCCGGGTCCTCGACCAGCCGGGCGGGGGCGGCGACCAGGTCGTGGCCGTCGTAGGCCATCGCGCCGTCCACGCCCCTGGTGCCGAGGGCCAGGCGGGCGCCGCTCGCCACGGCGCGGGCCAGCAGGTCGCGGGTGGCCGCCTCGTCCAGGTGGGAGCAGGACAGGAGCACCAGGTCGGCGTGCGGGCAGACGCGGTCCAGGTAGGCGGGGGCGCGGTAGTCGTCCTCGCTGGACAGGTCGAAACTGACCAGGGGACGCAGGCCGGCGAGCCCGGGCAGCTCGTCCTCGCTGCCGGAGTAGACGCTGGAGTGCACCAGGTCGAACGAGCCGGCGTAGGCGAGCAGGTCGCCGGTCAGCGCCAGCGGCTCCCGCACGGTGACGCCGCCGCCGTTCCAGCCCAGGAAGACCCGGTCGCCGTCGTCCACGCGCAGCCGGGACACGCCGCTCTCGCCGGGGCGCACCACGCAGCGGTCGACCGCGACGCCCTGCGCGGCGACGGCCTCGCGCAGGAAGCCGCCGAGGTCGTCGTCGCCGAAGACCCCGAGGTAGGCGGCCTCGACGCCGAGGCGGCCCGCGTAGACGGCGACGTTCACGCTGTTGCCGCCCGGATAGTCGATGCCCCGATCGACGAACCGGTCGACGATGTTGTCGCCGAAGCCGAGGACTCTCATGTTTCTCCTGTGCCGGGGTGTTCGGGATGGGCGGGCCGGGGCCGCGGCCCCCCCCCCCCCCGGGGGGGGGGGGGGGGGGGCGCGGGGAGGAGGGGGAAGCTGGAGCCGAAGGG